>NZ_CP074380.1:308750-617500 GCF_022695595.1 Streptomyces sp. MST-110588
GCGGTACGGCGCGCCCGCCGGGCCGCGCCGGGACTGCGGGTGTTCAACCTCTACGGTCCCGTGGAGACCACCGCGTACGCGGCGGGGTACGAGGTCCCCGCCGGGCCTGCGCAGGACCCGCGGCCCCTGCCCGTCGGCGGACCGGCCCCCGGCACCCGCGTCCTGCTGCTGGACCCGGCGCTGCGGCCCGTACCCCCGGGCGTGCCCGGCGAGATCCACCTCGCCGGCGGCGGCACGGCCCAGGGCTACCTCGGCGGGCCCGGCCGGACCGCGGAACGTTTCGTCGCGGACCCGTACGGCCCGCCGGGCAGCCGGATGTACCGTACGGGAGACCTGGGCCGCTGGGACTCGGCCGGGCGGCTGCACTTCCTGGGCCGCACGGACCGCCAGCTCAAGGTCAACGGTTTCCGGATCGAGCCCGGGGAGATCGAGGCGGCGCTGAGCCGCGAGCCCGGTGTGGGCGTAGCCGCCGTGGTCGCGCGCGGAACCGGCCCCTCGGGCAAGGCGCTCATCGGGTACGTGGTGCCCGACGGCCCACTGGACACCGGCGAACTGCGCGCCGGGCTGGCCGCGAAGCTGCCCGCCCATATGGTGCCCGCCACGCTGATCACGCTGGACGCGCTGCCGCTGACCCGCAACGGGAAGGTCGACACCGCCGCGCTGCCCGCTCCGGAGCCCGGGGGAACGGCGGCCGGGGCCCGGCCCGTACGCCCCGCCAGCAGGTGCTGGCCGCGCTGCTCGCAGATGTGCTCGGCGTGCCCGACGTGGGCGTCGAGGACAACTTCTTCGCGCTCGGCGGCAATTCGCTCTCCGCCGTCCGGGTCACCGGCCGGATCCGCGCCGAACTGGGCGGCGAGGTGTCGGTACGGGATCTGTTCGAGGCACCCACGGTGCGGTCCCTGGAACAGCGGATGGAACGGCGGATGGAACAACGGGCTGAACAGCGGACGCAGGGCGCGCGCGACGAGCAGGCCGCGGCACCGGCCGGCCCGCGGTGGACTCCCGGCCCCCGCCCGGCGGTCATCCCCCTCTCCCCCGCCCAGAAGCGCCTGTGGACGGTCAACTACCTCGGGGACCACCGGCCGGACTACGTGACCTCACTGCCCGTCGAGTTCCACGGCGCGCTGGACGTCCCGGCGCTGTGCGCGGCCGTCGGGGACCTCGTCGAGCGCCACGAGGTGCTGCGTACCGTCCTCCCGTACGGACCGGGCGGGCCCGAGCAGCGCATCCTGCCGCCGGACCGGGCACGCCCGGACATCCGTACAATCGAGGTGCCGGAAGCCGAACTGGACGAAGCACTGGCGGCCGGCCTCTCACAGGGCTTCGACCTGGCGACCGAACTCCCCCTGCGGGTACGGCTGTTCCGCTTCGGGCCCGACCGGCACGTCCTGCAGTTCGTCCTCCACCACATCGCCTTCGACGGACATTCCCTCGCTCCGCTGCGCCAGGACCTGCGCACCGCCTACCTGGCACGGGCCGCGGGCGAACGGCCCCGCTGGCCCGCCCCGGCGGTCCAGTACGCCGACTACACACTGTGGATGCGCGACCGCCTGGGCGCGCAGGACGACCCGGACAGCCGGGCGGCCGGGCACGCCCGCTACTGGCAGGAGGCACTCGCCGGCCTGCCGCAGGACCCGGCGCTGCCACGGGACCCGGAACTGCCGGACGACGGCGCCCCCCCCGGCCCTCGACCCCACCCCGGCCCTCGCTGCCGACCGCGGACCGGCGGACACCCTGTCCGTCGTCCTGGACCCGGACACCCACGCCAGGGTCGCGGCGAGCGCGCGGGAGTGCGCCGCGAGCACGTACATGGTGGTGCACGCCGCCCTCGCAGCCGCGCTCGGCGACGCGGGAGCGGGCCGTGACCTGCCCATCGGCCTGCCCCTGAGCGGTCGCGACGAAGCGGCGCTGGACGGTCTCATCGGCTGCGTGGTCAACATGGTGGTGCTGCGCACCGACACCTCGGGCGAACCCACCTACCGCGAACTGATCGGCCGGGTACGCGACCGTCTCCTGGCCGCCCACGACCACCAGGACTTCCCCTTCGACCGGGTGGTGGAGCTGCTCAACCCGCCCCGCTCCTCCCGGCGGCACCCGGTCTTCCAGACCGCCGTGACGTATCTCCACCTGGACCCGGCCGCCGGCGAGGAGACCTGGCCGGACGGTCCGAGCGTCCGTATCCGCCCGATGCCTCTGGCCCACACCGAACTGGACCTCCTCTTCCAGTTCCGTGAGCTGCGCGACCCCGGCAACGGCCCGGGCGGCATCGAAGGAGAACTGCTCTACTCCTCATCCCTCGTCACCAAGGAGACCGCAACCCACATCGTCGACTCCTTCAAGGCCCGGCTGTCCGCCTTGTGCACCGACCTCGACGCCCGCGTCGACGTACGCAGGTGACGGGTGGCCGCCCCGTGACAGCCGTGCCGTCACCCCGGTCAGCCGTCCTCCCGCGCCGCCCGTACGGCGCGGGTGCGCAGGACGAGAACCCCGGCACCAGCACGCCCAGCAGCCCCAGCCCGGCACAGCCCGCCACCACCTTCGCCAGTGACAGCCACGGCAGCACGTCCCACAGGCTGCCGGGGTACCCGCCACCGGCCGGCGCCGACAGCCGCCCGGCCAGCCCGGTGAGACAGCCGGCGGCCACGGCGCCGGCCAGGACCAGCCCGACGAGCACCACGGTCAGCGACTCCCAGCCGAGCATCCGCAGCAGTTGCCCGCGGGTGGCGCCCGCCAGCCGGAGGGCCGCGAACTCCGGTCGTCGCCGGCGCGTGGCGACGACCACGGTGTTGAGGATCCCGGCGCCCGAGAAGAGGGCCAGCGGCACCATCAGGACCCGCATGCCGACCGCGTTGCGCTCCCGTTGCTTCACGGGGTCGGCAGCACGCCGCGCCCCGGGCGGCGGAGCGCCGGCACCCGTCCGCGCCGGGCCGTACGCGGAGACTTGACCGTACGCGGACGTATGGGCGTACACCGGCACCCGGCCGTACGCGGACACATGACCGCGCGCAGACGTCCGGCCGTGCGCGGGCGCGTCAGCCGCCGTCCGCGCGACCGCCTGCGAGGCCGCGTGCGAGACCGCCTGCGAGGCCGCGTTGCCGCACAGCAGCAGCGCGCTCACGCCCGCCGCGAACAGGACCGGACCCGCCATGGCCGCGACCCGCCGTACGGCGCCGGCACCGTTCGCGGCGGCGAGGCCGCCCGAGCAGCGGGACAGCAGCCGGCCCGGCAGCGCGCACACCGCGCCCAACGGCCGCACGAGCGCCGGGGAGAGCAGCCAGATGCCGGCCAGGAGCAACAGCCCCAGCGCCAGAGCACCGTTCACGGCGGCTGCGGGGCCGCTCCGGTGCCCGTACCGGCTCCAGGCGGCCCAGCCGAGGGCGAGCGTCACCGCCCCGCCACCGCGCGCCCCGGCGGCAGCGCGCGGCGCTCCACCGTGGCCTCCCGCAGGGCGGCGACGGCCGGTACCCGCAGCGGTCCGCGCACCGCCGCCAGCGCGGCCGGCACCGAGACGGCCACCACACACCCCGCCCCCAGTACGAAGCCGAGCGGGGAGAAGCCCGCCGTGGGCCCGTACGGCAGCACCTCGTTGCGGATCAGCCACCCGAGGACCGGTCCCGCCACGGCGCTTCCGGCCGCGGCCCCCACCAGGCCGCCCAGCGCACCGGCCACCGCGGCCCCGGTGACGAGCCGGGTGCGTATCTGCCCGGGTGTCGCCCCGATCAGACGCAGCGTCCCGATCTCCCGGCGGCGCTGCTGCACCACCAGGGACAGGGTGTTGGCGACCAGCAGCAGCGTCGCCAGGCCGGAGGTGCCGCCGACCAGGCCGAGCAGCGCCTGCACCGTCTTCTCCGGCCCGTGCCCCGGCCCGGCCCGGTGGACCCGGTCCAAGACCGTGATCAGTACGGTGAGCAGGGCCGCCCCCATGGCGGTGGCCACCGACGCGCCACCGTACCGGCCGGCCCGCGCACGGATACCGCGCGTCGGCGTACTCGATCGGACGGTCACGACGTCACCCCCGCCGTGCAGGCCGCGATCCGCTCCGCCGAGACCTCGCGCCCGGTCAGCCGGTCCGCCAACCGCCCGTCGGCGAGCACCAGCACGTCATCGGCCCACCGCGCCGCGTGCGGATCGTGCGTCACCATCACCACCGTCGTCCCCAGTTCGTCCACGGCGCCACGCAGCAGGGCCAGTACGTTCTGGCCACCGGCCCGGTCCAGCGCGCCGGTCGGCTCGTCGGCGAAGACCACATCGGGCCCGGTGATCAGCGCGCGGGCCAGCGCGACCCGCTGCCGCTGGCCGCCCGACAGCTCGGCCGGCCGGTGGCCGCGCCGGTCCGAGAGCCCGACCCGGTCCAGCAGGCGCGTCAGCCGGCGGGCGTCGGGCCGGCGCCCGGCGAGCCGTAGCGGAAGGGTCACGTTGGCGGTGACGGTCAGGGCGGGCAGGAGGTGGAAGTCCTGGAAGACGAATCCGACGTGGTCCCGCCGCAGCAGGGTCAACTGCCGCTCGGACAGGCCGGCCAGCGCATGGCCGGCCAGCTCCACACTCCCCGGGTGGGCCGTTCCAGGCCGGCCGCGCAGTGCATCAAAGTCGACTTTCCGGAGCCCGAAGGCCCGGTGACGGCGGTGAAGGTGCCGCGGCGGAAATCATGGCTGATCTCGTGGAGGGCGACGACCGCGCCCGGCCCTCTGCCGTGCACCTTGCCCACCGAGCGCAGCCGTACGGCATGGCCGCCGTCCCCCGGTCCGGTTCCGGGACCGGCCCCGGAACCGGGACCGGGCACGGGTGCGGACGCGGACGCGGACCCTCGCCCGTATCCCGAGTCGTCATGAGGCCGTTGCGGGCGTATCGATGTCATGGCCCAAGTCAACGGCGCGCACCGCCCGCCGTCGGTGGAGCGCGGTGGAGACCCGGGGTAGACCTGGGTCTACTCTTGATCAGCCGTACGGAAGCGCCGGGTGTCCGGACCGGAACGGACGTCGGGGACCGGGACGAGGACGCAGGTGGGGGGACGGGTGCCAGGGCGCGCGCCGGCGAGGGCCGTACGGGAGCGGGCGGCGGCGACGGCCGTACGGGCCCGGCGGCGGGCCGCGACAGCAGTCGCACGAGTACGGGGCCCGGCCGCGCGGCTGGGACGCTCGGCCGGATATCTGGCCGGCGGCTTCCCCATCGGCCAGGTCTGGCTGATCGTCGCCGCGCTCGCCGCCACGGTGGGACTGGCGACCGCCCTGCTGCTCGTCGGCCTCCCCCTGCTCGCCCTGGCAGCCCTGTCGGGGATCGCGGTGGGCGCGGTCGAGCGGGCCCGCCTGCGGTGGTTCACCGGTACGCCCGTCCCCTCACCGCACACACCGGTGACCGGCGGGCCGTTCGCCTGGGCCCGGCGCCGGCTGACCGAGCCGGCGACGTGGTGGGAACTGGCCTACGCCGTGTTCCACTGTCTGCTGTCCTTCGCCGACTTCGTCCTGGTCATCGGCGGGCTGTCGCTGTCCGCCGCGCTGCTCGCCGCCCCGTACTGCGCCGCCTGGCCCCGGACGGCGAACTGCGCACCGCGGTCTTCCGTGCCACCTCGGACGTACAAGCCGTGGCACTGACGCTCTGTGGTGCCGTCCTGCTGGCCCTGTTCTCCTGGGTGCTCACCCGGTATGCCGCGGCCCGCGCCCGACTGGCCGCGAGTGTGCTGACCCGGGGTCGCGCCGAGGACGGGGACGGTGGCGGGCCGGACCGGCGCATCGGGCAGTTGGTGCGGTCGCGGGCCCGCATCCTGGGCGCGTACGACGCCGAACGGCGCCGTATCGAACGCGATCTGCACGACGGGGCGCAGCAGCGGCTCACCGGCCTCATCATGACGCTGGGCCTGGCCCGCCTGGAACTGCCGGACGCCCCGCCGGCGGCGCGCGAACTGCTGGAAACGGCGTACCGGGAGGCCCGTACCACCCTGACCGAACTGCGTGACCTGGTGCACGGCATCTACCCGTCGGTGCTCACCGACCGGGGCCTGCCCGCGGCGCTCACGCGCCTGGCGGAGGACTCCGCCGTACCGGTGGAGCTGGACGTGGACCTGCCCGAGCGGCCCTCGGAGGCGGTGGAGGCCGCGACATACTTCGTGGCCTGCGAGGCGCTGGCCAACGTCGCCAAGCACAGCGGCGCGGCCACGGCCCGGCTGTCGCTGCGGCGGCGGGGTGCGCGGCTGGTGCTGGAGGTGTACGACGACGGGGTGGGCGGCGCCGACGCCGAGTCGGGCAGCGGGCTGCTGGGGCTGGCCGACCGGGTCGCCGCTTTCGAGGGCACCGTTCATCTGTCGAGCCCGGCCGGCGGGCCGACCCTGTTGCATGTGGAGATTCCATGCGAATCGTGATCGCGGAGGATTCCGCCCTGTTGCGCGAGGGCCTCGTGCAGATCCTGGAGAAGTTCGGCCACCAGGTGAGCGCGGCGGTCGACAACGGGCCCTCGCTCCTGGCCGCGGTGCGCGAGCACCGCCCCGGCATCGCGGTGGTCGACGTCCGGCTGCCGCCCGGCTTCCGGGACGAGGGGCTGCGCGCCGCACTCGCCCTGCGCGCGGAGTTCCCGGACCTGGCGGTGCTGGTGCTCTCGCAGTATCTGGAGGCGGACTACGCCGCGGAGCTGCTGGAGTGCGGCAGCGCGGGGGTCGGCTATCTGCTCAAGGACCGGGTGGGCGATGTGCTGGAGTTCCTCGACGCGGTACGGCGGGTGGCCGGCGGGGAGACCGTCATCGACCCGGAGATCGTACGGAAACTGCTGCGCAGCCGCCGCGGGCGGTCCCGCGTTCAGGAACTGACGCCCCGTGAGACGGAGGTGCTGGAGCTGATGGCGGAGGGGCGCTCCAACTCCGCCATCGCCGGCACGCTGGTGGTCAGCCAGGCAGCGGTGGCCAAGCACATCGGCAACATCTTCGACAAGCTGGGCCTGCACACCCGCGACACCGACCACCGCCGGGTCCTGGCCGTCCTGGCCTACCTCCGCCGCTGACAGCCCGTGTTCCCCCACCTCTTCGGCGCCTTCGGCATCTTCCGCGTCTTCGGCATCGATCCCCTCCTGGTCGGACGTCAAAGGGACGCCCGGGCCCGAAAACAGGAGGCGGAAGCCGGAACCGACTTGGCAGGATGACCGCACTTCCGCACTTCCGCACTTCCGCGCTTCCACGCCCGACGCGAAAGGACCCGAGCGACCGTGACTCGTGCCGTCACCCTGATCCGCTCCGACTCCCTGTCCGACATCGCCGAGTACGCCTACGCGGCCACGGCACCCGCCGACTCACGGCTCATCTTCCTCGCCGGGGCCTGCCCGCTGAACAAGGACGGTTCCACGGCCGCGGTCGGTGACTACGCGGGCCAGGCGGCGAAAGCCGTCGACAACATGCGCACCGCGCTCGCCGCCTCGGGCGCCTCGCTGGAAGACGTCATCAGCACCCGGGTCCTCGTCGCGTCCACGTGCCGGACGGACCTGGTGACCGCCTGGCAGGTGGTCCGCGACGCCTTCGGCGACCACGACGTCCCCAGCACCTTGATGGGCGTCACCGTCCTCGGCTACGCCGACCAGCTCGTCGAGATCGAGGCCGTCGCCGCCGTCCTCGATTCTCAGGCGCCCGGAACGAGGCACAGCCGACTCGGCGCGTGAGAGCACAGTGGCCGACGGAACCCGAGTCTTCGTAGGGGCCGGCCACAGGGGACTCACTGGTGTCCCTCCGGGTGGCGTCGCATGTAGACGTTGCAGTCGCTGACGGTGGTCATGTCACCTACCGCGCGGGCCCGGTCGCGCACCTTGTCCAGTTCGGCGCACCCCGCACAGCCTTCGACCGGTGTCGGCTCCACGTCCAGGCGCAGCGGGAGATCGACCGGCGGGGTCGAGTATCTGATCGGTTCCGTCACTGCTCATCGCCACCTTCGAACGACACATGGCCGACCCCTTGACAGGCCGGTGCTCCAGTTCAGTATTCGAGTGGCCGAAGCGCTACCGCTACGGTTCGCAGTGCACTAGCGTACTCTCGGTGACGGGTCGTCAACTCTATGGAAGGGCAGGCCCCATGCCCAGCCCCAAGACGTTCACGAAGGTCGCGGATCACTTCCGCGAGCGCATTCTGTCGGGGGAGCTGGCACCCGGCACCAAGCTGCCGACCAACCGGGAGATCGCCGGCCAGTGGCAGGTGGCAGCCGCCACCGTTTCGCGGGCCTTGCAGGCTCTCCAGGTGGAGAACTTCATCCGTACCACCCGCGCGGCACCTACGTCGCCGACGATCCTCGCTGGACCCTGTCGGCGCGGGACCGGCTGGCCAGGGTTCAGCGGGTGAAGTCGTTCCTGGCGGAGGGGGAGACGAGCCGGGTGACGGCGGCCGAGCTGATCGTGCCGCCGCTGTACGTGGCGGAGATCTTCGATCTGGCGGCCGGGGATCAGGTGGTGCGGCGCGAGTGGCTGGCCGGGCGGGGCAGGACCAGGACGGTGTTCGCGGTGACCTGGTATCCGGCTCCGTTCGCCGCGCTGGTTCCGGATCTGCTGAACACCGCTCCGGGTCGCAATCACGGACTTTCGGCCCGGGTTCTGGAGGCGACCGGCCGCACGGTCACCCACGCCCGTGACGACCTGCACGCGCGCCCCGCCGACGCCCGCGAGGCCGGTGCCCTCGCGCTGCCGGTCGGCTCGCCGGTGCTGGCCGGTGCCCACAGGTGGTCGGATGCGGAGGGGGTCATCGAGTACGGGGAGTGGTGTCTGCCGCCCCGGTTCACGATCGGGTACGAGTACCAGCCCTGACGGGCGGCGGCCCGGGGTGGGCTCCGTGGGAGCGGTGGGAGGCCCGCGTCGGGTGGTGGGGCCGTACCGGTGGGTTTGCCGGCGGCAGGTTTAGTGGTGGCCGTCCCAGGTTAGCCCGAAGGGCTGTGCCGCGGTATGCCGCGGTCCCGGCCCACCGGAAGGAACCGGCGACGTGAATACGAGTACCGCGCTGTCCCTGCGGATCAACGGCGAGCTGTTCTCCGCCGTCCTCGACCACCGCACCACGCTGCTGGACCTGCTGCGCGAGCACGCCGGGCTGACCGGCGCCAAGAAGGGGTGCGACCACGGGCAGTGCGGGGCCTGCACCGTCCTGCTGGACGACCGGCGGAGGGGAGAAACAGCAGGGGAAGGCGGGAGGCACGGGGACGGTGGTCAGGCGGGGGCGCCGCGCCGGGTCAATTCGTGTCTGGTGCTGGCGGTGTCGGTCGCCGGGGCGCGCGTCACCACCGTCGAGGGACTGGCGGACGGCGACCGGCCGCACCCGCTCCAGCAGGCGTTCGTCGACCACGACGCCTTCCAGTGCGGCTTTTGCACGCCCGGCCAGCTCTGCTCCGGTGTGGCGGTGATCGCCGAGGCACGGGCGGGGCGGCCCAGTGCCGCATCCCCGCCGGGGGTGCCGGACGGTCCGGTGGAGCTGACCGCGGCGGAGGTACGGGAGCGGATGAGCGGCAACCTGTGCCGCTGCGGAGCGTACGCGCACATCGTCGACGCCGTACAGGAGGTGGCGCGATGAAACCCTTCCGCTACGAGGTGCCCAACGACGCCTTCACGGCCGCGGCGATGCTGACCGACGAGCCGGGAGCCGCCTTCCTGGGCGGGGGTACGAACCTGGTCGACCTGATGAAGCTGGGGGTGGAGACGCCCGCGTTCCTGGTCGACGTCAGCCGGCTGCCGCTGGATGAGGTGACCCGTACCGAGACCGGCGGGCTGCTGATCGGCGCCACGGTACGCAACAGCGCGCTGGCCGCGCACCCCGCCGTACGGGCCGGTTATCCGGTGCTCTCCCAGGCGCTGCTGGCCGGGGCGTCCGAGCAGTTGCGCAACATGGCCACCACCGGCGGGAACCTGCTCCAGCGCACCCGCTGCCTGTACTTCCAGGACGTCGCCAAGCCCTGCAACAAGCGGCGGCCGGGCTCGGGCTGCCCCGCGCGTACGGGTGTCCACCGCGATCTGGCGGTGCTCGGCGCGTCGGAGCACTGTATCGCCACCCACCCTTCCGACATGGCCGTGGCGCTGGCCGCGCTGGACGCGCAGGTCCACTGCACGGCGGCCGGCGGGTCCCGGTCGCTGCCGCTGACCGAGCTGCACCGGCTGCCGGGGGACGCGCCCGAGCGGGACACCGTGCTGCGGCACGGTGAGCTGATCACCGGTGTCGAGCTGCCCTCCCCGGTGCCCGGTGCCCGTTCGGCCTACCGCAAGGTCCGCGACCGGGCCTCCTACGCCTTCGCGCTCGCCTCCGTCGCCGCGGAGCTGCGCGTACGCCAGGGGCGGGTGGAGCACGTACGGCTGGCGTTCGGCGGGCTGGCGGCCAAGCCGTGGCGGGCGGAGAGCGCGGAGGAGGAGCTGCTGGGCGCGCCGGCCACCGAGGAGAGTTTCGTGCGTGCCGCCGAGGCCGAGCTGCTCGCCGCGCGCCCGCTGAGCGAGAACGCCTTCAAGGTGCCGTTGGCGAGGCGGCTGGCCGTCGCCGTGCTGACGGATCTTGCCGCACCCGACGCGAGGGATCAGTGATGAACACCAGCTCCTCCCTTCCTCCCTCCGCCGCGCTGGGCTCGCCCGTCGCCCGTCTGGAGGCCGGTGAGAAGGTCACCGGCGCAGCGCGTTACGCCTGCGACCACCTGCCGCAGGGCATGCTGTACGCCTGGCCGGTCCCGGCCGGCATCGCGCGCGGGGGTCACCTCCGTGGGCGCCGAGGCGGTACTGGCCGACCCGGACGTGGTGGCCGTGCTCAGCCACGAGAACGCGCCGCCTTTGAAGGAGGGGGACGACGCGACGCTGATGGTCCTGCAGTCGCCGCACGTGGCGCACCGCGGCCAGATCGTCGCGCTCGTCGTGGCCCGGACCCTGGAGGCGGCGCGGGACGCGGCCCTGACGCTGCCCGTCACTTATCAGGAGGAACCCCACGACGTTGTGCTGACGCTCGATCACCCGGGGGTGTACGCCCCGCAGGAGGCCAACGGCGGGCAGCCCGCCGACCGGGAGCGCGGGGACTTCGACGCCGCCTTCGCCGCCGCGCCGGTCCGTATCGACGCGCTCTACACCGTGCCGCCGCTGCACAACCACCCGATGGAGCCGCATGCGACCACCGCCGTGTGGGAGGAGGACCGGCTGACCGTCTACGACTCCAACCAGGGGTCGACCGCCGTCCACAAGGCGCTGACCGGGCTGTTCGGGCTGTCGCCGAGCCAGGTGCGGGTGGTCACCCCGCATGTGGGCGGCGGGTTCGGTTCCAAGGGCACCCCGCGGCCGGTGGTCGTCCTGGCGGCCATGGCCTCATGTGTCACCGGCCGTCCCGTGAAGCTGGCGCTGCCGCGTCAGCAACTGCCGGCCGTCACCGGCCACCGCTCCCCCACCCTCCAGCGCCTGCGCCTGGGAGCCGACCGTGAGGGGCGCATCCAGGCGCTGGCCCACGAGGTCACCACGCAGACCTCGACCGTCAAGGAATTCGTCGAGCAGGCCGCCTCTCCCAGCCGTGTCATGTACGTCTCCCCGCACAGCCGCACCACCCACCGCGTCACCCGCCTCGACGTGCCCACGCCGTCCTGGATGCGGGCGCCGGGCGAGACGCCGGGAATGTTCGCGCTGGAGTCGGCCGTCGACGAACTCGCCCAGGCGTGCGGCATCGACCCGGTGGAGCTGCGGCTGCGCAACGAGCCACGGACCGAGCCGGACAGCGGCCGGGCCTTCAGCAGCCGGCAGCTCACGCGGTGTCTGCGCGAGGGGGCCCGGCGCTTCGGCTGGGAGCGGCGCGATCCCACGCCCGCGAACGACCGGCGGGGACGGCTGCTCATCGGAACGGGAGTGGCCGCCTCCACCTATCCGGTGATCGTCTCACCCGCGAAGGCCCGGGCCCACGCCACGGAGGACGGCCACTTCCACGTACGGGTCGACGCCACCGACATCGGCACCGGCGCCCGTACCGTCCTGACCCAGATCGCCGCGGACGCCCTGGGCGCGCCGATGGCGCGGGTGCGCGTGAGCATCGGGTGCAGCGACCTGCCCCCGGCGGGGTCGCGGGCGGCTCCAGCGGCACCGCGTCCTGGGGCTGGGCGGTCCACAAGGCGGCCACGGAGCTGCGCCGGAAGCTGGCGGAACACGGCACTCCGCTTCCCGCCGACGGCCTGACGGCGGACGCGGACACCGCCGAGGACGTCAAGGCCGGGCAGGAGTACGCCCGGCACGCCTTCGGCGCGCAGTTCGCCGAGGTGCAGGTCGACTCCGCCACCGGTGAGACCCGGGTGAGCCGTCTGCTGGGGGTCTTCGCCGTGGGCCGGATCCTCAATCCGCGCACCGCCCGCTCCCAGTTCCTGGGCGCCATGACCATGGGCCTGGGCATGGCGCTGACCGAGGGCAGCACCATGGACGCGGAGTTCGGTGACTACGCGGAGCGCGACCTGGCCTCGTACCACGTGCCCGTGAACGCCGACGTCCGGGACATCGAGGCCCACTGGCTGGAGGAGGAGGACCCCCACCTCAACCCGATGGGCTCCAAGGGCATCGGCGAGATCGGCATCGTCGGTACGGCCGCGGCCGTGGCGAACGCGATCTGTCACGCGACCGGCCACCGCCCGCGCACCCTTCCCGTCCGACCCGATTCCCTTTTGCCGCATTTGCCCTGAACGCCGGGACGTTGGGAGGGGACAGGAGAGAGAGTCTGGACGGTCCGCGGAAAAAATACCGGAAGGTTACTGGAGGTAACCTCCAGTTCCCGTATCGGAACACGGCCGAAAACCGCTGGGCACCCGGATATCGCAGGAATGTTTCACAAGGCGCACAGGTTCCGGCGGGCAGGCCCGCGGGCCGCCCGCAGGCCCCCTTCGGGCACCGCCCGATGTCGGCCAACTCGTTCTCGTACTGCGAAGAGCGCATATGGGATGACGTATAAAGGAACCACCGTCGGCGGGAGCCCGTCATGCTCATCGAAGAGCCGCCGGGGAGTGCGGACCGTGCGCCGCCGGGACATCGAGGTCCCGAAAGATCCGGTGGATTGTCCGTGGCGCATCGGGGGGATGCACTGCACATGCAGGTAATGGGCCCGGGGGCGCGGTGGCAGTCCTGGCACCGCCCTCCCATCGGCAACAGGGACGAGGAATGACCGGCGGCGAGTTGCTGCGTTTCACCGTGCTCGGCCGGCTGCGTGCGTGGCAGGGCGACAAT
This sequence comes from Streptomyces sp. MST-110588, assembly GCF_022695595.1. Taxonomy (NCBI): domain Bacteria; kingdom Bacillati; phylum Actinomycetota; class Actinomycetes; order Kitasatosporales; family Streptomycetaceae; genus Streptomyces; species Streptomyces sp. MST-110588. The sequence goes on from NZ_CP074380.1 coordinate 321,906, forward strand.
GAGGTGCAGTTGGGTTCGCGTCAGCAAAGAACTTTGCTGGCGTTGCTGTTGCTGCGCCAGGGAGAACCCGTCACGACCGACGCGCTCGTGGACGCCATGTGGGGGCAGGACCCGCCCGCCCGCGCGGTGGGTACGTTGCGTACGTACGTCTCCCGGCTGCGCAAGGTCCTGGAACCGGAGCCGGGCGGTGGCGCCGCCCCGAGCATCCTGGTGTCCGTATGGGACGGATATGCGATACGGCTCCCCCGGGAGGCCGTTGATCTCGGCGATTTCGACAGCTATGTCGCCGGGGCCGAGCGGGCGCGCGCCGCCGGACGGCTCGCCGAAGCACGGGACATGCTCCGCGCCGGCCTGGCCTTATGGGGGGACGAGCCGCTACCGGGGCTCTCCGGACCCGGGATCCAGGCACAGCGCGACCTGCTGACCGAGCGTCGGCTGATGGCGCTGGAAGCCCGCTTCGACCTGGATCTGCGGCTGGGTGAGCATGCCGCGGTGATCGGCGAACTGACGGCGCTGGCCGCCCGGCACCCGCTGCGCGAGCAGCTCTGCGGCCTGCTCATGCTCGCGCTGCACCGCAGCGGGCGTACGGCGGAGGCGCTGGCCGCCCATGAGCACACCCGGCGCACGCTCGCCGACGAGTGCGGGCTGGAGCCGGGGCCCGAGCTGACCGCGCTGCTGCGGCGCATCACGGCGGAGCAGGCCCGCCCGGCCGCGCCGGAGCCGGAGCGGGCGCCCGGGACCGCCCGCGGGCCCTCGTCGCCCGCGCCCGCCCAGTTGCCCGGGGACATCGCGGACTTCACGGGCCGCGGGCGCGAGGTGGCGGAGCTGTGTGCGCTGCTGGACGCGCCCGAGGGGTCGGCCGCGACGGTGGTGGCGGTCTCCGGCATCGGCGGGGTGGGCAAGAGCGCGCTGGCCGTCCACGCCGCCCACCAGGTCCGTACGCATTTTCCGCAGGGCCAGCTCTACGCGGACCTGCGGGGCCCGGACGGGCAGCCGGTCGATCCGGCGACCGCGCTCGGATCGTTTCTGCGCGCCCTGGGCGTGCCCGACACCGACGTGCCCGAGGGACTGGCGGAACGGGCCGGGCTCTTCCGTACCCGTATCGCCGACCGGCGGCTGCTGATCCTGCTGGACAACGCCCGGGACGCCGGACAGATCCGGCCGTTCCTGCCCGGGACGGCCTCCTGCGCCGTCCTGGTCACCAGCGCCACGAAACTGGCCGGCCTGCCCGCCGCCCGGCTGCTCCACCTGGACGTCATGTGTCCCGAGGAGGCGGGCGCGCTGCTGCGGCGGGTGGTCGGCGAGGAGCGGGCCGACGCGGAGCCGGAGGCGACCGCCCGGCTGGCCAGCACCTGCGGCTGGCTGCCGCTGGCCCTGCGCATCGCCGCCGCCCGGCTGGTCACCCGCCCGTCCTGGACGCTGTCCTACCTGGCCGAGCGGCTGTCGGACCAGGAGCGGCGGCAGGCCGAACTGCGGGTCGCCGATCTGGCGGTGGAGACCGCCTTCCAGCGGGAGTACGGCCGCCTGGACGACCAGCAAAAGCGCACCTTCCGGCTGCTGTCGCTCGCCGACGCGCCGGACATCACCTCGGCGGTGGCCGCCGTGGCGCTCGACCGGCCGCAGGAGGACGTCGAGGCTTTATGCGAGTCGCTGGTCGACGCGAGCCTGCTCGAATCCCCCGCGCCCGGCCGGTACCGCTTCCACGACCTGCTCAGATCCTTCGCCCGCGGCTGCGCACGGGCGGAGGAGAAGTCGGTGACCCGCGCGGAGGTCCGGCGTCGGCTCGTAAGGAGTTATGTGCCGCCCTGCGGCCGGTTTCTGCAGGCGGTCATCCCCTCACGAACCGCCCTGCGAGAGAGCGCGGCGGCCGGACCGGCCCTCCGCCGCGTAGTGGCCGTGTCGGGCTGCTCGGCGTGACGGGCCGTCACCGAGCAGGGTGAGGGAGGCAGGGAAGGCGAGGGAGGCCGGAGCCAAGGGGCGACACGGCCGGATGGAGCCTCCGGTAGGAGCGCGGAAGAGAGCTAGGCTAATGGGGCATTCCATGGCAAACCGCTCTCCCCGTCTTGGAGTTGACCATGCGCGCCCCGTCCCCCTCCCCCTCCCCGTCCACCCCTCTCCCTTCCCCCCTGCGCTTCTGTGTCCTTGGCCCGCTGCGCGTGCTGGTCGACGGAAAGGAGACGCCGGCCGGACCGCCGCAGCAGCGCGCGGTGCTGTGCGCGCTGCTGCTGCGCCCCGGCCGGCGCGCGTCCACGCATGCGCTCGTGGACGCCGTGTGGGGCGCCGACGCCCCGGCCCTGGCGCTCGGCGCGCTGCGCACGTACATATCGCGGCTGCGGCAGTCGCTGGAGCCCGAGCGGCTGCCGCGCGGCGCGGCGCGGGTCCTGGTCTCCGGCGACTTCGGCTACGCGCTGCGGCTGGACCCGGACGCCGTGGACCTGACGGACTTCGACCGGCAGGTGCGCGGGGCCGACGAGGCCCGCCGGGCCGGACGGCTGGAGGAGGCGCGGCGGTCTCTGGTCTCGGCGCTGGAGCTGTGGCGGGGTGAACCGCTGGCCGGTATCCCCGGGCCGTACGCCGCCACCCAGCGGCGCCACCTCTCCGAGCGGCGGCTGACGGCCCTGGAGGCACGCTGGGAGGTGGAGCTGGAACTCGGCGGGCACACCTCCGCCATCGTCGGCCTCGGTGCGGTCGCCGTCGAACATCCCGTACGGGAACGGCTCCAGGAACTGCTGATGACCGCCCTGTACCGGGCGGGCCGCCAGGCCGAGGCGCTGGAGGTCTACGCCCGCACCCGCAAGGCACTGGTCGCCGAGATGGGGCCGAGCCGAGCCCCGCCCTCGCCGGCCTCCAGCGGCGCATCCTGGCCGGCCAGGAACCGGCCCCCGACCGATGTGTGACCGCGGAGAGCAGCCCCGTCCCCGCCATCCCTTCGGCACGGACCGCCGCGTCTCCCGCCGCCTCCCTGGTACGGACCGCCACCTCACCCACCACCGCGCTGCGGCTGCCCGCGGACACCGCGGACTTCACCGGGCGCGAGGAGGTCGTGGCCCGGCTGTGCGAGGCGTCGGCCAACGGGCAGGTGGTGGCCATCAGCGCGATCAGCGGTATGGGCGGCGTCGGCAAGACCGCCCTGGCCGTGCATGTCGCCCATCGGGTACGTGACCGCTTCCCCGACGGGCAGCTCTTCGTGGACCTGCGGGGCAGCGAGACCAGCCCCGCCGAACCCGCCCGGGTCCTGGGCGACTTCCTGCGCGCCCTGGGCGTGGACCCCGGGCACGTCCCGGCGCTGACCGCCGAGAGCGCGGCCCTGTACCGCTCGCTGCTGGCCGACCGCAAGGTCCTGGTCGTCCTGGACAACGCCCGCGACCTCGCCCAGGTTCGCGATCTGCTGCCCGGTGGCCCGGGCTGTGCGGTGCTGCTGACCAGCCGGGCCCGGCTGGTCGGGCTCAGCGGGGCCACGCTGGTCGACCTGCGGGCCCTGTCGCCCGATGAGGCGATGGCGCTGTTCACCCGGATCGTGGGCGTGGAACGCGTACGGGCCGAACGGGAGGCCGCGCTCGCGCTGCTCGCCGACTGCGGCCATCTGCCGCTGGCGATCCGTATCGTCGGGGCCCGGCTGGCCGCGCAGCCACGGCAGCGGATCGGGCGGACCGCGACGGCGCTGGCCGACGAACGCCGCCGGCTGGCCGAACTGTCCGGCGGCAGCGACGCGGTGGAGACGACGTTCCGGCTGGGGATCAGCCAGCTCGACGCCGAACAGGGGCGGGCCTTTCGGCTGCTGGCCCTGCCCGACGTGCCGGAGGTGACGCTGTCCGCCGCGGCGGCGCTGCTGGGCCGCTCGGAGCAGGACGCGGAAGCCCTGTGCGAGACCCTGGTCGACCTGAGCCTGCTGGAGTCCGTGGCGGCGGGCCGCTACCGGTACCACGACCTGCTGCGGCTGTTCGCCCGTCAGTCGGCGGCCGAGGAACTGCCGGCCGAGGAGCGGGACGCCGCGCTCGCCCGGCTCCTGGAAGCCTCGCTCGCGGTCGCCCGGGACGCGTACCGCACCGCGACGGCGGGCGACGCCTTCCCCACCGACAGCGGCTCCAGGAGCGGTACCAGGTCCCCCGCGTCCCTGCGCCCGGTCGGCCGCTTCGCCACCCAGAAGCAGGCCACCGCCTGGCTGCTGGACGAGCAGCCCACCCTGCTGGCCCTGGTGGAGCAGGCGTCGGGCATCTGGCGGATCCCGGCCGGCCTGTGTGCCGACCTGCTGCTGGCCACCGATCCGCTGGGGCGCAACAGCACCCAGCCGTACGGGCTGGAGCGGGCGGCGCGGGCGGTGTGCGCGGCGGCCGAGCGGGCCGGCGACGCCGGGGCCGAGGCCATCGCCCGGTACATGCTGGGCGGCGCGTTCGCCATCCGCTTCGACCTGGCCGCGGCCCTGCCCGATCTGCGCCGGGCGGCCGACATCTGCCGCCGTACCGGCCGGCCCGCGCTGCTCGCGCACGTGCTCAACGCCCTGGGCGGCTGCGCCTTGGGGCTGCGCGACTTCCCCGCCGCGCTGGCCCATTTCTCCGAGGCGCTGGCGCTGACCGAGTCCGCCGGCAGTCCGAGCTGCCGGGCCTTCACCCTGGGGTTCCTCGGTATCGCGCAGTTGGCGACGGGTCAGCCGCAGGCCGCGCTGGAGTCCGGACAAAACGCCCTGGCGATCACCCGGGAGACCGGTGACAGCTCGGGCGAGGCCAACGCGCTGCGCAACCTCGGCCAGATCTGCCTGTGGACGGGGCGGACGGAAGAGGCCCTGGACTGTCTGCACCGCAGTCTCGACCTGTGGCGCGGGGCCGGGTCGCTGTTCCGCGAGTCGCTGCTGCTGGGTGCGCTCGCCGAGGCCCACAACATGGCGGGGCGGCCCGAGGAAGCACTCGGGTACGCGCAGGAGGCCCGGGACATCGCCGCACGGCACGGCGACGGCTACTTCCTGGGCCGGGCGCTCGCCCAGCTCGGCCACGCCTGGGCGGCCCTGGGCCGGCCCGAGCAGGCCGCCCCCGCCTACCGGCGGGCACACGAGTTGTTCACGGGGCTCGGCATGCCCGACGCCCAGGACATCGCGTCGCACGTACAGAATCTGAAGGACGTAAAAGGCGCGTAAAGGACGTACGGAGCAGACGAGTTCACATATCGAATACTTGACCGCATCAACGGAAAAGTTGACGACGGCATCAACAAGCTGTTGATCGAGGATCGACGCAGGTACGGCGCCCATCGCGCAAGGCGGTGGGCGCCGTCGCGCGTCCGGCGCCCGGCTACCCGCTGATACCTCGTTGACAGTTCATTGACCGGTCGCTGATTTGCCCGTGCCAGGCTCGTTCCTGCCTGCCCCCGATGCCCCGACCGCACCCGACCGGTGCCGCGACGGAGGCACCGCCCGCCCGGCCGGCGGGCGCGGGCCGCACCGACCGCCCTTCCCCCGAGATTCCCGAGGTTTCCCTGGTGGACCCCCAAGCCGTTCTCTTCTCCGTCTTCACGCCCGAGGGACGGGAGAATCCCTTCCCCGCGCTGGAGACCCTGCGCGAGATCGCCCCCGTCTACTACGAGAAGGAACTCGACACCTTCTTTCTGACCACCTACGCCGACTGCCAGGCCGTCCTGACCGACCCGACGTTCAAGACCCCCGACCTGACCTGGTGCGAGGACCACCTGCCGGACTGGCGCGAGCACCCGGCGGCCGACTTCTTCTACTCCTCGATGCTGCGCGCCAACCAGCCGGACCACACCCGGCTGCGCAGGCTGGTCAGCGGCGGCTTCACGGCCCGCCGGGTGGCCGCCCTGGAGTCGGCCATCGAGAAGATCACCGACAGTCTGCTCAACGACCTGGCCGACGCCACCTGCGACGGCGGCAGCGCCAACTTCCAAAACCTCGTCGGCTACCCGCTGCCGGTGGCGGTGGTCGGCGAGCTGATCGGGGTGCCGGAGGCCGACCGGCCGCAGTTCTGGCAGCTCGGCCGGGACGCCAGCCGCCTGCTGGAGCCCGTACGGTCCGAGGAGGACTGGGCGCTCGCCGACCGGGCCGTCACCCAACTGCGGGAGTACTTCCGCGAGCTGGCCGCCCGGCGGCAGCGGGTCCCGGCCGACGACCTGGTCACCACCTTGATCAAGGCCAAGGAGGGTGACGAGCGGCTCACGGAGGACGAGGTGATCGACACCCTGGCCCTGGTGTTCGTCGCCGGCTTCGAGACCACCACCAGCCTGCTGGGCCTGACCACCCACGCCCTGCTGACCCACCCCGACCAGCTCGCCCTGATCAAGCAGGACCCGGACCTGGTACCGCAGGCCGTCGAGGAGTCGCTGCGCTGGGACACGCCCGTGCAGATGACCGAGCGCATCGCCGGGCGGAAGACCGAGATCGGCGGGGTGACCGTCCCGGAGGGCGCCAACGTCACCACCGTGATGGCCGCCGCCAACCGCGACCCGCGCCAGCACCCCGACCCGCACCGCTTCGACGTACGGCGCACCGGCACCAAGGTCCTGAGCTTCAGCGCCGGGCCCCACTACTGCCTGGGCGCCGCGCTGGCCCGCCTGGAGGGCTCGGTGGCCGTCCGCCGGCTGTTCGAGCGCTTCCCGGACCTGGCGCTCGCCGGCACCCCGCAGCGCCGCGAGTCCTTCAGCCTGCGGGCCTACGAGAACCTCCCCGTCACGACCTCCGGAAAGGCCGGTAAATGAGCTTCCTCGATGTGGAACGGTCCGTACTGGACACGCTGCTGCCGGGCCTGGACGCCGCGCTGGCACAGCACCCGCTGATGGAGCTGGAGGGCCCCTCCAGCCCGGCGATCCCCCTCTTCCGCGAGGCCAACGGGCCGGCCCTGCTGGTGCCCGCGCAGAACACCGGCATCGGCGCGACACCGTTGCAGGCCGTACGGGTCCAGCGGGCCCTCGGCGCCCGCTGCCCGTCGCTGGCGGTGGCCACCACCATGCACCACTTCTCCGTCGCGAGCCTGGTGGAGACCGCCAAGCACGGCGCCGGCTTCGAGTGGATGCTGCTGGAGGCCATCGCGAACGAGCGGATGCTGCTCGCCTCGGGCTTCGCCGAGGGCCGTACCGGGCAGTCCATCCTGCGCCCGGCGATCACCGCGGAGCGCCGTGGCGACAAGGTCGTGCTCAACGGCAGCAAGAAGCCGTGCAGCCTGGCCCGTTCGATGGACCTGCTCACCGCGTCGGTGACGATGAAGGACGAGGACGGGGTGGAGCGGCTGGCGGTGGCGATCGTCCCGGCCAAGGCCGAGGGCGTGTCCGTACGGCCCTTCTGGCGCAGCACCGTGCTGGCGGGCGCCGAGAGCGAGGAGGTCGTCCTGACCGATGTCGCGCTGGACTCGCAGATGGTGGTGCTCACCGACGTCACCGCGGACTCCGTCCTGGACTCCCTGAACGTCGCCGGCTTCCTGTGGTTCGAGCTCTTGATGACCGCGGGCTACCTGGGAACCGCCGGTGCCCTGGTGGAGCGGGTGCTGCGGCACGGCGGCGGCTCGGCGGCCGACCGCGCCGCGATGGTCACCGACCTGAACGCCTCGATGCTGGCCGTGGAGGCGGTGGCCGGTGCGATGGCGGACGAGGAGTGGTCCGAACGGCTGCTGGTCAGCGCCCTGACGGCCCGTTACGCCGCGCAGGACGCGATCGCCCGGACCACCCAGGCCGCGCTGGCCGCTCTCGGCGGGATGTCGTTCATCAGCTCCGACGAGGGGACCTACCTCGCCTCGGCCGCCACCGGGCTGAACTTCCACCCGCCCTCCCGCGGCCGGATGGCCGAGCCGCTGTGTGCGGCTCTGGACGGCCACCCGCTGCGCGTCGGCTGACGGCCCGCCCGGCACCGCGGCCCGCGCGCCGCACGTGTGGCCCGCGCGCCGCACGTCCACCTCCTCATCCCCTCGGACAGGTGAATCCATGACTTCGGACAGCGGTCGCCCCACGGCACCGGACCGCGGTACCCTGGCACCCTCAGCACCCGCACCCACACCCACACCCGCGCCTTCCACGGCCCCGGCCACCGGCACCCGCCGTACGGTCCAGGTGCTGCCCAGCGTCCAGGACATCCCCGCGGACGTATGGGAGGAGCTGGCTCCCGCGAACGACCCCATGTGGGGCCGGCAGATCTTCGCCGCCATGGAGAAGGGCGCCATCGGCCCCGACTCCTACGGTTACGTGGTGGTCCGCGAAGGGTCCGACATCGTGGCGGTGCTGCCGATGAGCGCCCTGCGGGGGCTGCAACTGGACAAGGTGGTCGGCCCCGTGAGCGCCGGATGCTGTCCCCGGTGCGCAAGGTGGCCCCCGGCCTGCTGCGGGTGCCCATGCTGTTCTGCGGCAACTTCATCGGCCAGGGCCACGTCCTGAGCCGGGGGCCGCTGACGGCGCCGGTGGCCGAACTGCTGGTGCGGGCCGTCCTGGGCCACGCCCGGCGCCACCGGCTGGGCACGGTCGTCTTCAAGGACTTCGCCGACGAGGCGATGGCCACGCTGCGCCCGGCCCTGGAGCGGCACGGCTTCTTCTTCATGCCGAGCCTGCCGGACACCGAACTGCGCCTGGGGCATGCCTCGTTCGAGGAGTACCTGACCTCGCTGTCCGCCAAGCCGCGCCGCAACGCCCGCAGCAAGCTCCGCAAGTTCCGGGCCCGTACGGACCTCCGTATGGAGGTGCTGACGGACTTCGCCCACCTGGAACCGCAGATGCTCGGTCTGTACGAGCAGGTGATGGAGCGCGCCGACCAGACGCTGGACGTCCTGGACGCCACGTTCCTGCGGGCGCTGCGGGAGAGCGACGGGCTGGACCAGCGCCTGGTCGCCTGCTTCGAGGGCGAGCGCCTGGTCGCGTATCTGCACTGCTTCTTCCGCGGCAGCGGCGCGATCGGGGCGCGGATCGGCCTGGACTACCGGCTGGCGCACGAGGCCCGGCTCTACCACAACGTCCATTACGCGGCCATCGAGCTGGCCATCGCCGAGAAGTGCGAGCACATCAGGTTCGCGCAGACCGCGTACGAGCCCAAGCGGGAACTGGGCTGCGAACTGGTCGAGCAGTCCTACGCGATGACCCACGTCCGTCCGCTGCCGCGGGCCGTCCTGCGGCGTCTGCTGCCCCAGGCGCTGGCGGCGGCGCGGGCGGAGGCACTGGCGCCCAAGTCCTGACCTGCCCCGCTCCCTTACACCTCACTCCCCTCCTCTACCGGAAAGAAGATCCTCATGCCCCGAGTCGAAGTTGAACTGCACATCGCCGCGCCGCCCGCCCAGAGCTGGGATGCGGTCGTGGACGTGGAGAGCTACTCCCAGTGCATGGACAGCGTCCAGTCCGTGAAGATCGTCGAGCAGACCGGCCCGGACACCAGGTCCACGGCGTGGTCGGTCCACCTCAAGGGCTCCGTCCTGGAATGGGTCGAGGCCGAGCGGATCGACCACGAGGCGCGGCGCTTCGACTTCCACCAGCTCAGCGGCGACCTGGCGCACTTCGTCGGCCACTGGGCCGTCCGGCCGGCCGACGGCGGCGGCAGCCTGGTCTCGCTGCACGTCGAGTTCGAGATCGGCATACCGCTGCTCGCGGAGATGCTCAACCCCGTCGCCGCCACCGCGCTGCGGGAGAACGCACAGCAGATGCTGGCCGCCCTCGAACAGCGGCTGACCGCCGCCGAGCGCTGACCGCACCCTCCCTCCCCAACGCCCCCCTTTACCCGCTCTATTCACTTTCCTCCCCTTTACCCCCCTTCCCGGCCTTTCGCGCATCGCGCACGGCGGCCCGGCACGGCCCGGGCCGCCGCCCACCGACCAGGAGGTCACCTGTGGTTGCCGCACCGCAGCCCGTACGTCAGCACACCGACCCGGCAGGTCAGACCGGCCCCGTACCGCCCGCCGAGGTCTTCGACAAGCTCCGTGCCCACCTCTCCCCAAGCTCGCGCTGACCGGCAAGTTCGCCGGCCGGGGCGCGGTCGAGGCGTCCTCCGAGGGCTCCCGCGTCACCCTCTCCGACGGCCGCTCGGCCCTGGACTTCGGCTCCTACGCGGTCGCCCTGCTCGGCCACCGCAACCCGGACGTGGTGGCCGCCGTCCACCGGCAGCTCGATGTGATGCCCACCTCGACCCGGAGCCTGGCCAACCCGGTGATGGCCGAGGCCGCCGCCCAGCTCGCCGCCTACCTCGGCGGCACCCTGCCGAAGGTCTACTTCGGGCTGAACGGCGCCGACGCGGTGGAGGTCGCGGTCAAGCTGGCCCGGCTCGCCTCCGGGCGCGACCGGGTGCTGGCGGTGCACGGCGGCTACCACGGCAAGTCGCTGGGCGCGCTCGCGCTGACCCACAACCCGATGTTCCGCACCGGGCTGCGCGGCGCCACCGTCGACGTCGTACACATCGACCCCGAGGACCCGCAGGCGGTGGCCAAGGAGATCGCGCGCGGCAACATCGCGGCACTGGTCTTCGAACCGGTGCAGGGCGAGAACGGGGCCCTGCCGCTGCCGCTGGACGTCCTGCGGACCTGGTCGCGCGATGCCAAGGAGCACGGCGCCTTCGTCATCGCGGACGAGATCCAGTGCGGTCTGCGGCGCTGCGGCGAGCGCTCGGTGGCGCTGGCCGAGGGGCTGCCGGTGGACGCCGTACTGGTCGGCAAGCCGCTGGGCGGCGGTGTGGTGCCGCTGTCCGCGGTGGTGTGCTCCCAGGAGATGTACGAGCCGCTGAGCGCCGACCCGTTCCTGCACTCGGCGACCTTCGGCGGCCACCCGCTGAGCTGCGCGGCGCTGCCCGCCGCACTGAAGGCCATCGAGGAACTGGCCGACCACGGGCGCTCGCTGGGCGAGACCCTGGCTGCCGGACTGCGCTCGCTACGCGAGCGGCACCCGGAGGTGATGCGCGGATTCACCGGGCGTGGCCTGCTGTGGGGCATCGACTTCAGCGCCGCGCACGCCGCCGGTGAGGTCGTGGTCGAGCTCGCCAACGCCGGCCTGCTCGTCTCGCCGTGCCTCAGCCGCCCCACCACCGTACGGCTGCTGCCCCGCTGACCACCACCCACGCCGAACTGGAACAGGCGCTGGAGATCCTCGACCGGGCCCTGACCGCCGCGACCCGTGCCGTCGCCGCCGCCTGACGCGGCGACCGGACATCCAAGGAGCTTGACATGAGCGACATCACCCAGACGGCAGACCCCCAGGACAGGACAGCGGTGACCGGCACCGCCGTACCGGACCGGGAACTGGCCGACATCGTGCGCGCCACCATCGCCGACGTCCTGGGCACCGAGACCGACGCCATCAAGGACAGCACCGACCTCCAGGCCGAGTACGGCATCGACAGCCTGGAACTGATGGCGGTGGGCGCCCAGTTGGAGCGCGCACTGGGCATACGCATCGAGACCGAGGACCTCTTCAAGGCCGAGACCGTCGGCCATGCCATCGCCCTGCTGGCCGCACGGAAGGCCGAATCATGAGCGTGTCCGTAGGAGATTCCCTGCGATATCCCGGGCGGGCCGGGCGGCCCCGGGTGGTGGTCACCGGCATCGGTGTGAAGTCACCGGCGGGCACCGGCCTGGAGGAGGCGTACACCACCATCATGGCCGGCAAGTCCACCGCCGCCGTGGTGGAGGAGCTGGTCGAGCAGGACGCACCGGTGCGCTTCGCCTGCCGGGTACCGGAGTTCGACGTGGAGCCGTACATCACCCGGCGTGAGCTGCGGCAGATCGACCGGCCCACCGAACTGGCGCTGTGCGCGGCGGTGGACGCGGTCCAGGACGCGGCGCTGCCGCCGGGCCTGGCGCCCGAGCGGGTCGGCGTCCACCTGGGGACCGGCATCGGCGGGCTGCCCAGCATGGAGGCCACTGCGCTCAATTACGGCCAGGCGCCCATGACCATGCCGGTGCACACCGTGCCCCGTACGATGGCCAACTCGGCCGCCGCGCGCATCGCGATGCGCTACGGCTTCCGCGGGTCGTGCAACACCTACGTCACCGCCTGCGCCAGCGGCACCACCGCGATCGGCGAGGCGGCCCGCCGCATCCAGTACGGCGAGCTGGACGCCGTGGTCACCGGCGGCTTCGACTCCGCCATCACCACCGTCATGCTCAGCGGCTTCGCCCGGATGCGGGCCCTGTCGGACCGCAACGACGATCCGGAGCGCGCCAGCCGGCCCTTCGACGCCGACCGCAACGGCTTCGTCATGGGCGAGGGCGCCACCGTCCTGGTCCTGGAGAGCCTGGAGGCGGCGCTGGCCCGCGGGGCGCGGATCTACGGAGAGATCGCCGGGTACGCCACGAACTCGGACGCGTTCCACATCGTCGCCCCCAGGCGGACGGCGCCTCGGCCGCGGCCTGCATGGCCCTGGCCGTCGCGGACGCCGGGCTGACCACCGCCGACATCGGGCACATCAACGCCCATGGCACCTCCACCCAGCTCAACGACAGCGCCGAGGCGGCGGCCATCCACCGCTTCTTCGAGGGCCAGGCGCCCCGGTGACCTCCGTCAAGGGCGTCACCGGCCACCTCATCGGCGGCTCGGGCGCGCTGGAGGCCGCCATCGCACTGCTGTGCGCCGAGCGGCTGACGGTGCCTCCGGTGGCCAACCTGGTCACCAATGCCGAGGCCGACCGGATCGACGTGGTGGCCGAGGTCCCGCGCACGGTGGCCAAGGCGCCGGTGCTCTCCAACTCCTTCGGCTTCGGCGGACAGAACGCCTGCCTGGTCCTCACTCCCGCGACCGACGCCAACTGAACTCCCCCTCACCGGAAATGGTTACCATGCGCATCCTCATCACCGGAGCGACCGGCGTCGTCGGCAGCGAAGTGGTCGACCGGCTGCTCACCGCACCCAACCCCCCGCTGCTCGCGCGCACCGCGCGCCGGGCCACCGACGACACCCTCGTGAGCTGGAACATCGGCCACGAACCGGCGCCCGCCGAACTGACCGGCCACTGGGACGCCATCATCCACACCGCCGCCTCCACCCGCTGGACCATGGCACGGGACGAGGCCACCGACGCCAACATCCGCACACTGCGCGCGGTGCTGGCGCTGGCCGGCCCGGACACCCACTTCGTCCATGTCTCCACCGCCTATGTGGGCGGCACGCGCAACCCCGAGGACCTGCGGGGTGCCGAGTTCGAGGGCTACCGCAACGGTTACGAGTGGTCCAAGGCGCAGTGCGAGAGCATCGTCACCGCCGAGCACCAGGGCCCGCTGACCGTGGTCCGGCCGCCGCTGATCATGGGCCGGCGGGCGGACGGCGCGATCACCCGCTTCTCCGGCCCCTACACCCTCTTCCCGGCGCTGGTCTCCGGGCTGGCCGCGGTGGTCGTCGGCGACCCGGACGGCTACGCGGAGATCAGTCCGGTCGACGAGGTGGCCGAGGTCATCGCCGCCGCCGCGCTCGGCACACCGCCCCCGACGCCCCGTACCGAGATCGTCACCGCGGGCCGGGCCAGCATGCGGCTGAGCACCCTGGTCGACATCACCTGCGAGACGATCAACGAGTTCCGGGCGGCCAACGGGGCCGAGCCGATCGCCGTACCCCCGATGGTCTCCACCGATAGCTGGAACCGGTTCTTCCTGCCGCTGGCCCGGCAGTGGCTCTCGCCGGTGCAGCAGCACGCCGTCAACCTGCTGGCGATGTTCCAGAGTTACACCAGCATGACGGAGCCGTTCGAGCCGACCCACCCGGTGCGGGACCCCGCCGAGGTGATGGCCACCTCCGTACGGCACTGGGCGCGCAGCAAGCCGCGCCAGGCCCTGGCCACGCCCAGCCCGTGGACGCTGGTCGCCGCCCGCTGAGGGCGGCGCGCAGGCCCCGGCCCGCCGCCCCGGCCCGCCCGCGGCCGACGCGTCACCGGCCGCTCCGCCACCGGCCGTCCCGTCACCATCGGCAGACCAGCAGAGAGGAACGCCGCCTGTGCGCGCGCTCGTGATAACCGGCAGCCCCCACCTGAAGTCCTCCACGGCCGCACTCGCCGCGGTCGCGGGCAGCGCGCTGACCGCGCTGGGCGCCACCGTACGCACCATGGAGCTGGGCGCGCCGCGCGGAACGGCCCGGCCCGCGGACGCCGGCGGTTCCGCTGATGTGGCCTTCCCCGCCGGGCACCCCGACGGCACCCGTGACACCGGTGCCCTACGGCACACCGTGGACGGCCAGGCGGCGCAGTTGCGCCTGGCCGTGGCGGACGCGGACGCGGTGGTGCTGGCCAGCCCCGTCCACCACGCCGGCTACTCCGGCCTGCTGAAGACCGCCCTGGACCAGCTCTCCGGGGACGCCTTCGAGGACAAGGCCGTCGGGCTGCTCGCCCACGGCAGCGGGCCGCGCACCGGCAACGTGGTCTGCGAGCAGTTGCGTACGGTCGCCAAGGCGCTCGGCGGCTGGGTGGTGCCGACCCAGGTCGCCGGCTGCCCGGAGGACTTCACCACCGGCCCGGACGCCATCCGTACGCCGTCCCCGGAGCTGCTGCTGCGCTGCCGGGCGCTCGCCGGGGAACTGCACCGCTGCGCCACCATGCTCGGCACACCGCTCAAGGCCGTACGGGAACGTGCGACGGCCTGAGAACGCGTGACCGCGTCCCGCCGCACGGGCCGTGCGGCGGGACGCGGTGCGCCGGGGACGTTTGTCGCGCCCGGTGTCCTGTAACCCCGTTACCCCGGTACGTGCGACGCGGGCGTGTGCTGTGCGGCGTCCGACGCGTCGAGGTGTGCGGCCAGCGTCCGGCCGATGTGGGCCAGCGGTCCGGCCTGTGTCATGGCCTGGTGGGTGCAGGCCACGTCGTGCGCGGTGATGCGGCCGGTGACCAGCGGGCGCCACGCGCGGGCGTCCGGCGCGTGCGCCGGCTTGCCCTGCGTGGCGTGGAAGAAGAGCAGATCACCGTCGAAGACGCCCTCGACGAAGGTGGGCAGGAGTTTGACGGAGTGGGCGAAGACCTCGGTGATCGCCGCGATCCGGTGCTCTTCGAGCCCGTGATGGTCCCGCTCGCCGCCGCCCCCGGACCCGGACCCCGTACCGGCCCCGGACCCGGACCCCGCGAGGATCGCCGTGACCTCGGCGACGGTCAGCGTACGGTCCGGATCGAGCCGTTCGGGGCCGTGCCCGGCCGCCTCCAGCAGCAGCGCGAGCACATCGTGCTCCCGCGGCACCGCTCCCGCCGGCCCGTGGGGGTCGATGGGCCGGGAGTCCAGCATGGCCAGCAGCGCCACCTGTTCGCCCTGCTGCCGCAGCCGTACGGCCACCGCATGGGACAGCGCCCCGCCCAGTGACCACCCCAGCAGGTGGTACGGCCCGGACGGCTGGACCCCGCGGATCTGCTCGACGTAGTCGCTGATCATCTCCTCGAACGTGGTCGGCAGGTCGCCCGGGCGCGCCAGGCCGCGCGCCTGGAGCCCGTACACCGGCCGGTCCGGGCCCAGGTGCCGGAGCAGCCCCGCGTAACACCAGCTCAGACCGCCGGCCGGGTGCAGGCAGAACAGCGGCGGCCGACTGCCCGTCGTACGCAGCGCGAGCAGCATCTCGAAGGTGTCCCGCGGCCGGCCGCCGGTGTCCAGCACGGGCGCCAGACCGGCGACCGTGGGGGCTTCGAAGAGGGTACGGATGGACAGCTCGGCGCCAAGGTCGGCGCGGATCCGGCTCAGGAGCCTGGCGGCCAGCAGGGAGTGCCCGCCCAGGGCGAAGAAGTCGTCGTCGATGCTCACCCGCCGCTCTCCGAGGACCTCCGCGAACAGCCCGCACAGGACGTCCTCGCGCCGGTTGCGGGCCGGCCGGCCGCCGGGGCCGGACGCGCCTCGGGGACCGGCAGGGCGGCGCGGTCCAGCTTGCCGTTGTGGGTCAGCGGCAGCGCGTCGAGCACGACGAACGCGGCGGGCACCATGTAGTCGGGCAGTTGGGCGGCGGCCCAGGCCCGTAGTCCGGCGGGCTCCAGAGGTCCACCGGCGGCCGGTGCGCCGCGCTGGGCGGGGACGACGTACGCCACCAGGCGCCGGTCCCCGGGCGCGTCCTCCCGTACGTCCACGGCCGCGCGGGCGACCCCGGAGTGCCGGGCGAGCGCCGTCTCGATCTCGCCCGGTTCGATCCGGAAGCCCCGCAGCTTGATCTGCTCGTCGGTGCGGCCGAGGTACTCCAGGACGCCCTGTCCGGTCCGGCGTGCCCGGTCGCCGGTGCGGTACATCCGGCTGCCCGGCGGGCCGAAGGGGTCGGCCAGGAACCGCTCGGCGGTCGTGCCGGGCCGGTTGAGGTAGCCGCGGGCGATCTGGCCGCCCGCCAGGTACAGCTCGCCGGGCACGGTGTCCGGCACCGGCTGCAGTGCGGCGTCCAGCACGTACGCCCGGACGTTGCGGCCGGGGCGGCCGATGACCGGACGGTCCTCGTCGTGGTCGGCGAGACGGCAGTACACGGCGTCGACCGTGCATTCGGTGGGGCCATAGTAGTTGTACGCGCTGACGCCGGGCAGCTCGCGCAGCGTCCGCCACAGTGCGGCGTCGACGGCCTCGCCGCCCACCATGAGGAGCCGCGGCCGGTGCTCGGGCCGGTCGAACAGCCCGGCGCCGATGAGCTGGTGGAGGTAGGAGGGGGTCACGTCCAGGAAGTCCACGCGCCGGCGCACGATGTGGTCGACGAGGGCGGGCGGGTCGAGCCGTACGGAGTCCTCGATCAGGTGGAGTTCATGGCCGGCCGCCAGGAAGAGCGGCCCCTCCCAGGCGGTGTCGAAGGAGAACGCGGCGGTCAGCCCGGCGCGCAGCCGGCCCGCCCCGGCACCGTCGGCATCGTCGGCCGCCCCGGCACCCTCGGCCGCCCCCGGGCTCTGGCGGCCGATCAGCTCGTCCCGGTGGTCGAAGAAGAGGTTGGTGAGGTGACGGTGCTCCACCACGACTCCCTTGGGCCGGCCCGTGGAACCCGAGGTGTAACTGACGTACGCCGGATGGGCCGGCCGCAGCGCAGCCGTGCGGTCCGCGTCGGTGGGGTCGGTGTCCGGCCGGCCCCCGAGATCGCGGACGGTCGCCGCGTCGTCCAGGGCCAGGACGGGGCTCCCGGGCGGCAGGGCCGGCGCGGTGGCGCGGGTGGTGACCACGCAGACCGGGCGGGTGTCGCCGAGCAGGAACCGGACGCGCCGCTCCGGATGGCTGAGGTCCACGGGCACGGACGCCGCACCGGACTTCAGGACCGCCAGCAGCGCGACCAGGTGGTCGGCCGAGCGGGGCAGCGCGAGCGCCACCACGGTCTCCGGCCCGGCGCCGCGCGCGATCAGCAGCCGCGCCAGCCGGTTGGCGCGGGCGTTCAGCTCGGCGTACGACAGTTGCACGGACCCGCAGACCAGGGCAGTCGCCGTGGGCGTACGGCGGGCCTGCTCCTGGAAGATCTCGTGCAGCGGCGTAGCGGGTACGGCCCGGTCCGTGGCGTTGCGGTCCGCCACCACCGAGCGGCGCTCCGCGTCCGGCAGCAGGCCGATCCGGCCGATGGGGCACTGCGGGTCGATGCCGGAGAGGGTCTCCAGCAGGGCCAGGAAGCGCCGGTGGTGGGCGGCGGTCGTGGCGGCGTCGTAGCGGGCCGGGTCGGCGTTGAAGTCGATGCGCAGCGATCCGTCACCGATCCGGTCGTAGACGTTGACCCCGAGGCCGGTGACCGGTCCGTTGGACAGGTTGTGCAGCGTGGCCGGGCACCTGCCGAAGGACACCTGCGGGTCGTAACCCATGATGTTGATGCCCCAGTCCTCCAGATGCCCGCCGGGCTGCACGATCCCCAGCTCCTGGACGAGGTACGGCGAGGGGTAGCGCTGGTGCCGGAGCAGGCCCCGGGCCTGGCCGGCGGTGTGGCGCACCAGGTCCTCCACGCTCGTCTGCGGCCCCGTGCGCACCCGCAGCGGCAGGACGTTGGCCAGCATGGAGGGAACGGTGCGGGCGACGGCTCCGGCGCGGCCGGTCACCGTCAGATCCAGCGTCACATCGGCGTTGCCGCTCATACGGTGCACATAGAGGGCCAGGGCCGCCATGGCCGCCGACGGCAGGCTCGACCTGGCCCGCCGGGCCAGGGCGCGCAGCCCGTCGGCGGTCTCGGCGGACACGTACCCGGTCTCGCGCAGGAAGGTGTGGGACATCGCCGTCATCCGGCCCGCCAGACCGGCCGCGGCGGGGTGGCCGGCCAGTTCCGCCGCCCAGTACGCGCGGTCACCGGCGAACCGTTCGGACGCCTGGTAGCCGGCCTCGTCGGCCAGCAGCTCCGCCAGCGACCCGAACGGGCTGGGCGGGACGTCCTGGCCGGCTTCCAGGGCGGTGTAGATCTCGGCGATCCGCTGGATGAACAGCGAGCAGCCGTAACCGTCCAGGATGATGTGGTGGAGGCTGAGGTAGAGGACGAGCCGGTCGGCGGCGAGCCGCAGCACCGCGAAGACGAACAGCGGCGACCGCCCGATGTGCAGCGGCCGGCCCAGGTCCGTCCGCATCCATTCCTGCGCCGCCTCCCAGGGGTCCGCGGCGTCCCGCAGGTCCACCACCTGGAGCGGCCAGTCCAGGGACCGGTCGGCCCGCTGCCACACACCGCCCTCCTCGTCGGCCTCGAAACGGACCCGTACCGTCTCGGTGTCCTCCACCGCGCGGCGCAGCGCGGCGCACAGCAGGTCCAGGTCGACCGGGCCCTGGATGTCCACGCACTCGGCGGCGCGGTAGAGCGGGTTGTCGGCGTCCAGCGCCTGGGTGAACCACATGCCCGTCTGCGCGGCGGTCAGCGGCAGACGGTGCCCGTGGTCGCCGGACGTGCTGTTCATCGTTGCCCTCTTCGGGGGAAGGTGCTGGTGCTCACCGGCGGCCGGGCCGCTGCGCCCAGCGCGCTCCTCGCCGCGCCGCGCCGCGTACCCTGCCGTCCCTGCCGCACTCGACTCACTCGCCATACAGGGCCAACGAGCGTTCCACGACGGGTGTATCGGCCGACCGGCAAAACTCTTCGCGCCGGTCTCCAATACCCGGCCCATTCCGGCATCTCGCCGGTGCGGGAGCCGCACGGGCCGAACTGATGTTTCACGGGAAACGGAAAGGCGCGAGAAGGCGGGCCTGTCGGAGAAGGCAGGCCGGCCGGAGAAGGAAGGCCGGCCGGATCAGCCGAGCCGGGCGAAGGCCGCGGCGATGTCCTCGCGCCCGGCCCCGTTCGCCAGCAGCGTCCGCAGCAGCACCTTGGCCTTGTACGGGTCGAGCAGCCCGCCGTTGATCAGCCCGCGCCGTTGCAGGTCGGTCTCGGAGCCCGCCGCGCCGTACGTGTTCCGCAGCACCGAGCCGCTGCCCGACCGCGACGTCAGCACGACGGGCATGCGTGCGGCCAGGTCACCGAGTGCCGGTACGAGCGTCGCGGGCACGTGACCGACGCCGAACCCGGCGAGGATCAGGCCGTCATGGTGTTCCGCGACCCCGTCGAGCAGCAGCCCGTCGTCGTCGAACGTCACGGTGTACAGCGCGACGCGGGCCGCGGACGGCTCGGCCGGGACGGGCAGCGGCTCCCGGCGCGGCGGGCTCGTCAGGAGGCGGACCCGGCCTTCGACGACATGGCCGAGCGGCCCGGCGTTCGGGGAGGCGATCGTCGCCGTACTGGTGCTGTGGGTCTTGCGTGCCCAGCGTGCGGCGTGGATCTCGTCGTTGAAGACGATCAGCGCACCGAGGTCCCGGGCGGCGGGGGAGGCGGCGACGCGGACGGCGGCGAGCAGGTTCGCCGGGCCGTCCGGACCGGCCAGCGTCGGGTTGCGCATCGCCCCGGTGAGCACGAACGGCTCCGCGTGCGGCCATACGAGGTCGACGAGGAACGCCGTCTCCTCCAGCGTGTCGGTCCCCTGGGTGACGACCACGCCGCGCGCTCCGGCGGCCACCGCCCGCGAGGCGTCCGCGACGAGATCGAGAACCTGACGGTAGGTCAGGTGGGCACTGGGTACGGCGTGGGTGTCCCGTACATCCAGCGGCGCCCCGGCATCGGCGAGCCCGGGGACGGCCGCGGTGAGTTCGGCACCGGTCAGCCGGGCCACCCCGTCACCGGCCCGCCGGTCCGGGGCGCGCCCGGCCATCGCGATGGTGCCTCCCAGAGTGAACAGTGCAACGCTCACGTGGTGCCTTCCCCTCGTTCCTGTGACCGGATGCCGACACATCGGCGCCCACACCGTACTGAGGTACGAAAGGCGAACGATCACCGGTCTCCCGCCCGCGTAGGGGGCGCGGACAGGCACCAGGGGCGCTTCAGAGGTCTCCGGCTCTCCACCGGGCTTCTTCGGCGTCCAGGGCGGCCGGGTCGGGCCCGCGGTGCCCGATACCGTCCAGCCATTCGTGGGCGAGCGCGTCCAGGGCCGTACGGTGTTCGGCATCGCGGTGACCGATCCGCCGAAGGAGCGTGAGCAGTTTCGTCGTGGCCGGATCGTTCGCTTCGCAGACGGGACAGAGGACGGTCTCTTTGAAGCCGGTGACGTCCGCTCCGTTCCGGTTGCGCCAGGAATGCGGGTAGCGAACGGTCAGGGCGTCCGGGCACCCGCAGCGTGCGCACGGCGGCAGTGCGGCGGCCCGTACGTCGACAGGGCGTACATGGCCGCTCGGCGATGTCATATGAGGCCCGCCCAGGCATCCGTACCGTATGTGCTTTTGATGTCGGAGGCGATGGTGGAGGCGTTCACAGTGGATCGCAGCGCGTAGACGGTGGTCCTCCGGGCGGCGCGCACGCTGAGGTGGACCGGGGTGTCACCGGGTGGGCGCTGAGGATCCGCTGGAGTTCGGCGATGGACCGTCGGGTGATGCGATGGGCGGGGAGGGCGAGACGCAGGGGAGGTCTGCCACCGTGTTCGGCCGCGGACACGTCCAGGGACCGCAGTTCACGGCCGTGGAGGTGCACGGTGCCGTCACGGTCCTCGATACGGCCCTTGACGGTGACGGCGGCGTCCTGGACCAACGCGTGCCGGACCAGCGCGTGGACGGCGGGGAAGAAGAGGACTTCCAGGCTCGCGTCGCGGTCGGCGAGGGTGATGACGCCCCAGGGGCTGCCCTTCTTGGTCACCTTGTGCTGGAGGTCGGCGATCAGCCCGCTCAGCCGTACGTCACCGCTGGTGCGGCCGGAGGTGAGGAGATCGGTGATGGAGCAGTCCCGGGCGGCGGCGAGGATGCGCTCCGCGCCGTCCAGCGGGTGGGCGGAGACGTAGAGGCCCAGCATCTCGCGCTCGGTGGACAGCAGTTGCCGGCGGGGCCATTCGGTGTCGTCCAGGGGGTGTCCAGGCCGAAGGCAGGTGGGGCGCCGTCCGCGGTGGCGAGGCCGGTGAAGAGGTCGTGCTGGCCGAAACCGGCGGCCTTCTTCACCGGGGTGATCATGTCGATGGCGGCCTCGTGGGCGGCGGCCAGGCCCTTGCGGGTGTGGCCCAGGGAGTCGAAGGCGCCCGCCTTGACCAGGGAGTCGACGGCCCGTTTGTTCAGGGCGGGCAGCCCGGCCTTGTGCAGGAAGTCGGCGAAGGAGGTGAACGGCCCCTTGCGGCGGCGGGCGTCGATGACGGCCTCGATGACACTGTCGCCGACGTTGCGTACGGAGCGCAGTCCGAACCGTACGTCGTCGCCGACGGCGGTGAACTCGGCGGCCGACTCGTTGATGTCGGGTGGCAGCACGCGGACTTTGTTGCGGCGGGCGTCGGCCAGGTAGAGGGCGGCCTTGTCCTTGTCGTCGCCGACCGAGGTGAGCAGGGCGGCCATGAATTCGGCCGGGTGGTTCGCCTTGAGGTAGGCGGTCCAGTACGAGACGAGGCCGTAACCGGCGGTGTGCGACTTGTTGAACGCGTACCCGGAGAACGGCAGCATCACGTCCCACAGGGCTTTGACCGCTTCGTCGGAGTAGCCGTTGGCCCGCATACCGGCGTGGAACTTCTCCCACTCGGCGGCCAGCACCTCCGGCTTCTTCTTGCCCATCGCGCGGCGCAGCATGTCGGCGCCGCCCAGGGTGTAGCCGGCCAGTTCGCGGGCGATGGCCATGATCTGCTCCTGGTAGACGAGCAGATGGTGGGTGGGGCCGAGGATCGGTTCCAGGGCCTGTTCGAGCTCCGGGTGGATCGGGGTGGGGTCCTGTTTGCCGTTCTGGCGCAGGGCGTAGTTGGTGTGGGCGTTGGCGGCCATCGGGCCGGGCCGGTAAAGGGCGTTGGCCGCGGCGATGTCCTCGAACCGGGTGGGTTCCATCAGTTTGAGCAGGGCGCGCATGCCGGCACTGTCGAGCTGGAAGACACCGAGCGTGTTGCCCTCGGCCAGCAGCCGGTAGGTCCTGGCGTCATCGAGCGGGATGACGAGGGGTGCCGTGTCATCCATGGCGCCCGTGCCATGCGTAGCGTCCGTGGTGGGTGCCACGGTGGCCAGGCGGATGCCGCGGTTGACGCGGATGTTCTCCAAGGCGTGGTCGATGACGCCCAGGTTGCGCAGCCCGAGGAAGTCCATCTTGACCAGCCCCATCGCCTCGCACGACGGGTAGTCGAATCCGGTGATCTTCGCCCCGTCGGCGGCCCGCATGTGCAGGGGGATGCGGTCGGTGAGCTTCGTCTTGGAAAGGATCACCGCGGCGGCGTGCAC
Organism: Streptomyces sp. MST-110588; assembly: GCF_022695595.1. Taxonomy (NCBI): domain Bacteria; kingdom Bacillati; phylum Actinomycetota; class Actinomycetes; order Kitasatosporales; family Streptomycetaceae; genus Streptomyces; species Streptomyces sp. MST-110588. Next base: position 344,413 of record NZ_CP074380.1, read on the forward strand.
TCCGGTACCGCGGGTGAGGCCCTCCACCCGCGGGCGGTGTCGATCACCCGCTGCACGTCCGGTTCGCTCTGGTACATCTGCCGGATCTCGCCGGCCTCCGCGTACCGGGGGTGGGACGGGTCGAAGATCGCGGCCAGCGGGGCGGGCCTGCCGTTCTGGTCGGGCGGCAGCGCCTTGGTGATCCGCTCGCCGTGCGCGTACGGGTAGCCCAGGATGCGCGAGGAGTCCTTGATCGCGTTCTTGGCCTTGATCTTGCCGAAGGTGTTCACCAGGGCCGTGTATTCCTCCCCGTACTTGTCGATGACGTAGTGGACCATGTGTTCGCGCCGGCGGTCGTCGAAGTCGAGGTCGATGTCCGGCGGGTTGATGCGTTCGGGGTTGAGGAACCGTTCGAAGAGCAGGCCGTGTTCCAGCGGGCACAGTTCGGTGATGCGGGTGGCGTAGGCGACGATGGACCCGGTGGCCGAGCCGCGCCCGGGACCGAGGGGGATCCCATGGGCGCGGGCGAAGCGGCAGATGTCGGCGACGACCAGGAAATAGGAGGAGAAGCCCATCGGGCCGATGACCGCCATCTCGGTCTCGAAGCGGTCCAGGACGTGCTGAGGGACCGGCTCGCCGTAGCGGGCCGCCAGGCCCTTGATGACCTCCTTGCGCAGCCAGGACTCCTGGGTCTCGCCGTCGGGCACGTCCGGGTACCGCGGCATCTCGTCGGCATGGTCGAAGACTTCGTCGTAGGACTCGACCCGCTCGGCGATCAGCAGGGTGTTGTCGCACGCCTGCGGGATGTCGGCGAAGAGGCGGCGCATCTGCGCGGGCGTCTTGAGGTGGTAGCCGGAGCCGTTGAAGCGGAAGCGGCCCGGGGCGTCCTTGTTCTTGCCGACGCCGATGCACAGCAGGTTGTCGTGCGCGTCGGCGTGTTCTTCCAGGACGTAGTGCGCGTCGTTGGTGGCCAGCAGCGGAATGTCCAGTTCGCGGGCCAGCCGCAGCAGCCCGTCGCGGACGTCCCGTTCGATGGCCAGACCGTGGTCCATCAGCTCCAGGAAATAGTTCTCCCGGCCGAAAATGTCCTGGTAGGCCGCGGCGGCGGCCTTGGCCTGGGCGTACTGGTCCAGCCGCAGCCGGGTCTGGATCTCCCCGGAGGGGCAGCCGGTGGTGGCGATGATGCCGTCCGGCCGCTCGGCGATCAGCTCGCGGTCCATCCGTGGCTTGCCTGCCGGGAACTGCCCCTGGTAGCTGGCCTGCGTGCTGAGCCAGAACAGGTTCCGCAGGCCCTGCGCGGTCCGCGCCCACATGGTCTGGTGCGTGAAACGGCCGCCGCCGGAGACGTCCTTGGAGCCCTCCCCGTCATCGCCCACGGCGCGGCGCCCGCCCGGCCCCCAGAACTCCCGCTTCCGGGCGAACCGGGACGAGGGCGCCACGTACGCCTCGATCCCGATGACCGGCTTGACGCCCTGGAAGTCCTTGGCGACCTGGGCGAACTCGTAGGCTCCGAACATGTTCCCGTGGTCGCTCATGGCGATCGCGGGCATCTGCTGCCGCGCCACCTCATGGAACATCGGCCTCAGTTTCTGGGCGCCGTCCAGCATCGAGTACTCGGTGTGGTTGTGCAGGTGGACGAAGGAATCGGGCACGCGCGTGTCACCTCCGATGACAGATGAACAGGCCCCATCCGGCCGACGGCACGGCGATGGCGGCCTCACCGGGAACCGGCCGGCCAGCCCGGTGCGTACCCACGTGCCGCCCGGCATGGACAACCGTCCGTTGACCCGGAGCATCTAACCGAAGGGCGGGTTCCGAGATCAAACAACCGAAACGCCGACGAGCTACAACCATTGATTGTGTCAGTAGGCTGTCGCCGTGGATCTCAACGCTGTACGTACCTTCGTCGCGGTCGCGGACGCCGGCCAGTTCCAGAAGGCCGCCGCCGACCTCTCACTCACCCAGCAGGCCGTCTCCAAACGCATCGCCACGCTCGAACAGGACCTCGGCGTACGCCTCTTCGACCGCACCGCGCGCGGAGTCGGGCTCACCATCGACGGCCAGGCATTCCTGCCCCACGCCCGTACCCTCCTGCGGGCCGAGGAACGCGCAGCCGCGTCCGTACGCCCGGAAAGCCGCGCCCTGCGCGTGGACGTGATCGGCCGACGGGTCTCCCCGGCCGGGCTGCTGCGGGCCTTCCACGACGCGCACCCCGAGATCCTGCTCGACGTCATGACCCTCTTCGACGCCGACCAGGCCGTCACCGCGCTCCAGACGGGCACCGTCGACGCCACCTTCCGCGCCGTGACCATGCCCGGCAGCCGGCTCCCCGAAGGCATCGCCAGCATGCCGGTCTTCGACGAACCCCTCCAGTTGTGCGTCGGCCCCGCCCACCCCTTCGCGGAAGCCGACGCGATCACCCCGAGCCGGCTCACCGGACAGCGCGTCTGGATGCCCGGCAACCTTCCCGGAACCGAATGGGGCGCCTACTACGACGCCTTCGCCGACGCCTTCGACGTCACCATCGACACGATCGGCCCCGACTTCGGCGTCGAGGCCCTCCTGGACGCCATCGCCGGCTCCGACTCACTGGTCACCTTCTTCGGCGAACGGACACCGCTCGTCTGGCCCGTCAGCCATGACCTGCGACGGATTCCCCTGCGCGACCCCACCCCGGTCTATCCGCACTCCCTGCTCTGGCGTACGGACAACCCGCACCCCGCGCTCACCGCCCTGCGCGACTATCTGGCCGCCGTAGAGCCCCGCCGCCCCGACACGGACACGTGGGTACCGGCATGGGCCGAACGCCCCCGCCGCGGTGCTAGGACCGGGAACGATCACTGAACCGTCCCCGCCGATCGCCCCGTCGCGTCAAAGACCGCCGATGCGTGACTCCACGGGCCGGTGCGGGCAGCGGACCCGCAGGGAGCCGTGGCCCGGGGCGGCGCGGCCGGCCCGCCACTCCGGCCACGATCTTCTGGAGCAGGCTGTACGAGAGGATCGGCACCAGCACTCCCGGACGGTGGGAGAACCAGCCGGCGGCCAGCACGGCCGCCGCGCTGCTGTTGTTCATCCCGGTGGCGAAGGTGAGGGAGACCCCGTCGGGCCGGTCGCACCGCGTCCAGCGCGAGATCCACCGGCCACACCAGAAGGTCAGACAGCACACTGCGCCGGAAATGCCCAGTGCCAGCAGCAGAAGGTCGGGGTCCGGGCGGGCGAGGGCCTGCCCCAGCGCGCCGACCGCGTTGATGTAGCACAGCAGGAGGATGTTCACCAGGTTGACGGCCTTGGCCGCGGGCAGAACCCGGCGTACGCCGTCGTCGCCGAGCCCGATGCGTACAAGGATTCCGGCCAGGCACGGCAGCACCACCGCCACCAGCGCGAACACGCCGGCTCCGGTGCGGGCGAGCAGGTCGAGCGTGGAGGTGTCATCCAGGGCGCCGGCGCCGGAGGGGCCCACCAGCCGGCCGGTCAGGTGCATGCCGAGCGGGACGGTGAGCGGGCTGAGCACGGTGGAACCGACCACCATCGCGACGGCCAGGGGGACGTTGCCGCCGGCGTGCTGCCCCCAGGAGGCGGCGCCGCCCGCGATCGGCATCGCCAGCACGAGCAGGAGCCCGACCACCAGACCTTCGGCTTCCCCGGGGTCGGGCCAGGCGCGCAGGGCAAGGGCGACGACCGGCAGGACGAGCACGGGCAGCAGGGCGTTGGCGACGATGCCCAGTACGAGTCGCAGCGGCCGGCGCACCACCGTACGGAGCTCGGTGACCCGCACGCCCAGCCCGGCGGTGAACAGCATCACCGCGAGCAGGACCATCGGCAGCGTCAACTCGGCCGCGCCCACCGGCATCCGCAGTATCGGCCCGCGCAGCGCCCGGCCCGGACCGGGGAACACCCCGGCCAGGACGTAACACCCCAGCATCAGTCCCAGCAGCCATCGCTGCACCGCGGCCACCACTACGCCCGTCACGCGAAGGAGCCTATAGCCGCCCCAGGACCACCCTCGATCCCCGACTCAGCCCACGCGCCCCGACACCGCGCCCCGGCCGCCCTCACAGCACACCGGACCACCTAACAGGACGATTCGAACGCGCCCGCTCCCCCAGCCGGGGGTTACCCGGAAGAAGGTGGCCAGAACCCCGGCCCAGAACACGAACCGACCCGCGAACCGCCACGCGGACCGGCCCCGTGCACCAACGCTGTAAACCGGCCCCGTGGACCGACGCCGCTAACTGCCCCCGTAGACCAACGCTGGGAACCGGCCCCGTAGACCAACGCTGCGAACTGACCTCGCGAACCGACGCTGTGAACTGGCCCGGTGGATCGACGCTCCCAACCGACTTCGCGTACCGGCCTCGTGGACCGGCCACCACCACAGTGCGCCCGGCCACCTACAGGGCAAATCGAACGCCCCCATCCCCCCAATCGGGGGTTACCCGAAAGCGGGTAGCCAGAACCCCGGCTCAGCACTCGGACCGCCACCGTGGACCGCCACCGTGGACCGACGCCGCGAACCGATCCGGCCACCCGGCCACCACCATAAGGCGGCCGGCCCCACCTACTGGACGAATCGAACGCGGATGTTCCCCCAACTGGGGGTTACCCGAAGGGAGGCGGCCAGAACCCTGGTCCAGGGCTCGGCCCCCCTCTCCGCGGCCCCGGGTGCGCGGCACGGCATGAGTGCGGGACTCGACACGGGTCCGAGGCTCGGCCCGCACCCCCGGCTCGGCCCTGACGTGAGGCCCGGACCGTGTACGGGGCTCGGCCTGTCGCGTGAGGGGTGGTGCCCCTTCTCCGCCCGGAGGCCGCGGGAGGGGATGCGGCCGGGCGGCAACTCGCCGCCGGCTTCGGGTGGGGGCGTGTCGGTGGCTTGGGGCTGTCGGTGGCGGGCGAGGGCGGCTTTCTGTTGGGGAGGCGGTCTGTCAAGGGGGCAAGGTGGCCATTCGAGGGGCGTCTGGTGGTGCTCCGGTGCCGATGGGAGGCGGGTGGGCTGTCGTGCGGCGACGCGTATTCTCGGCCCGCGAGCGGAGCGGGGAAACGGGGCCGGGATGCCTGGGTGCCCCGGGTCAGGCGTAACTGCCTTGCACGCTCCTGCCGTTCACCTGTTTGTCGAACAGCCGTAGCGACCCTTGTAAAGGGCAAGGAAAATAAGTTCTAGATGCAACCAACTGGCCGAAAAGAGGTCTACGCCAAAGACCGGTCAGGGGCAGTCTGGCCCCCGTCCGTCGACCAGCACGTGCCGGAGGTATCGGATCCGGCAGGCCGATCCCCAGGGAGTCCGAAGGCGTGGGACGCAGCAAGGCGAAGATGGAAAGGGCCGCGGCGGATGCGGCCGAGCGGCTCTTGGCCATGGGAAGGCTGTTGCAGCGGGCGCCGACCACACCGGAGGGGCGGGCGGTCTTCCGTACGGACCAGCGGGTCAACGACCAGCCCTACCGGGAGCGTTGGGCGCACGACAAGGTGGTGCGCTCCACGCACGGGGTGAACTGCACCGGCTCGTGTTCATGGCAGGTGTACGTCAAGGACGGTCTGATCACCTGGGAGACCCAGGCGACCGATTACCCCTCGACCGGGCCGGACCGGCCGGACTACGAACCGCGGGGCTGTCCGCGCGGTGCGTCGTTTTCCTGGTACACGTACTCGCCGACGCGGGTGCGCCACCCGCAGGCGCGCGGTGTGCTGGTGGAGATGTTCCGGGACGCCAAACGCCGCCACGGCGGCGATCCGGTGGCGGCCTGGGCCGAGGTCACCGGCGATCCGGACCGCCGCCGCCGCTACCAGTCGGCGCGTGGCAAGGGCGGCCTGGTGCGCATCGGCTGGCAGGAGGCGCTGGAGATCGCGGCGGCGGCGCATGTGCACACCCTCCAGAAGTACGGGCCCGACCGCATCGCCGGTTTCTCGCCGATCCCGGCGATGTCGATGGCCTCGCATGCCGTCGGCGCCCGTTTCCACGCCTTGATCGGCGCGCCGATGCTGTCGTTCTACGACTGGTACGCGGACCTGCCGATCGCCTCGCCGCAGGTCTTCGGCGACCAGACGGACGTGCCCGAGTCGGGCGACTGGTGGGACGCGGCGTATCTGATGCTGTGGGGCTCGAACGTCCCGGTGACGCGGACGCCGGACGCGCACTGGATGGCCGAGGCGCGCTATCGCGGCCAGAAGGTCGTGGTGGTCTCCCCGGACTACGCGGACGCCACGAAGTTCGCCGACGAGTGGCTGCACCCGCATCCGGGTACGGACGGGGCGCTGGCCATGGCCATGGGGCACGTGATCCTGCGGGAGTGCTTCGTGGAGCGGCAGGTGCCGTACTTCACCGACTACGTCAAGCGGTTCACCGACCTGCCTTTCCTCGTCGCCCTGGACGAGCGGGAGGGGAACACCCACACTCCCGGCGCGTTCGTCACCGCCCGGGACCTGGACCTGGCCCCGGACGCCGACGCCGCGTCCCGGCGCTGGATGCCCGTGCTGTACGACGCCGTCACCGATCAGCCGGTCGTACCCCACGGCACGCTGGGTGATCGCTGGAGCAAGCCCGGTGAGGGCCGCTGGAACCTGGATCTGGGAGACATCGATCCGCGGCTCAGCTTCTACGGTCGTCCTGGCGCCGCCACCGCCGGCGTGCGGCTGCCCCGCTTCGACGAGGAGGGTGCGACGATCGAGCGGGCGGTGCCCGCGCTGCGCCTCGGCGGGCGCCTGGTGACCACGGTCTTCGACCTGATGCTCGCCCAGTACGGCGTGCGGCGCGACGGCCTCGGCGGGCAGTGGCCCTCCTCGTACGAGGACGCCTCCGCGCCCTGCACGCCGGCCTGGCAGGAGGCGGTCACCTCGGTGTCCGCGCGGGCGGTGGTGCGTACGGCACGGGAGTTCGCCCGCACCGCCGAGCGCAGCCGGGGCCGCTGCATGATCGTCATGGGGGCGGGCACCAACCACTGGTTCCACTCCGACACCATCTACCGCTCCTTCCTCTCGCTCCTGCTGCTCACCGGCTGCCAGGGCGTCAACGGCGGCGGCTGGGCGCACTATGTGGGTCAGGAGAAGGTGCGTCCGTACACGGGCTGGCAGCAGCTCTCCACGGCGTCCGACTGGGTGCGCCCGTCGCGGCAGATGGCGGGAACACCGTACTGGTACCTGCACACCGACCAGTGGCGCTACGAGAAGTTCAGCGCGGACGCCCTGGCGCCGTCGACCGCGCCCGGCGCCCTGTCCGCACTGCACACCGCGGACCTGGTGGCCCGCTCCGCCCGGCACGGCTGGATGCCGTCGTATCCCACGCTCTGCGCCAACCCGCTGGACCTGGGGCGGCAGGTACGCGCGGCGGGGGCCGATCCCGCCGAGTGGGTGGCGGCCGAGTGTGCCGCCGGGCGGCTGTCGTACGCCTGCCAGGATCCCGACGATCCGGCCAACTGGCCGCGCGTCCTGACCGTGTGGCGGGCGAATCTGATCGGCTCCTCCGCCAAGGGCAACGAGTTCTTCCTGCGGCATCTGCTCGGCGCGTCCGACAACGCGAGCGCCCAGGAGGTCCCGCCCGGGGCGCGGCCCCGGGAGGTGGCCTGGCGCAAGGAGGCGCCGCGGGGCAAGCTCGATCTGCTGCTCGCCCTGGATTTCCGGATGACCTCCACGACCCTGTTCGCCGATCTGGTGCTGCCCGCGGCGACCTGGTACGAGAAGCACGATCTGTCGAGTACGGACATGCACCCGTACGTGCACGCCTTCTCCCCGGCGATCAGCCCGCCCTGGCAGGCACGTACCGACTTCGAGATCTTCCACGGCATCGCCGCCGAGGTCAGCCGGCTGGCCAGGGGCCGCCTGGACGTGGCGCATGACCTGGTGGCCACCCCGCTGCAGCACGACACCCCCGGCGAGGCGCCTCCGGAGGGGCCCACCGGCCCGCGGTTCACCGTCGTGGAGCGGGACTACACCGCCCTCGGGGACCGGATCGCCGCGCTGGGGCCACTGGTCGAGGAAGAGGGGATGACGGTCAAGGGGTGACCGTGTACCCCGTACCGGAAGTGGGCTGGCTGGCCGCCCGGTGCGGTACGGCCGGCCGCGGACCGGTGCGCGGGCGGCCCCTGCTGGATACGGACGTCAAGCTGTGCGAGGCGGTCCTGGCCCTGTCGGGCACCACCAACGGCCGTCTGGCCGCGGAGGGTTTTGAGCGGCTGGCCGAGCGCTGCGGCGCCGGATCGGGGCTGTGGGAACTGGCGGCGTCGGTGGCCGGGCGACGGGTGGAGTTCTCCGACACCCAGGCGCGGCCGGTCCAGGTGGGGGCGAGCTTCGAGTGGTCGGGCAAGGAGGGGCCGGAGCGCCGCTACGCCCCGTTCACGGTCAACACCGAGCACCTCAAGCCCTGGCACACCCTCACCGGGCGTCAGCACTTCTACCTCGATCACCCCTGGGTCGCCGAGTACGGCGAGCAACTGCCCGTCTACCGGCCGCCGCTGGACCTGTCCGCGCTCGGCGAGCGGCCGGCGGAGTGTAGCGACGGCGGGCGTTCGGTGACGGTGCGCTACCTCACGCCGCACTCGAAGTGGTCGATCCACTCCGAGTACCAGGAGAACCTGCTGATGCAGACGCTGGCCCGGGGCGGCCCGGTCATCTGGACCAGCGTGGAGGACGCCGCGGCCATCGGCGTGGCGGACAACGACTGGATCGAAGCCGTCAACGCCAACGGGGTGGTCGTGGCGCGCGCGGTGGTCTCGCACCGTATGCCGCCCGGCACGGTGTTCATGTACCACGTGCAGGAGCGCCTGGTGAACGTGCCCAGGTCCGAGGCCACCGGGCGGCGCGGCGGCGTGCACAACGCGCTGACCAGGCTGCTGATCAAGCCGACCCATCTGATCGGCGGGCACGCCCAGTTGTCCTTCGCCCCCAACTACTACGGCCCCACCGGTAATCAGCGCGACGCGGTCACCGTCATCCGCCGCCGTTCGCAGGACGTGGAGTACTGACATGCCCCGTGGCAAGGCCACCACCGGACCCGCCATCGGACGCTGTATGGCACAGGTCGCCATGGTGATGAACCTCGACAAATGCATCGGCTGCCATACCTGTTCGGTCACCTGCAAGCAGACGTGGACCAACCGCGACGGCACCGAGTACGTGTGGTTCAACAACGTCGAGACCCGCCCCGGACAGGGCTACCCCCGCGGCTACCAGGACCAGGACAAGTGGCGGGGCGGCTGGCAGCTCAAACACGGACGGCTCGTCCCCCGCAGCGGCGGCCGGGCCCGGCGCCTGGCCCGCCTGTTCGCCAACCCCGACCTGCCCTCCTTGGAGGACTACTACGAGCCCTGGACCTACGATTACGAGAACCTGACCACCGCGCCGCTGGGTGAGGACGTGCCCACCGCGCCGCCCCGCTCCCTGATCGACGGCGAACCCACCGCGATCACCTGGGGTCCGAACTGGGACGACGACCTCGGCGGCGGGCCCGCGCAGCTCGCCGACGACCCGGTGCTGAGGAAGATGAACGAGCGGGTGCGCCTGGAGTACGAGCAGGCGTTCATGTTCTACCTGCCGCGGATCTGCGAGCACTGCCTGAACCCGTCCTGCGTGGCCGTGTGCCCCTCCGGCGCGCTGTACAAGCGCATCGAGGACGGCATCGTCCTGGTGGACCAGGACCGCTGCCGGGGCTGGCGGATGTGTGTGAGCGGCTGCCCGTACAAGAAGGTCTACTTCAACCACCGGACCGGCAAGGCCGAGAAGTGCACCTTCTGCTATCCGCGCATCGAGGCGGGCCAGCCGACGGTGTGCTCCGAGACCTGCGTGGGCCGGCTGCGCTACCTCGGTGTCATGCTGTACGACGCCGACAAGGTCGGCGAAGCCGCCGCCACCAAGGATGAACGCGGCCTGTACGAGGCCCAGTTGGACTGTTTCCTGGACCCCGGTGACCCGGCCGTGGTGCACGCCGCCGAGCAGGCGGGCATCCCGCACGACTGGATCACCGCCGCCCGCCGCTCCCCGGTGCACGCCCTGATCAGCACGTACAAGGTGGCGCTGCCGCTGCATCCGGAGTACCGCACCATGCCCATGGTCTGGTACATCCCGCCCCTGTCACCGGTGGTCGAGTCGCTGACCGCCACCGGGCACGACGGGGAGGACCCGGCCAGGCTGTTCGCCGCCATCGACTCCCTGCGCATCCCCGTCGGCTATCTCGCGGAACTGTTCACCGCGGGCGACCCGGCTCCCGTGGAAGCCGCGCTGTGCCGGCTGGCCGCCATGCGTACCCATATGCGGCGCATCAATCTCCACGAGGAGCCCGACCCCGCCATCGCCCGCGCCGTCGGCATGAGCACCGACGGCATCGAGGACATGTACCGGCTGCTGGCGCTGGCCAAGTACGACGAGCGCTACGTCATCCCCACCAGCTACGCCGCCACCGCCCCCGCCGACGGCCTGGACGCGGGCTGCGGCCTGGACGGCGACGGCGGGCCGGGCATGTACGAGGCGGACGCCTTCCACGCACCCCTGGTCTCCGGCCACGAACCGGGACGTGGCGGTGAACCGGGGCCCGGCGGTGAACCGGAACACGCCGGGGTCTCGCTGCGCGGCCGGGTGAACCTCCTGAACTGGAACGGCGAGGGCCGCCCCGACGGACTCTTCCCGCGCGCCGAGGGCGGCACCCGGTGAGCCGCCCCGTCACCCACCAGGCCGCCTCCCTGCTGCTCGGCTACCCCGACGAGAGCTGGCCCGGGCGCCTGAGTGCCGTACGTACGGCACTGGAGCCCGTGCCCGGCCCCGACATCGCCCTCCTGCTGCGGTTCTGCGCCCGGGTCCAGGAGACACCCCCGCTCGCGCTGGGCGCCCAGTACATCGCCACCTTCGACCGCAGCCGCCGGCGGTGCCTGTACCTGACCTACTACACCGACGGCGACACCCGCAGGCGGGGCGCGGCACTGGCCGGCCTCAAGGCGCTCTACCGCGAGCACGGCTGGCAGCCCCCCGGGGACGAACTGCCCGACCACCTGCCCCTGATGCTGGAGTTCGCCGCCCGCACCCCGCAGGCCGGTACGAAGCTGCTGGCCGGGCACCGCCCCGCCCTGGAACTGCTGCGCCTGGCCCTGGCCTCGTACCGCAGCCCCTACGCCGACATCGTCGAGGCGGTCTGCCACACCCTGCCCGGCCCCGGCCCCGCCGACCGCCGAGCAGCCCTGCGCCTGGCCCGCAGCGGCCCGCCCGCCGAAGCGGTCGGCCTCCTTCCGTTCCCCCGACGAGCTGCCGACTCCCCGCACGTGGAGGAGACCTCCCGGTGAAGCATCTGCACATCGCCCTGTGGGGCGTACTGCCCTACCTCGCCGTCGCCGTCCTGGTCACCGGCACCGCCTGGCGCTACCGCTACGACCGGTTCGGCTTCACCACCCGCTCCAGCCAACTGCACGAACACCGCCTGCTGCGCATCGGCGGCCCCCTCTTCCACTACGGGATCTTCTTCGTCGCCGCCGGGCACGTCATCGGTCTGCTCGTCCCCGAATCGCTCACCGAGCGCGTCCACATCCACGAGTGGCTCTACCACGCCAACGCCCTGATCGTCGGCGGCACCGCCGGGCTCGCCACCCTGGCCGGTCTGGCGATCCTGCTCCACCGGCGGCTGCGCGTGCCCGCCGTACGGGCGGCGACCAGCCGCAGCGACCGCGCCGTCTATCCGCTCCTCATCTGCGTCGTCCTGGCCGGCCTCGCCGCCACGGCCACCACCTTGCAGCCCCACCCCTACGACTACCGCGTCGGCGTCTCGGTGTGGTTCCGCTCCCTGCCGGCCCTGGACCCGGACGTGCCCGCCATGGCCCATGCCCCGCTCGTCTACCAGATCCACGCCCTGCTCGGCATGGCCCTGTTCGCCCTGTGGCCCTTCAGCCGTCTGGTGCACGCCTTCACCGCGCCCCTGGGCTATCTGGCCCGCCCCTACATCGTCTACCGTTCGCGCGGCGCCCGGCGTGTCCCCGCCGCCCAGCCATACGGCGCCCAGCAATACGGCGCGCTCCCATACGACGCCGGGGAGTACGGCGCGCGCCGACACGGCGCACATCCCGCGCGGCGCCGGCCGGCGCAGAGCACCCCGCCGCGCCGGTGATGTGGTCGGCGCTCCCCCACCGCTGCCGGAGGCTGCCGCCCGCCTGCTTCGCCCCCGTCATGGCCACCGGCATCGTCTCCCGGGCCCTGTCCCGGACCGGCGCCCACGCCCTGTCGGCCGCACTGTTCGGCCTCGCCCTGGCCACCTACCTCGTGCTCCTGGCAGCCACCGCGCTCAAGGCCGCCTGCCACCGGGACACCATCCGGGGTGAACTCCAGGACCCCGGCCGGCTGTTCGGCCACTTCACGCTGGTCGCCGCCAGCGGCGTCCTGGCCACCCGCAGCCCCGCCCGCATCACGGCCTGCGTGCTCCTGGTCATCGCCGCCCTCGCGTGGACGGCGCTCGCCCTCGCGGCGGCCGGGCTCCGGCGCTTGGGGACGCACCTGGTCCTGCGGCAGGCCGACGGCACCTGGTTCCTGGCCACCGTCGGCCTGCAGGCCCTCGTCCTCACCCTCATCCGCATCCACCCCGGCCGCACGGTCCTGACCGGCGCTCTCCTGCTGTGGGGTACGGGAGTCCTGCTGTACGCCGCCACGCTCGCCACGGTCCTACGGCGACTGCTGTCGACCCTGCCCCCGGCCGCCCGCCTGGCCCCCAGCTACTGGGTCGCCATGGGCGCCGCCGCCATCAGCACCCTCGCCGGTACCCAACTCCTCACCCGTTCCGCGCTCCTGCCGCCCCTGGCCCGCGTTCCCCTCGGCGGCACGGTCCTGACCCTGTGGGCCTGGGCCACCCTCCTGATCCCCCTCCTGGTGGCCGCGGGCATCTGGCGTCACCTGCACCACCGTGTCCCGTTGGCCTACGAACCCGCCCTGTGGTGCATCGTCTTCCCCGTGGGCATGTACGCCACCGCGACCGCCGAACTCACCAGCGCCCAGCGGATCGGCGCGTTGACGCGCCCACACCCCCTCCTGCCATCCCTCTTGCCGTCCCTCCTGGCATGGGCCGCCCTGGCGGCATGGCTCGCCGTCGGCCTGCGCTGCCTCACCGACCGGCTCGGCCCGCGTTCCCGGCACGAGGCACCGGCCCACCGGTAGCCGCCACCACAGCGGGGGCGCGCCCGGCAGGCCCGTACGGCCGTCCGCTCACTCGATGGCGGTCGTCGGCCCCCCGGCCTCCCCTCCCCGGACCGGGAGGCCGCCGGCGCAGGCTTCCTCCAGGGTGGCCACCGGGCGGAAGAGCGAGCTGAGCCCGGTGATGCCCAGCAGGTGCAGATGCTGGGCCCGGACGCACACCAGCCGCAACTGACCGCCCTGCTCATGGATCCGCTGACGGATACGGCACAGCAGACCCAGCGTGGCGCAGTCGATGAAGTCGGCGGGGCGCAGGTCGACGACTACCCGCGGGCCGGGGTGCCGGGCCGCGGCTTTCAGGTGCGCTTCGGCCAGGGGCGCGGTGGCCACGTCGATCTCCCCGTGCAGGGTGACCACGGTCCAGCCGTCCACGAGCCGGGTGCGGGCGTAGGTGGCGGGCTGTCCGGTCGCCGGGAAGGCCGTACGGACGGACCGGGTGAATGGCATACCTGAATACATGGCTGGCGCCCCCTGGGACAAAGTCCCGCGGTACTCCGCGGACCTGCGGCAATAGGGCGACGCCGGGGACCGGGGCGACGCGTGCGGGAACACCGTACGAAGGAAAGCGTCGGCAGAAACGTACTTGCGCAGCAGTACCCCACGTCCGGGTGAATTTCGGCGATTAGCCGTGCAGAGACGGCGAGGAGTACTCACGCACCATCCGCACCATCCACCGCCGGGACCGGGGACACATGGCACACTTTCCGGGCCCGGCGGTCGACGACGCACCGGTCAGCCCGTACGGGCCGGCTCAGGTGGCCGTACGGACCAGCTCAGGCCGGCGGCGCGACGGCGGTCGGCGCGTGCCCCGGCTCGGTGGCCAGCGCCTCGAACTCCACCACTTTGTCGATGTCACCACTGGGGCTCATCGCGATGTCGGTGACGCGTTCCAGGATGACTTCGACCACGACCGGCACACGGTGCTCGGCGGCGAGCTTCCTGGCCCGTTCGAACGCCGGCAGCAGTTCCGCCGGGTCGGTGACGCGCAGGGCCTTGCAGCCCAGTCCCTCGGCGACCTTGACGTGGTCCACGCCGTACCCGCCCAGTTCGGGGGAGTTGATGTTCTCGAAGGAGAGCTGGACCTGGTAGTCCATGTCGAACGCCCGCTGTGCCTGGCGGATCAGCCCCAGGTAGGAGTTGTTCACCAGGACGTGGACGTAGGGGATGTGGAACTGCGCGCCGACCGCCAGCTCCTCGATCATGAACTGGAAGTCGTAGTCGCCGGAGAGCGCGACGACCGGCGCGTCCGGGTCGGCGGTGGCGACGCCGAGCGCCGCGGGCACGGTCCAGCCCAGCGGGCCGGCCTGGCCGCAGTTGATCCAGTGCCGCGGCTTGTAGACGTGCAGGAACTGCGCCCCGGCGATCTGTGAGAGCCCGATGGTGGAGACATAGCGGGTCTCGGGGCCGAACGCCCGGTTCATCTCCTCGTACACCCGCTGCGGCTTGATCGGGATGTCGTCGAAGTGGGTACGGCGCCGGAGCGTGGCCCGGCGCTCCTGAGTGGCGGCGGCCCAGGAGCTGCGGTCCGGGAGCCCGCCGGCGTCCCGCAGCTCGCGCGCCACCTCGATGAACAGCTTCAGCGCGGCGCCCGCGTCCGAGGTGATGCCGTAGTCCGGCGCGAAGACCCGGCCGATCTGGGTGGGTTCGATGTCGACGTGGACGAACGTGCGCCCCTTGGTGTAGACGTCCAGGTTCCCGGTGTGGCGGTTGGCCCAGCGGTTGCCGATGCCGAGCACGAAGTCGGCGGCGAGCAGGGTGGCGTTGCCGTAGCGGTGCGAGGTCTGGAGGCCGACCATGCCGGCGTTGAGCCGGTGGTCGTCGGGCAGGGCGCCCCAGCCCATGAGGGTCGGCACGACGGGGACACCGGTGAGTTCGGCGAACTCTGCCAGCGCACCGGCGGCGTCCGCGGTGATGACGCCGCCGCCGGCCACGATCAGGGGGCGCTCGGCCTGGTTCAGCATCGTCAGCGCCTTGAGGATCTGCGCCCGGGTGGCGGCCGGACGGTAGACCGGCAGCGGCTCGTAGGTGTCCGGGTCGAAGTCGATCCCGGCCTGCTGGACGTCGAGCGGCAGGTCGATCAGGACCGGGCCGGGGCGGCCGGAGCGCATCAGGTGGAACGCCTGCTGGAAGACGCCGGGGACCTGCGCGGGCTCCAGCACGGTGACGGCCATCTTGGTGACCGGCCGGGCGATCGCACAGATGTCGACGGCCTGGAAGTCCTCCTTGTGGAGGCGGGCGGTCGGTGCCTGGCCGGTGATGCACAGGATCGGCACGGAGTCCCCGATGGCGGAGTACAGGCCGGTGATCATGTCCGTACCGGCGGGCCCCGAGGTGCCGACGCACACCCCGATGTTGCCGGCCACGGCGCGGGTGTAGCCCTCGGCCATGTGGGAGGCACCTTCCACATGGCGGGCGAGGGTGTGCGTGATGCCACCGCCGGCCCGCAGCGCCGCGTAGAAGGGGTTGATCGCGGCGCCCGGCACACCGAACGCGTGGGTCACGCCTTCGCGCTTGAGGATCTCCACTGCCGCACGGGCGGCGGTCATTCGAGGCATCGAGTACTCCTGCGTCGTTCGGCCGGTGACACGATCTACGAGCTGCGATTTTCCGTATTACGGAATCTTTATTTTGTTCTACGGAAGAAGGTAGGGCGCGGCGATGTACCCGTCAAGGGAGAAGGAGTGGCTGCCGGGCCGGGCGAGGGTCACGGGCGGGTGGCACCGACGGGCGCCCTGGCGCCACGCCCTATCCTTGCCGCGCGACGATCTTGGGCGCCGCCGCCCGCCACGACCGACGGCGGACGGCGGACGGCGGACGCCCCCGGACACAAGGAGATGCGACCGTGCACAGCGCCCCAGTGACCCCCGACGGCGACCGCATACGCTGGGTGGAGCTGCCCGGACGCGACCCGGCCCGCGTCTACGTGCACGGGCTCGGCTCCAGCAGCCCCGCGTACTTCACCGGGACCGCCGCGCACCCGCTGCTTGCCGGCCACCGCTCGCTCCTGGTCGATCTGCTCGGCTTCGGCCTCAGCGACCGGCCCGCCTCCTTCCCGTACACGCTTAAGGCCCACGCCGACGCGCTGGCCACGGCGCTCACCGCGGCCGGGGTCCGGCAGGCGGAGGTCGTCGCGCACAGCATGGGCGGCACGATCGCCGTCGTCCTGGCCGCCCGGCACCCGCAGCTCGTCTCCCGGCTGGTACTGGTGGACGCCAACCTCGACCCGGTCAGCCCCGTCCGGGGCGCCCCCGGCAGCAGCGGACTGGCCGCCTACTCGGAGGAGGAGTTCCTGGCGGGCGGCTGGCAGGAAGTACGTGACGCGGCGGGCGCCCACTGGTGGTCCACCATGCGGCTGGCCGGCCGGGAGGCCCTGCACCGCAGCGCCGTCCACCTCGCCCGCGCCGAGGGCATCCGCGAGCTGCTGGCCGGCCTGCCGGTCCCGCGCACCTACCTCCTCCCGGCGGCAGACGGCCCGCTGCCCGGCGCCGACCGGCTCACCGAGGCCGGCGTCGCGATCGTCCCGGTCCCCGACTGCGGGCACAACATCATGCTCGACGCCCCCGACGCCTTCGCCCGCCACACCGCCGCCGCCCTGGCCGCCGGCCCGGCCTGACCCTGTGACGCCGTGGACCGATGTCCGGTGCGGGCCGGAGAGCTGGCAGTATCGGGGGAATGACTGAACAGATCATCGCCGCCTGCGACGGAGCCTCGAAGGGCAACCCCGGGCCCGCCGCCTGGGCCTGGGTCGTCGCCTCCCCCGACGGCACCATCGAGCGCTGGGAGGCCGGCCCGCTGGGAACCGCGACCAACAACGTGGCCGAGCTGACCGCTCTGCGGATGCTGCTGGAGGCCACGGACCCGGCGGTGCCGGCACAGGTGCGGATGGACTCCCAGTACGCGATGAAGGCGGTCACCACCTGGCTGCCGGGGTGGCGGAAGAAGGGCTGGAAGACCGCCGCGGGCAAGCCGGTGGCCAACCAGGAGCTGGTGCGGCGGATCGACGAACTGCTCACCGGCCGTACGGTGGAATTCCGCTACGTCCCGGCGCACCAGGTCGACGGGGACCCGCTGAACGCCGCCGCGGACGCAGCCGCCAGCCACACCGCCCGTACGCAGCAGGCCGCCGGCACCTCCCTCGGCTCGCCGCTGCCGGCCCCGGACGCCGCCCCGGCGGGCGGCGGACGCACCCGGCAGCCGGGCGCCCGGGGCACGGCCGTACCCCGGCAGAAGAAGGCGGCCCGTCCGGCGGGCCCCTCAAGGCGCGGTTCCCCGGCCAGTGCCGCTGCGGCCGGTCCTACGCCAAGGGCGAGCCCATCGCGAAGAACCCCGACGGCTGGGGCCACGCCTCCTGCGCCACCACCTCGGGGCCGGCCGCCTGAGCCCCTGGCGCCCTAGCCGAGGGAACGCCGCCGGATGCGCGGGACGAGCCACGCTGCGAAACGGCGCAACAAGGGCCCGCCCCGGTGGCGGGGCCGGTGCGGGGCTGCTGGGCTGGGAGCAGACGCCCCCGTCCAGGAGGAGAAGACCATGGGTGACAGCGCCCCCGGAGCCGGGGACGCCCGTCCCCCGGCAGCCCCGCAGGCCCGGCCGGACACACCGGCCCCGCCGGGCACACCGCACAAGCCTCCCTACGTGCCGCACTGGCACCCCGGCCACAGCGACCTGCCCGACAAGAGCACGGCGATTCTGGACTGGTCTTCGGGCAAGGACCCCGACGCCCCCTTCAACCGCAGCCATGTCCCTCTGCGTCCGCGCTCGCAGAAGGCACGTCCCGGCAGCCGGGCCCGCGCCGGCGAGGGCCGTGTGATGTCGTGTGCGGAGTTCTGGGGTACGGACCTGAACCCGCCGCAGGGCGTGCCGGACCACCGCTACTACGCGTTCAGCCACTGGCAGTACGTGGACCTGCTGGTGTTCTGGGCCGGAGTCGCCGACCGGGGCCTGATCTGCCCGCCCAACGGGCACGTCACCGACGCCGCGCACCGCAACGGGGTCAAGGTCTACGGCAGTGTCTTCTTCCCGCCGCAAGGGGACGGGGGCAACCCCAAGTGGGTCAAGGACTTCGTCCAGAAGCAGACCACCGGGGGCGACGACACCTACCCGGTGGCCGACAAACTGATCGAGGCCGCCCAGTACTTCGGCTTCGACGGCTGGTTCATCAACTACGAGACCAGCATGGGCCAGGAAGCCGCGGAGACCGAGGCGAAACTGCGCGCCACCCTCGCCTACGCCCGGGCCCGCTCCGCCGTCGAGTTCGCCTGGTACGAAGCCTTCCGCTACGAACTCACCGACACCGGCAGCAACAGGAACGAGTTCTACCTCCAGGACGCCGGCAGACGGGTCTGCGACTCGGTCTTCATCGACTACGAATGGACCGACCAGAAGATCACGGATTCCCTCACCACGGCCGGAAAGATCAAACGCAGCAAGTACGACGTGCACTACGGGCTGGAACTCGTCCGCAAGGTCCCCGAGAACCCGGGGCGCGTGCAGATGGTCTGCCCCGCGGGCAAGGAGCACCGGGGCTCGCTGGCCCTGTACGCCGCCCACACCGTCTCCAACCAGCCCAAGGAGCCCAAGGACGCCTGGCTGGGGTACTTCTACCGCGCCGAGGCCGACTTCTGGACCGGCCCCTGCCACGACCCCTCGGACACGGGCTGGCCCGGCATCGCCCACCGCATCGCCGAGCACACCACCGTCCACAGCCTCCCGTTCGTCACACACTTCAACGCCGGCCACGGCCTGGCCCACCACCACGCCGGGACGAAGACGTGCCAGGGCGGGAACGGCTGGGCCAACCTGTCCCTGCAGGACGTCCTGCCCACCTACCGGTGGATCACCCGCTCCACCGGCAACTCCCGCATGCACGCGTCCCTGTCCTTCGAGGACGCCTGGGAGGGCGGCTCCTGTCTGCGCCTGACCGGTGCCCTGGCCCCCAGCTTCCGCTCATCCGTACACCTGTACCAGACGAGGCTCACCGTCACCTCCGGCACGAAACTCACCGTACGGGCCAAAACCCCCGACGGCACCGCATACACCTTCAACGCCCTGATCGCCCTGGACGACAACCCCACCGACTTCATGAGCGTCCCGCTGAGCACCACCGACACCAGCGGCTGGAAGACCTACACCGCCGACCTCAGCGACCACAAGGACAAGACCCTCATCCAGCTCGGCCTGCAACTCCACCTCGCCCCGACCGCGAAGACCGACCTCGCCTACGACATCAGGGTCGGCCAGCTCGCCGTCCACACCGGCGACTTCACCACCCCACCCGCCCCGGCCGCCCTCAAGGTCGATCGCGCCACCACGCTCACGAAGACCCGCAAAGCCCTGCGCCTGTCCTGGACACCCCCCGCCACCACCGACGCGATCCACCACTACGAGATCCACCGCGGCCCCGGCGGCTCCCTCACCCACCTGGGCGCCACACCCGGCACCGTCTACTACCTCGCCGGACTCGACCGGAACAACGAGACCACCACCACCCTCACCGTCACCTCCGTCGGCCCCGACGGCACCCACAGCACCGGCGCCACCACCACTGTCACCTGGTGAGCGCGGACCACGCGTCTCACCGCAGGGCCGGCCCTAGCGGATCGGAACGCCGGAGATCGTACGGGCGATGACCAGGCGCTGGATTTCGCTGGTGCCTTCGAAGATGGTGTAGATGGCCGCGTCGCGGTGCATGCGTTCCACCGGGTATTCGCGGGTGAAGCCGTTGCCGCCGAGGATCTGCATGGCCTGGGCGGTGACCTTTTTGGCGGTTTCGCCGGCGTGGAGCTTGGACATGGAGCCCTCGGCGGAGGTGAAGGGCTTGTTGGTGGCTGCCATCCAGGAGGCGCGCCAGACCAGGAGGCGGGCGGCGTCTATCTGGGTGCGCATGTCGGCGAGTTGGAAGGCGATGCCCTGGTTGTCGATGATCGGGCGG
The DNA here is from genome assembly GCF_022695595.1 of Streptomyces sp. MST-110588. Taxonomy (NCBI): domain Bacteria; kingdom Bacillati; phylum Actinomycetota; class Actinomycetes; order Kitasatosporales; family Streptomycetaceae; genus Streptomyces; species Streptomyces sp. MST-110588. The sequence continues at coordinate 364,460 of NZ_CP074380.1, forward strand.
CCGAACTGGACGCGGGTGCGGGCGTAGTCGAGGGCGATTTCGTAGGCGGCGCGGGCGATGCCGACGGCCTGGGCGCCGACTGCCGGGCGGGATGCCTCGAAGGTGGCCATGGCGGCGTTCTTGCCGGAGGCCCCGCCGCCGTTCGTCATCCGTTCGCGGGCCCGGGCCAGCCGCTCGTCCAGTTTCTCCTTGCCGCCGAGGAGGCAGTGGCCGGGTACGCGTACGTCTTCCAGGACGACCTCGGCGGTGTGGGAGGCGCGGATGCCGTGCTTCTTGAACTTCTGGCCCTGGGTGAGTCCCGGGGTGCCCGGCGGGACGATGAAGGAGGCGTGCCCGCGGGAGCCGAGTGCGGGGTCGACGACCGCGACGACGACGTGGACGTTGGCGATGCCGCCGTTGGTCGCCCAGGTCTTGGTGCCGTTGAGCACCCATTCGTCCTTGGCCTGGTCGTAGACGGCGCGGGTGCGCATCGCGGCGACGTCGGAGCCGGCGTCGGGCTCGGAGGAGCAGAAGGCGGCGAGTTCGACGTCGGCGGCGTCACCGTACATCTGCGGGATCCAGGTGCCGATCTGTTCCTCGGTGCCGTTGGCCAGGACGCCGACGGCGGCCAGGCCGGTGCCGACGATCGACAGGCCGATGCCGGCGTCGCCCCAGAACAGTTCCTCCATGGTCATGGGGATGCCCAGGCCCGTGGGGTCGAAGAACTGCTGGGCGTAGAAGTCCAGGGAGTACAGGCCGATCTTGGCGGCTTCCTGGATGACGGGCCAGGGGGTCTCCTCGCGCTCGTCCCATTCGGCCGCCGCGGGGCGCATGACGTCCGCGGCGAAGCCGTGGATCCAGTCGCGGACTTCCCGCTGTTCCTCGTTGAGCTCCATGGTGAACTCGGCCATGACCCCTCCAGCAGTGCGTTACTTGCGGTAACACGAGTCTGTTACCCGCCAGTAAGCCATGTCAACTCCCCAGGGCCGCCAATTCGCCCCGCTGTGCGGGTGTTACGTTGCGCAAGCGTCACGGATGAATATGGGCGGGGAGTGGAGCATGGAGAGCAAGCAGCACGGCGGCCGGCAGCAGGAGGCCACCGAGCGGCGGCGACGGGAGTTGCTGGAGGCGGCGGACCGGGTGGTGCTGCGGGACGGGCCCGACGCGTCGATGAACGCGATCGCCGCTGAGGCCGGGATCACCAAGCCGATCCTCTACCGGCACTTCGGCGACAAGGGCGGGCTGTACCGGGCGCTGGCCGTACGGCACACCGATGCCCTGCTGGACGGCCTGCGCTCCGCGCTGGACGCGCCGGTCCCCCGCCGCGACCGGGTCGAGTCGACCCTGGACACCTACCTCGCCGCGATCGAGGCCCGGCCGCAGGTGTACCGCTTCCTGATGCACCCGGCCGAGCAGGAGCAGCCCGCCGACCAGGGATTCGACGTCGGCCGGCACTCCGCCCCGCTGCTGCGGCGGCTCGGCGAGGAGCTGGCCAAGGTCATCGGCGAGCGGCTGGACCTGGGGCCGGGCGGCGAGGAACTGGCGCGGGTGTGGGGCCACGGGATCGTCGGCATGATGCACGCGGCCGGCGACTGGTGGCTGCGTGAACGCCCTTGTTCGCGGGCGCAATTGGTGCAACACCTGGCCGACCTGCTGTGGGGCCGGCTGGCCGCGGCCGGCGACCGGCTGGGCGGCCCCGGATTCTAGCCGGCCGACCCCGGGTTTCAGGTGCTCGCGAGTTCTGGGGCGGCCCGGGTCCTGGAGCGGCCCCGGCTGCCGAAGACGCCGCGGCATGGGCCGCGGCGCGGCTTCACACCTTTGCGGACCGTATGGACCAGGGCGCGCGGGCTGCGGCCCACAGCGCCCGGCGGCGCCGCAGCCCGGTCAGCCGGTCGATGTACAGCCCGCCGTCGAGGTGGTCGCACTCGTGCTGGAGGCAGCGGGCGAAGAAGCCGGTGCCGGCCACGGTGACCGGCGTGCCGTCCTGGTCGAAGCCCTCCACGACGGCGTGATCGTACCGTGGCGTGCCGGCCTCGATGCCGGGCAGCGACAGACAGCCCTCGGGTCCCCGTACGGTCACCCCGTCGGCTTCCACCAGGCGCGGGTTGACGAGGTGGCCCAGGTGCCGGCGGTCCTCGTCGTCGGGGCAGTCGTAGACGAACACCCGCAGCGGGACGCCGATCTGGTTGGCGGCCAGGCCCACCCCGCGTGCCGCGTACATGCTCGCGAACATGTCCTGGATCAGCTCGCGGAGCGTGGCGTCGAAGGCGGTGACCTCACGGCACGGCTCGTTCAGGGCCGGGTCTCCGAGGAGTCGCAAGGGGCGCGGGCGGCCGGAGCTGCCGGGGATGGAGCGGTCTCGCATGGGCCCAAGCGTACGGTCCTCGACCTGTGCGCAGGTCGCGGTGGATGTCACTGCACGGGTGGCGGGGTTCGGGGCCGCCGCAGGATCTCGATAGGCTGATCCCCGACCGAAGCCTCGAAGCCGGTGATCGGCGGCGAAGGGGGCGTCCCCGGCAGCCGACGGGGCGGGAGGGCGCCGGATGCAAGGAGGATCAAGGACGATGGCAGGCAACACGGAGCCGCTGTCGGCGCGGGCCAAGCTGGCCGTGACGGCGGGCAGGGCCGCGGCGGCGGTGTCGCGGGCGGCGGGCCGGGGCAGCGGATCGGTGATCGGTGGCCGGGTGGCGCTCAAGCTCGACCCCGACCTGCTGGCCCGGCTGGCCCGGCACTTGGACGTGGTCCTGGTGTCGGCCACGAACGGCAAGACGACCACCACGCGGCTGATCGCGGAGGCGCTGCGGGCCAGCGGCCCGGTGGTCTCCAACGCGCTGGGCGCCAACATGCCCGCGGGCATCACCTCCGCCCTGGCGGGCGGCTCCGATGCGCGCTACGGCGTGATCGAGGTGGACGAGAAGTACCTGGCGGGTGTCGCACGCGATGTGACCCCCAAGGCCATAGCGCTGCTGAACCTCTCGCGTGACCAGCTCGACCGGGCCGCCGAGACCCGGATGCTGGCCGAGCACTGGCGCGAGGGGCTGGCCGGCTCCAAGGCGCTGATCGTCGCCAACTGCGACGACCCGCTGATCGTGTGGGCGGCCTCGTCCTCGCCGCATGTGGTGTGGGTCGCGGCCGGCCAGGAGTGGAAGGACGACGCCTGGTCCTGCCCCTCGTGCGGTGGCGTGATGCAGCGTCCGGGCGAGGACTGGTTCTGCGCCGAGTGCGGCTTCCGCCGTCCCACGCCGAGCTGGGCGCTGTCCGGGGACCACGTACTGGATCCGCACGGTTCGGCCTGGCCGATCCGTCTCCAGCTCCCGGGCCGGGCGAACAAGGCCAACGCCACGACCTCGGCCGCGGTGGCCGCGGCGTTCGGCGTGCCGCCGCAGGTCGCACTGGAGCGGATGTACGCGGTGCAGGCGGTGGCCGGCCGCTACGACGTGGTGTCCTTCATGGAGCGGGAGCTGCGGCTGCTGCTGGCGAAGAACCCGGCCGGCTGGCTGGAGACCTTCTCGCTGATCGACCCGCCGCCGACGCCGGTGATCCTTTCGGTCAACGCGCGCGGCGCGGACGGTACGGACACCTCCTGGCTGTGGGACGTGGACTACCCCCGGCTGGCCGGCCACCCGATCTTCGTCATCGGTGACCGCAAGCTGGACCTCGCGGTGCGCCTGGAGGTCGCCGGGCTGGACTTCCGCGTGTGCGAGAACGTCGACGAGGCGGTGCGGATGGCTCCTCCGGGGCGTATCGAGGTCATCGCCAACTACACGGCCTTCCAGGACCTGCGCCGCCGCGTGGGCAACTGACCGCGGTGCACCGCGACGCGGAGACGCACGGACGACGCACGGACAAGGACGAGCGAGATGAGTGACAACAGCCTGCGCCTGGTGTGGGTGTACCCGGACCTGCTGAGCACGTACGGGGACCAGGGCAACGCCCTGGTGGTGGAGCGCCGGGCGCGCCAGCGCGGCCTGGACGTGCACCGCCTGGACGTACGCTCCGACCAGCAGATTCCCACCTCCGGTGACATCTACCTGATCGGTGGCGGTGAGGACCGGCCGCAGCGGCTGGCGGCCGAGCGGCTGCGCCGCGACGGCGGCCTGAACCGCGCGGTCGCCAACGGCGCGATCGTCTTCTCGGTGTGCGCCGGGTACCAGATCCTGGGGCACGAGTTCATCAACGACCTCGGCGAGCGCGAGCAGGGCCTGGGGCTGCTGGACGTGGTGAGCACCCGCGGCGAGGGCGAGCGGTGCGTGGGCGACGTCCTGGCGGACATCGACCCGCAGCTCAACCTGCCGCCGCTGACCGGTTTCGAGAACCACCAGGGCGTGACGCACCTGGGGCCGACCGCCCGCCCGTTCGCCAAGGTGCGCTTCGGCAGGGGCAACGGCGTCGGGGACGGGTACGAGGGTGCCTGGACGGACACCGTTTTCGGGACGTACATGCACGGTCCGGTCATGGCGCGCAATCCGCACATCGCGGACCTGCTGATCAAGCTGGCCCTGGATGTGAACGCACTGCCGCCGGTCGACGACCGCTGGTACGAGGCGCTGCGGCAGGAACGCATCGCCGCGGCGACCCAGCCGGCATAACACCCGGCGGTCGCCCGGGACGGTCCGCCGTCCAAGAAGAACCCAGGGGGATTCGCCCCTTTCGTACGCCCGCGGTCTCGCACCGCGGGCGTACGTGTACCCGCCGCTCCCCCGCTTGTAGGGTGAGCACTCCAACCGGACGACGGGGTCCGGGCGTCCGGTTGAGTTGCAGAGGGTCTTACGAGCAATGCGTATTGGTGTACTCACCTCCGGCGGCGACTGCCCCGGGCTGAACGCCGTCATCCGCTCCGTCGTCCACCGCGCCGTGGCCGACCACGGCGATGAGGTGATCGGCTTCCACGACGGCTGGAAGGGCCTGCTGGAGTGCGACTACCGCAAGCTCGACCTGGATGCGGTCGGCGGCATCCTGGCGCGCGGCGGTACGATCCTGGGCTCCTCGCGGGTGCAGCCCGCCCATCTGCGGGACGGCGTGGAACGGGCCCGCGGGCACGTGGCCGAGCTGGGGCTCGACGCGGTCATCCCGATCGGCGGCGAGGGCACCCTCAAGGCGGCCCGGCTGCTGTCGGACGCCGGACTGCCGGTCGTCGGGGTGCCCAAGACGATCGACAACGACATCGCCGTGACCGATGTGACCTTCGGTTTCGACACGGCGGTGGGGGTGGCCACCGACGCCCTGGACCGGCTCAAGACGACCGCCGAGTCGCATCAGCGGGTGCTGATCGTGGAGGTCATGGGGCGGCACACCGGGTGGATCGCGCTGCACTCCGGCATGGCGGCCGGCGCCCACGCGATCGTGGTGCCCGAGCGCCCCTTCGACATCGAGGAGCTGACGCAGCGGGTCGGGGAGCGCTTCTCGGCGGGCAAGAAGTTCGCGATCGTGGTCGTCGCCGAGGGCGCCAAGCCCCGCGAGGGCTCGATGGCCTTCGACGAGGGCGGCACGGACGTCTACGGGCACGAGCGGTTCGCCGGCGTCGCCCGCCAGCTCGCCCTGGAGCTCGAACGGCGGCTGGGCAAGGAGGCGCGCGCGGTGATCCTGGGGCACGTCCAGCGCGGCGGCACACCGACCGCGTACGACCGGGTGCTGGCGACCCGCTTCGGGTGGCACGCGGTCGAGGCGGCGCACCGCGGCGACTTCGGGATGATGACCGCGCTGCGCGGTACGGAGATCACGCTGGTGCCGCTGGCGCAGGCCGTGGAGACCCTCAAGACGGTGCCGCACGAGCGGTACACCGAGGCGGAGTGCGTGCTGTAGCCGTACGCGGGACCTCGCTCGCGCCGCCGGGGCGCGTTCCGTACGCATCCCTGCGCGTCCGTATGCATCCGTACGCGTCCGTATGCATTCGTAAGCGTCCGTAGGCATCCGTACGGAACGTCTCCGGCTTCCCGGCGCCCGCGACCTGCACACCCGTGCCCCGTGCGCCCTCGTCCCGCTTGTCCCGTACCCCTATGACCTGTACGACCGCCCCCGGCCGTGGCCCGCGCCGGGGGCGGTTCTAGTCTGGTCCCGGAGCATTGGTACGAATCAGGAGCGAGCGGATGGATCACAGCGGGCACGGCATGAACATGGACCTTCCGCCGTTCACGCTGGGGCGGGGGCTGGAGTTCGGCGGGGACCCGGTCTTCCTCATCGGCTGCCTGGCGGGGCTGATGCTGTACGGGTGGGCGGTGGTGCGACTGCGGCGGCGCGGCGACTCCTGGCCGGTGGGCCGGACGGTCGCCTGGGTCGTGGGCATCGTGACCGTGGCACTGGTGATGTGCACCAAGCTCAACGACTACGGCATGGTCATGTTCAGCGTGCACATGGTGCAGCACATGGTGATCAGCATGCTCTCGCCGATCCTGCTGCTGCTCGGCGCGCCGGTGACCCTGACGCTGCGCGCCCTGCCCGCCGCCGGCCGGGCCGCAAGGGACCGCGGGAGTGGCTGGTGGCCCTGCTGCACAGCCGCTACATGCGGGTCATCACCCACCCGGCGTTCACGATCCCGATGTTCATCGCGAGCCTGTACGCCCTGTACTTCACCCCGATCTTCGACTTCCTGATGGAGTCCAGGGCCGGACACATCGGGATGATGGTGCACTTCATGGCGGTGGGCCTGGTGTTCTTCTGGCCGATCATGGGCGTGGACCCCGGACCGCACCGGCCCGGTTACGTCATGCGGATGCTGGAGCTCTTCGCCGGCATGCCCTTCCACGCGTTCTTCGGCATCGCCCTGATGATGGCGGCGCAGCCGATGGTCAGCACGTTCAAGAACCCGCCGGCCTCGCTGGGCATCGAGGCGCTGGCCGACCAGTCGGCGGCGGGCGGCATCGCCTGGGCGTTCAGCGAGATTCCCTCGGTGGTGGTGCTGGTCGCGCTGGTCTTCCAGTGGTACAAGTCCGAGGCGCGGCAGGCCCAGCGCAAGGACCGGGCCGCGGACCGGGACGGCGACAAGGAGCTGGCGGCGTACAACGCCTATCTCGCCTCGCTCAACGCCCGCGGGCAGTGATCCGGTGCGCGGGCGACACCGGTCCGGTGAGCGCGTGACAACGGTCCGGTGAGCAGGTGACAACCATCCGGTGAGCGGGTGACAACAGAGAGCTGGCGGTACGGGCCGCGGCCGGGGACCATGTCCTTGAGGCCGCGGCCCGTGGCATCGGCGCCCGGGCTGCCGTGAGGAGGTTGCGGGGATGCCCGGATCTGCCAAGACGATGGCGTCGTGCACGGTAGGCGGTCTGATCCTGGTCACGGCTTACACCGTGGCCCTGGGCAGCAGCGGCTGGCTGTGGTTCACCTGGGTGGTACTGGCCCTGGCGACGGCCGGGGTGATGGCCGCCCGGCAGCTCTGACGCGGCGCTGCGGGCGACGGTGACGGTCCGGCGGAGGATTCCCCGCCCGTGTCACGGACGGCTCCCCTTTGTGCACTCCTATATGAGTAGTGCATCTGGCACCTCACCGTACAAGGGCGGAGGACGTCATGGACGTAGTGCTTGCAGGGGTGGTGGGAACGGTCTGCGCCTATGGCGCGCGCCTGCTGCATCTGTGGATCGTCGGACGTACCCGGGTGGAACTGACCCGAGTGGCCCAGCAGGGAATCAGCGAGCGGGTACGACACCTTCCGCCCGGCAGCCGGGTGCGGCTGCGCCGCGCCGGCGAGCCGGAGGTCGTCCTGGAGATCGGCGACCGGCCTCATCAGGGCATCGTCGGCCGGGCGCAAGGCGGTGAGGTCGGTGGATGACCGGACAGGTGCCCTCACGGTGCCGGCGCCGTGCCGGCCCCCGTGCTCGGCGGGTCCTGACTCCAACAGCGCGGTGCGGGTGGACTTCGCCCAGTACTACGCGCAGAACATGGCCCGGCTGACGCGGTTCGTGATGCGGCACGGCGCGGACCCGCTGGAGGCGGCGGACGCCGCCCAGACGGCCTTCACCGTGGCGTTCCCCAAGTGGGAGACGATCGAGCGGCCGGCCGCCTGGCTGCGGAAGGTCGCCGTACGGCAGTACCTGCGCCAGCCCGGCCGTCTGGAGACGCCGGTCGGGCAGGTGCCGGACGCGCCGGGCGGCTGGTGCCCGCTGGAGCGGGCGATGCTCAAGGACCAGGAGCGGGACGTCCTGAAGGTCCTGGGCGCGTTGCCCATGCAGCAGCGCCAGGTGCTGGCCTGGCATCTGGACGGCTTCGCCCACGCCGAGATCGCCGTGGAACTGGGCATGACCCGCGAGGCGGTGCGGCAGAACCTCTCCCGCGCCCGCGCCGCGGTCAGACGCGCACTGGGTCCGGCGGACGGTGCGATAAGGGGAGGTGGACGGTGATGGGCTCCACGGACGACCTGTTCCCCGGGAAGGCGGACGGCGGCGACGAAGCGTTCGACGCCCTTCTGGCCGCGGCCGAGGCGGGAATCCTGGAGACGTTGGAGGAGGGGCTGGACATCGACGCCGGGCGCGCCCGCATCTTCGCCGGCGCCCTGCTGCGGCCCCGGTCCCCCGTACGGCCGGGCGCCCCCGCCGCCGGGACCGCGGGGGGTGCGGAGGAGGACGACTGGGAGATGGTCGGCCCGGCCGGCGGTCAGCCCGGCGGCCCGTGCGACGGCCGGTCCGGCGGGCAGCCCGGCGTCCAACTGCCGCAGTTGTGGGCGCGGTTGTGGGACATGCGCAAGGCGCTGATCCGGCTGCGCCGGCTGTGTGCCGACGACGCCCTGCGGGGCCGCGTCACCCCGGCCGCCCGGCGCCGGCTCGATGCGGGCTGGGCCCATGTGGACGTACTGCGGCGGCAGTTGACCACCCGGCGGGCGACGCGGTCGGAGGCCGTGGAAGCGCTCGGCCGTGTCGCCCGTGCCGTCGCGGAGCTGGACGGCCAGCTCGCACGTCCGCATGCCGTGGGACGGCCGCCGGGAGCGGAGGCGGCACAGGCCCGGGAGCTGTGTGCCGAGCTGACGCACGCGGTGCGGCTCGCCCTGCGCGTGGTGGGCGGCCTGGTCGACCCGTCCGACAAGGAGATGTGCGCCCCGGCTCAGTGACGGCCCGGTGATGGCCCGGTGACGGCTCAGTGACTGGCCGGGGTCTCTTCCAAGGTCTCCTCCAGGTTCTCCAGGTCCTCCAGGTTTTCCATCAGCCATGCCTCCGTCGTCAGCAGTCGCCGCTCCACCTCCGCGGTGTCGGCGCCGCGCACGATGACGAAGCACAGGTAGGACGCGCTGTGCTGGGTCACCGCGCCCGGCGCCAGTTCCTCGTTGACCTCGTAGTGCCGCACCCAGGGGAACGGCGGCCTGCCGGGTGCCCGCACCGGACGGCCCTGCGGCAGGACGGAGACCGAGCCGTGCACCTCGGCCGGCGGGGTGCTCGGCGGCGGGTCGACGGGCAGGCCGCACAACTGGCGCATGACGGCGGTGTGCAGGTCCACGCCGTACGTGGCGCGGGTGAGGGCCGGAATGCGGTCGCCGCCGACGCGCGAGGCGATTTCGCACAGCACCAGTTCGTCGTCGGGGGTGTGAAAGACCTCCAGGTGGTACGCGCTGACATCCGGGGTCTCGAACGCTTCCAGTACGCGGTCGAAGAAGTCCTCCAGCCGACGGGCGAACGGATCCTCCGGGCGGAGCTGGACGGATCCGCTGTTCTCCCCGGAGAAGACACCGAGACAACTGCGCAGATAGCGGGAGGCGGCCACGAACCGATAGCCCTCACCCAGCACCGCGTCGACGTGATACATCGGGCCCTCGATGAATTCCTCGACCATGAGGTCCTCACGCCAGGCCCGGCGGCTGAACGCGCGCAGATCCTCCTCGCTCCCAAGGACGCAGATATCACGTGAACCGCCCTGCTTGACCGGTTTGACGACGACCGGGTACGCGCACTCCTCTATGAAGTCCGTCAGGTCCACGAACGTCTCCAGGCGCGCGAACCGGGCCGTGCGGACGGTGCGGCCGGCGACCTCCTTCATGACCACCTTGTCGCGGAAGGAGGTGGCACTGGCAGCCGACTGACCGGGAATCCCGAAGTCCTCCCGCATACGGGCGGCCCGTTCGAGGTCGTATTCGTTGTCCGTGATCAGGTGGGTGAACGGCTTCTCCCGCGCCAGTCGGCGGATCATCCATTCCGCGTACGGTACGGACTCGCAGTTCTCGACGTATTCGTAGTGGGCCAGGCCCTCGGTGTTCTTCAGCTCATGGTGACTGAACACCTGGAGCCGGTCGGCAAGCTCCGGGAGCATGGCGGCGTAATCGTGCCTCGGACCGTAGTTGATGACAGCGATGTTGGGGCTGTCGCTCATGGGATGTGAGTCTCGCTTTCCGTGACCGGGAACTTCTTGACGGGAACTTGATTGACGGGAAATTGCTTGGCGGGAAATCGGCTGGCGGGGATTTCCTGGCAGGACGCTCGTCGGGGAGTACGGGCGGCTTTCAGCGGCGGACACGGTTGGCCAGGAGCGTGCCGGCCGTGGCCAGCAGAAGTCCGCCGAGAGTCAGCGGCCCCAGGTGCTGCCCGAGCAGCACCGCGCCGAGTGCGGCCGTACCCATCGGGACGAGGTAGAAGAGGCTGCTGACCTGACTGGTTCCGTGGCGCCGCAGGAGGTGGTGGAGCAGGCCGACGCCGACGATGGAGTTGACCAGCGCGCTCCACAGCAGCACGGGCCAGTACGAGGCGGTGGGGTGGACGTCCCAGCCCTCGGCGAAGAGCGCCGGGAGGAGCACCACCGGGACGGCGGCCAGCAGTTGGACGGCGTTGCCGCTCACCGGCTCCATCGGTCCGCAGAACCGCTTCTGGTAGACGGTGCCGACCGAGATGCCCAGCAGTCCCAGCGCGACGAAGCCCAGCCCGAGCAGATGGCCGCCGGACAGCCGGCCTCCTTCCGTGACCGCCAGGGCCACCCCGCCGAGCCCCAGGACCAGCCCCAGGTACTGGCCCGCACGGATGCGTTCATGGAGCACCGGTACGGCCAGCAGCGAGGCGGTGAGCGGGTAGAGGGCGATGATCAGCGCCGCCAGCCCGGAGGGCACACCGAGGTCCATGCCGACGTAGATGCTGGAGAACTGCACCGCTTGGACGAGTACGCCGGCGACGGCCAGGTGCAGCAGTCGGCGCCCGCGGGGCAGCCGCTCACGGCGGACCGCCGCGACGGCCAGCAGCACCAGGCCGGCGACGGCGAAACGCAGCGTCGCGAAGGTGTAGGGCGCCGAGTGGCGCAGGCCGAGCGTGCCGGAGATGAAGCCGGAGCTCCAGACCACCACGAGGGCGATCCGTACGGCCAGATCGGCCCCCGCGCCGTGGGCCGTACGGCGGCACCGGGCGGACCGGCCGCCACGCCCGCGCCCGGACGCGAACCCGTGACCGTACGCGGGACCGGACCGGGGGCCGGGCTCCTCGTCGATGACTCCCTCACTCAGGCATCACTCCCTCACTCCCTCGTGCACGCACGGCGATGCCGCGCCGAGTCGTGCCGCACCGTGTCGCGCTGTGCGATAAAAAGCACTGTAGAGCAGAATATCGTTCGGTGCGAGAGTGATCGGTGATACGGGCCGACACGGGAGAGACGGGAGGGGCGGAAGGCTGCGTCTAAGATGCGGGCATGGCTGAACCGGACTCCTCCGCCCGTACCGCCGCCCCACGGGATCCGGAACTCGGCTTTCCGCCGCCCGGCGAGGTGCTGCGCCGGCTGCGTACGCACCGGGGCATGTCGCTGCGTCAGGTGGCGGCGGAGTGCGGGCTGTCCGTGTCCTTCCTGGCCGCTCTGGAGCGGGGGGAGACCGACATCGCGCTGGAGCGGCTCGGCCGCCTCGCCAAGGTGTTCGACCACGACGTCGGGTCGTTCCTGGGGTTCTCGCGGGGGCGGGCCACCCCCTCGGTCTTTCCCCGGGAGAAGCAGGAGACGCTCGACCGGGCGCCCGGCGTCGTCTACCGGGTGCTGCGCTCACCGGAGCTCGGGTACCAGGTGGTCACCGGCGACTTCGCGCCGCACAGCGGGCTCACCGAAGACCTCCAGCACGAGGGGTCCGACCTGATCACGGTCACCCGGGGCACGCTGGTGGCCCGGTACAACGGGGTGGACCATCTGCTGCGCGCCGGGGACTGCATCCAGTGGTCCGCCGGCCATCCGCACACCTTCCGCAACGACACCGACGAGCCGGCCCAGATGATCGCCGTACTCTTCTCCAGCCTGTACTGATCCCTCGCGTCTCCAGCCTGTACCGATCCCTCGCGCCGCCTGCCACGCCTCCACCGCCTCGCGGTCCCACGGTGGCCGAACATCGCCGCCGGGGCGGCGGCGCGGACGCGGGCACGTCCATGATGGTGGCCCACCAGGGAGGGGAAGCCCATGCAGCGTGACCGGATCCAGGCCCGTGCCGACGAGACCCTCGACGCCGACTACGTGGTGGTCGGAGCGGGTTCGGCCGGGTGCGTACTGGCCGCGCGGCTGAGTGAGGACCCCGGCGTACGTGTCCTGCTGCTGGAGGCCGGTCCGCCCGACGATGCCCCGGAGATCCGTACACCGGTGGCGTTCGGGAAGCTGTTCCGTACCAAGTACGACTGGGACTACACCTCGGAACCCGAGCCGGAACTGGGCAGCCGCCGCTGCTACCTCCCGCGCGGCCGGACGCTCGGCGGCTCCTCGTCCATGAACGCGATGATCTACATCCGCGGCAACCGCCGGGACTACGACGCCTGGTCGCGCGCCGGCGCCAAGGGCTGGAGCTGGGAGGAGGTCCTCCCCTACTTCCTGCGCGCCGAGGACCACCACACCGGGCCGTCCGACTGGCATGCGGCCGGCGGCCCGCTCACCGTCAGCCCGGGACGTTCCCGCAGCCCGCTCATGGACGCGTACGTGACGGCGGCGCAGGAGGCGGGCCACCGGTTCAACCCGGACTTCAACGGCCCCGAGCAGGACGGTTTCGGCTACTACGAACTCACCCAGCGCGACGGGCTGCGGTGCAGCACGGCCCTGGCGTATCTGCGCCCCGCCATGGAGCGGCCGAACCTGACGGTGCTCACCGGCGCGCAGTGCACCCGGCTGCTCTTCGAGGGCGAACGGGCCGTCGCGGTCGAAGCCGAACGGTACGCAGAGGTGCTGGAGCTACGGGCCGAACGGGAGATCGTGCTCGCCGCCGGCGCCTACAACTCCCCGCAACTGCTGATGCTTTCGGGGATCGGCATCGCCACGGAGCTGGCGCCCCTGGGCATCACGCCCCGCGTCGACCTCCCCGTCGGCGAGAACCTCCAGGACCACGGGCACCTGCCCCTGATCCATTTCACCGACACCGAGACGCTGCTGAGCGCGCAGACCGAGCGCAATGTCGCGCTGCTGGAGTCCGAGGGACGCGGGCCGCTCACCTCGAACGTGGGCGAGGCCGGCGGCTTCGTACGGACGCTGGACGGTCTGGACGCGCCGGACGTACAGATCCACGCGCTGCCCGCGATGTTCCACGAGGAAGGGCTGGGCGCCGCGACGGCACACGCCTTCCATCACGGCGCGGTCCTCCTGGACGCCACCAGCCGCGGCAAGGTCTCCCTGCGCTCCGCCCTGCCCACCGCCAAACCGCGCATCCTGCACAACTACCTCTCCACGGAGCGGGACCGGGCGGCGGCGGTCCGGGCGCTGCGGGTGCTGCTGGACATCGCGGGCCGCCCCGCCCTGCGGGAACACCGGCGCTCGGACCTCCACATGCCGCGCTCGGACAGCGAGGAGGACCTCCTGGACTTCGCCCGGAGCGAGATGCACACGCTCTACCACCCGGCGGGCACCTGCGCCATCGGCCCGGTCGTCGACCCCGGTCTGCGGGTGCACGGGGTGAGCGGTCTGCGGGTGGCCGACGCCTCGGTCATGCCGACTCTCGTACGGGGCAACACCAACGCCCCCACCATCATGATCGCCGAGAAGGCCGCCGACCTGATCCGCGGCATCACCGCCGCCTCCCCTTGAAGCCGGCTCGCGGCAGCCTGCCCACCGCGTCGGCACCGGTCCTGCCACAAGTGGTTACGGATGCTCGCGCCTGCTCCTACACTATTTTCTCCTACACCTCATCCGACCTGCGAAAACACTTCGTTGCGCCGGTTCCGGAGAGTGAGGAGAACCCGCGTGTTCTACCTGTTGCTCAAGTACGTCTTCCTGGGGCCGTTGTTGAGGCTGATCTTCCGGCCCCGGATCGAGGGACTGGAGAACGTACCGCAGGAAGGCCCCGTGATCATCGCGGGCAACCATCTGTCGTTCTCCGACCACTTCGTCATGCCGGTGATCCTGCCGCGGCGGATCACCTTCCTGGCCAAGTCCGAGTACTTCACGGGCGCCGGCCTCAAAGGGCGGCTGACCGCGGCGTTCTTCCGGGGGGCCGGGCAGATCCCGGTGGACCGGTCGGGCGGCAGGGCGGCGCAGGCCGCGATCTCCTCGGGGCTGGCGGTGCTGCGCAAGGGGCGGGTGCTGGGGATCTATCCCGAGGGCACCCGCTCGCACGACGGACGGCTCTACAAGGGGCGTACGGGCGTGGCGACCCTGGCCCTCAAGGCGCAGGTGCCGGTGGTGCCGTGCGCGATGATCGGCACGTTCGAGGCCCAGCCGACGGGGCGCCGGCTGCCGCGCGTCATGCGCATCACGATCCGCTTCGGCGAGCTGATGGACTTCTCCCGGTACGCGGGCCTGGAGGGCGAGCGCGCCGCACTGCGGGCCGTCACCGACGAGATCATGTACGCCATCTTGAAGCTGTCGGGTCAGGAGTACGTGGACATGTACGCGCGGGACGCCAAGGCGGCGCAGCAGCAGGGCCGCGGGATCGGCCGCCTGGGGCGTGGGCCGGGGCAGGAGCAGACGCGCTGAGGCGGGGCGGGGGCCGGGCCGGTCGGCCGTGCACAGGGGGCGGCTGCGGTGATATTGCCTCGCGGGGCGGGGCCGTGGGGCTCTAGCCTCGGGACTCATGCAAAAGGATCAAGAGTGCGGGGGCCAGGGATGAGCACCCGGCTGCGCGGGATGGCGCAGGAGACGGAACGGATCGTCGCGGCGGGGTCCTACCGGGCGCTGAGCGGGCGGACGGTCGGGATCGGTGCGGCGGTCGAGCGGGCCCGGGCGGGGACGCGGCTGTACGGGCCGGAGCCGGTGGACGTGGGCGCGGAGGCGGGTGCGGGCGCCGGCCGGGGCAGCGGCGGGAGCACCGTGTTCGAGGTGACGGGGGAAGGGAGCCTGACGGCGGGCCGACGGCTGGCGGGGGATGGCGGCGGGCCGGTCGCGGTGCTGAACTTCGCCTCGGCGCGCAACCCGGGCGGCGGCTTCCTCAACGGCGCGCAGGCACAGGAAGAGGCGCTGTGCCGGGGGTCGGCGCTGTACACCTGTCTGCGCCAGGTGCCGGATTTCTATGCCGCGCACCGCGCCGAACCCAGCGCCTTCTACAGCGACCGGGTGATCCTCTCCCCCGGTGTGCCGGTGTTCCGTGACGACCGGGGCACGCTGCTCGAAAAGCCCTACGAGGCCGGGTTCCTGACGGCCGCGGCGCCGAACGCGGGCGTGATCGCACGCCGGCAGCCCGCGCAGGCGGGTGCCGTCGCCGCGGCGCTCACGGTCCGCGCCGAACGGGTGCTGGAGGTCGCCGCCACCGGCGGGCACCGGCAACTGGTGCTCGGCGCCTGGGGCTGCGGGGTGTTCCGCAACGACCCGGCGGACGTGGCGCGTGCTTTCGCGGCCCATCTGCTGGACGGCGGGCGCTTCGCCGGATGGTTCGACCGGGCCGTCTTCGCCGTACTGGACCGCCGGGAGGACTCCCCCGCCCGGGCCGCCTTCAGGGACGTGTTCGGCTGACCGGTCGCGGCGCGGCTCCCGGCGGCGGTACGGGCTGCCGGGGGGCCGCGTACGAGCGAGAAGGGCCGGTCAGCAGCCCTGGGTGCCCTTGTCGACGAGCTTGCGGACGTACACCCAGTTGACCCAGCCGGCGGTCCCCTTGGGCAGGCCGTTCTTCGACTTGGCGGTCAGCTTGACCTTGTACCAGAAGCAGGAGCGGTTGGTGGCCGTGACGCGGATCTTGTCGCCGTAGGCCAGGGAGCCGTTGGCCCGGTACTTGGTGCCGGGGCCGGACCGCAGGTTGACGCCCTTGCCCCAGATGGTGGTGTTGTAGTCCCGGACGTTGTTCTCGCCGGCCGCCGCGGCCGGGCCCGTACCGAGCGTGCCGACGGCGAGCACGGCCGCGGTCAGGGTGGCCGCGGCGGTGATGCGTGTCCTCATGGTTCCTCCGTGCGTGCGTTCCGGGAACGGATACGGCGACGGGCGGAGTGAAGCGTCGTTCCCCGGAACAGCGGGCCGCGCCGTGATGGCGCGGCCGGATCGTCGGTGCCCCCGTGCCGTGCGGCCCGCTCGGGGCGCGCTCGCCGGAAATTTTTACCATGGACACGGCAAAGCGTGTTCATGACGGCATGCCCGTGACGGCATGCCCGCGACGGCATGTCCGTGACAGGGGCGGAAAAGCGTGCGGGGCGGCCGGGAGACATCCCGGCCGCCCCTGGCGACTCCTGGCACCGGCGGTCATATCAGGACGACATGCCCGTCGGCGGACGCCCGGCCGCGGTCAGCGCGTGGCCGGCAGTTCGGCGGCGGCCCGGGCCGCGGCCTTCGCCGTCACCTTGGCCGGCTCCGGCGTGGCGTGCGGCGCGCACGTCACGTCCTTGGCGTCGGTCTTCCCCGTCAGGAAGTAGGCGTCGACACGGTTGTTGATGCAGGGGTTGACCAGACCGGTGACACCATGCGAACCGGCGTCCCGCTCGGTGATCAGACGCGAGCCCTTGAGCCGCTTGTGCAGCTCGACGGCGCCACCGTACGGGGTGGCCGCGTCACGGGTGCTCTGCACGATCAGGACGCTGGGCAGGCCCTTGCCGGTCTTGACCTCGACCGGGGTCTGCTGCTTGGTGGGCCAGGTGGCGCAGGGCAGGTTCATCCAGGCGTTGGCCCAGGTCATGAACGGCGCCTTCTTGTGGACGCGGGTGTTGTCCCGGTCCCACTGCTGCCAGCTCGTGGGCCACTTGGTGTCGGTGCACTCCACGGCCGTGTAGACCGCGTTGCTGTTCTCCGAGGCGATGTTCCCGGCGATGTCGCTCATGTCCGGGCCCGCGTTCTGCACCAGCAGCTTGGAGTCACCGGCGCGGTGCGCGCTCCACGCCTCGGCGACCGTGGTCCACATCGAGTCGTAGTACGGGGCCTTCTGGAAGAAGCCGATCAGCTCGGCGGGGCCGACGAGGCCGCCGATGGGCTTCTTCCTGGCGTCCGCGCGCAGCTTCTCCCAGTTCGCCTGGACCTTGGCCGCGGTGTTGCCGAGGTGGTAGACCGCGTCGTACTTGGCCACCCACTTCTTCCAGTCGCCCCAGCGCGTCTCGAAGGCGATGTCCTGGTCGAGGTTGGCCTGGTACCAGACCTTCTCGCGCGAGGGGTCCACGACGCTGTCGACGAGCATCCGGCGCACGTGGTTGGGGAACAGCGTCGCATAGACGGCGCCGAGGTAGGTGCCGTAGGAGACGCCGAGGTAGTTGAGCTTCTTCTCACCCAGGGCGGCGCGGACCACGTCCATGTCACGGGCGGTGTTGGCCGTCGTCATGTGCGGCAGGAGGGCGCCGCTGCGCTCGGCGCAGCCCAGCGCGTACTCCTTGGCGAGCTTGCGCTGGGCGCGCTTGTCGGCCTCGTTGCGCGGCACCGGGTCGGCCTTGGGGGCCTTGGCGTACTCCTGGGGGTCGGCGCAGGAGATCGGCGCGGAGTGGCCGACGCCGCGCGGGTCGAAGCCCACGAAGTCGTACGCCGCCGCGGTCTTGGTCCACAGCGGGCTCTTGTTCGTCACCCGGGTGGGGAAGCGCATGCCCGAACCGCCGGGGCCGCCGGGGTTGTAGAGGAGGGCGCCCTGACGCGCCTTCTTGCCGCCGGTGTTGCTGATGCGGTCAACGGCGATCTTGATGGTGCGGCCGTTGGGCTTGGCGTAGTCGACCGGGACGGTGACGTAGCCGCACTGGATGGGGGCCGCCAGGCCCCAGTCGGCGGGACAGGTCCGCCAGTCGATGCCCGCCTTGGCGGCGCGGGCGGCGGCGATCTGCACACCGCGGTCCTGCGCCGAACCGCCCTGGTGACGGTCGCCCGCGACGGCGGGCGTGGCGGCTATCGCTCCGGCGATGAGCGTGCCGGTCACCAGAGTGCCGGCCGCTCCGAGGGCTGCTGTACGTCTCACGTGATGATTTCCCCTGCGTGGAGCGCCGCTCGAAGCGGCGATGATCGATGATCACAGAGCTGCACGGGGATCCTTGCCGCTGCAACCCCCCTCTGAACAGGCCCTGCGGCCATTTCTTTACCAAACCGCAGGATTCGTACGGCGCTGTGCGGAGCAAGACCGCCGGGGTTGGTCCACTGTGGCGGGAAACGTCCGCAACGGTGCCGGGACGTCCGCAACCGTGGCAGGGGACGCCGCCGGGAAGCGTCCGAAGCGGGTGACCGGAGCGGGAGCGGGAGAGGAGGCGGGCGGTGCGCGTCTGGTACGTGTCCTACGGCTCCAACATGCACGCCGCACGCCTGCGCTGCTACCTCGCCGGGGGCAGACCGACGGGCGGCGCCCGTACGTATCCGGGCTGCCGCGATCCCCGGCCGCCGTCCCGGTCCGTGCCCGCCGTGCTCCCGGGGGCCGTCTACTTCGCGCTGGAGTCCCGGGTGTGGACGGGCGGGATGGCCTTCTACGACCCGGACGGCCCGGGGGAGGTCTGGGCGCGGGCGCACCTGGTGACGGCCGGGCAGTTCTGCGACATCGCCGCGCAGGAGATGCACCGGATGCCCGAGGACGACGCGGAGGCGTGTCCGGGCCTGCGCCGGGGGCCGGGGCTGGAGCTGGACCTTTCGGCCGTGGTCGCGCGGGGCCGGGTGAGCATCGGGCCGGGGCGGTACGAGACGCTGGTGTGCCCCGGGATGCTGGACGGCCGGCCGATGCTCACCTTCACCGCGCCGTGGGGCGCGGGCGACGTGACGCACAACCGCCCTTCGGCCCGCTACCTGGCCCATCTCACCGCCGGTCTGCGGGAGGCGGGGGCGTGGGACGAGGAGCAGATCGCCGGTTACCTGGCGCGATGCCGGTCGGGTGAGGTGTGGGCGCGCGGCGGCGAGGCGACCGGTGGGGGCGTTCCGTAGCACGTTCTGCTCCTGACGTCAGTACCGCTTATGCGTTCCGAACGCAAAGGACGGCAGGAACCGGACATTCGCCCGACAGCCGGATCCATGATGGACACCGGCCGTCGGCACGGTGCCGCAGCAGGTCGAGGCGGAAGTTGTTCGTCCGCGGAGAACGGACCGTTCACCACAAAACCATCCATCGGCGTCCGGAATGCGGATAAAGCTGACCGGAAAGCCCCCTCCGCTTTTGACCCAACCTTTGTTCATCACCAAATGTCGGCCAGGTGACCTCATCGCGAACCTCCGGCCGGACCGCCGCCGGCGGACTCCGGCGCCACCGTGACTTCCGATGGCTGCTGTCCGCCGCCGCGGCCGGTCAGATCGGTGCCCAAGTGACGCTGGTCGCCCTGCCGTTGGTCGCGGTGGTCACCCTGCGGGCCCCCGCCTTCCAGGTCGGGCTGCTGACCGCTGCCGAGACCGCCGCGTTCCTGCTCATCGGTCTGCCCGCCGGCGCCTGGGTGGACCGGACGCGCCGGCTGCCCGTCATGGTCCGGGCGAACCTGGTGCGCGCGGTGGCCATGGGCAGCGTGCCGCTCGCCGCGGTCTGCGGGGTCCTGACGATGGCCCAGCTCTACGTGGTCGCCCTGGTCACCGGCGTCGCCACCGTCTTCTTCGACGTGGCGCACCAGAGCTTCCTGCCCCGTGTGCTGCCCCGCGAGAAGCTGGTGGCGGGCAACGGGGCGCTGGAGAGCACCCGCTCGGCGGCCCAGGTGGCGGGCCCGGGCATCGGCGGCGGTCTGGTGCAGCTCCTCGGGGCGCCGTTCGCCATCCTGGCCGACGCGGCCGGTTACCTCCTGTCCGCCCTGTGTTTACGTGGTATTCGCGTCCGCGAACCGCATCCCGAGGCCCCGGCCGGCGTCCCGCTGTGGGCACAGATCAGGGAGGGGCTGTCCTTCGTCCTGCGCCATCCCGTCCTGCGCATGATCGCGCTGACCACCGGGACCGCGAATCTCTTCTCGGCGATGCTGATGTCGGTACAGACGGTGTACCTGGTACGTGTGGCCGGGCTGGCACCGGGGGCGCTCGGGCTGATGCTGTCGGCCTCCGCCGTCGGCGGCCTGGCCGGGGCGCTGTGCGCGGGGCCGGCCGCGCGGGCCGTGGGACAGGCCCGGCTGATATGGCTGTCCACCGTCGTCACGGGGCCGTTCGCCCTCCTGTGGCCGCTGGCCGGGCCCGGCGCCGCCGCGGCGTGGTTCGCGGTCGGCTCCGGCGTGGTCTTCTTCGGCGCCGTCCTCTACAACGTCGCGCAGGTCAGCTTCCGTCAACTGCTGTGCCCCGACGCGCTGCTCGGGCGGATGAACGCCACCCTGCGCTTCCTGGTATGGGGCTCCATGCCGCTGGGCGCGCTGGCCGGCGGCGCCGTCGCCCAGGCCGCCGGGGCACGGGCCGCGGTGTGGGTGTGCGCGGCCGGATTCCTGCTCGTACCCCTGCCGTTGCTGTTCTCCCCGCTGCGCGGGATGCGCGAGTTGCCCCGTACCGGCGAGGGGTCGCACGGTCCGGGCCGGACCGGCGACGGGCCGTGCGACCCGGACCAAAGCGACGACGGGCCGCCGGGGCAGCGTCCCGGTCCGTCCCAGGAGGCCGCCGGCCCGGCCTCCGTCACCCCTGACCAGCCGCCCCCGTACCACCGACCCACGCACGCACCGTTGTGAACGTCCGCCCGGACAGTTGCGCCCGCGGCGGCACCAGAGAGGTCATTGTGGACTCCAGCACCAACAGGACCACCAGCACCAGCACCGTCCGTACCGCCCCCTCCCCCACCACCGCCGACAACGCCACCGTCAACCACAGCCCCGTCAACCACAGCCGCGTCAACAGCACCAGCGTCACCGCCGCCTACCTCAGCCGCTACGAGCGGACGGCCCGGCGGGCGGACGTCCCGGCCGGTCTGCTGCCGGTCACCGGCGCCCAGCGGCGCTTCCTGCTCGCCCGGCGGCTGGCCCCCGGCGGCCGGCCCGACCTCGTCCCGCTGTTCTTCGCCTTCCCCCGGGGCACGGTCGACCTGGACCGGCTGCGCGCCGCCGCCGGTCGTCTCGCCGCCCTCCACCCGGCGTTACGGGCGCGTACGGGCGTCCTGCGCTCCACTCCGGTGCAGTGGCTCGACACGCCGCGCGCCGAGGTGCGCCGCGAGACACCGCGCCCCGGTGAGAGTGCCGTGCAGGTGCTGCGCCGGGCACTGCTGGAGTGGCCGGCGCAGGGGCCCGCGCTGCGGTTCTTCCTCACCGAGGACCCGGCGGCCGAGGAGCCCACGGAGGTACTGGCCCTCGCCCTGGACCACGCGGTCTGTGACGAGCAGTCGCTCGGCCGGATCACCGCGGACCTCGGCGACGCCTACCGTGACGGGCTGGGGCCGGCCGACGTGGACGCGGACCGGGCGGCCGAGGAGGCGGCCGGTTACGCCGAGGCGGTTCGTCTGCAACTCGACGCCGAGGCACGGGCGTCCGGGCCCGTGTCGCTGGCGTACTGGTCACAGCGGCTGGCCGCGGCCGGAGCCCGTACGGAATCCGCCACGGGTCCCGGCACGAAAGCGGACACGGACACGGGCGTGCACACGGGGGTGGACACCGGCGTGCACGCGGCCCCGGACACCGGCACGGCCCCGGACGCCGGCGCGGCGCGGCTCAGCGGTGCCGTCCAGGCCCGGCTGCCCCTCGGCCCGGACGGCGGGCGGGCCATGGCCTTCCCCGTACTCCTCACCGCCTGCACCACCGCCGCGCGCGCCCTGTACGGCACCGGCCGCGTCCCGCTGCTCGGCTACCCCTGGGGCGGCCGGCCCGCCGCGGCGCCGCCCGTACTGGGCTGCTTCCTCAACACCGTCGTGCACCCGGCCCTGGACCGCGGCCCGGACGAGGTGACCTCCACCTGGTGGGACGACCTCGACCACGCCGACACCCCTTTCGACGAGGTCGTCCGCGCGGCCCGTACCGCCCTCCACCCCCCGGCCGGCCCGGCCTCCCCGCCCGTCTCCGGCGCCTGGTCGGGCAAGCTGGACGGCCTGCTCACCTTCGAGGACCTCCACCGGCGTCCACCGCTGCGACTGGGCGGCGTCGACGGGCGTGAGGTCCACATCGACGGCCGTCCGCTCCAGGCGCCGTTCGCGGTCTCCGTCTCCTACGGCGCGGACCTGCTCGTACGGATGGCCTGGGACCGCGGCGTCCTGTCCGACGCCCGCGCGCGGGACGCCTTCGGCCTGCTTCTCGACGCGCTGCGGACCCATATGGGCACCGCTGCCCCGGCGGCCTGACCAGCACGACCAACTCGACCAGCACGCCCCGACCAGCGCAGCTCGGTCGGGCCGGCCCGACCGGCACGCCCTCGAACCCGGCGGCCCGAGCACGACGGCCCGACCCCGTCCGCCTCACCCGCCTCTTCTTTCCCACCCACCCCGGCTCCCGCCGTCCGACCGACGGAAGAGCCGTGCGGCACCCTCATCCCCCACCCAAAGGATGGATCATGTTCGCACTCTCTCCCTCACAGGAGATCGTGTGGCTGCACGAGCAGATCCTGCCCGGCAGCCGCGCCTACAACTTCACCGCCTCGGTCGACCTCTGGGGTGCGCTGGACGAGCCGGCCCTGCGCGCCGGACTGGCCGCCGCCCTGGACCGGCACCCCGGCCTCCGCCTCGAACTCGTCGGACGCCCCGGCGAGTTGCCCCTGCAACGCGTACGGGAAGACTGCGTGCCGCGCATACGCGACGTCGACCTGTCCGGGGAGGCGGACACCGAGGCGGCGTTCCGGGAGCTGCTGCGGGCCGAGGCCGAAGCCCCGCTGGACACCTTTCGGGCGCCGCTGCTGCGCTGGTGCCTGGTCCGCATGGGCGAGCGGCACCACCGGCTCGTCCATGTCGAGCACCACCTCATTCATGACGGGCACTCCTTCGCGATCCTGCTGCGGGACGTCTTCACCGCCTACCGTTCGCATGTGCTCGGCGAGCCGGCCGCGCTGCCCGCGGCACGCTCGTACGAGGAGCACGTACGAGCCCTGGCGGAGCGGGCCGGGGACCGTACCGCGAGCCTGGCGCACTGGCGGGAGGAACTGCGCGACGCCGCCTTCGACCTGCCGCTGCCCGGTCTGGCCCGGCCCGGGGCACAGCGCCGGCACGCGGGCGGACAGCTTCGCCAGTCCATCGGCGCCGACCTCGCGGAACAACTGCGCGCGCACAGCCGTGCCCAGGGGCACACGCCCTTCTCCACCCTTCTGAGCCTGTTCGCCGAGGTGCTGCGGCGGCACAGCGGGCGGGCCGATCTCGTCGTGGGCACGGCGGTCGGCAACCGCCCGCGGGGTTCGAGGAGACGGTGGGCATGTTCGTCAACACCGTCCCGCTTCGGTTGCGACTGGACCCCACCGCCGCCGCGGGCGAGACGGTGGACGAGGTCACCGACACCCTCATACGGGCGTTGCCGCACCAGGAGGTGCCGGTGCAGGAGCTGACGCGGGAGCTGGGCCTGCACACCACCGGCGCGGACAACCCGCTGTTCAGCGTGATGTTCAGCGCCCATGACGCGGCGCTGCCCGAGGTGGAGGTGCCGGACCTGGAGGTGTCCCTGTACGAGGGTTTCAACACCGGCACCACGCGCTTCGACCTGGATTTGGTGCTGATCCCGGACGACCGGAGGGTGGTCGGTCCCCGGCAGGGCGTCGCCGGGATGACGCTGGTGTGGGACTACGACCGGGACCGGTTCGAGGAGTCCACCGTACGGCTGCTCGCGGGGCGTTTCCTGGACGTGCTCCGCGCCTACCTGGAGCGCCCGGACGCCCCGTTGGCGTCGCTGGCCGCCGAGTACGGGCCGCGGCCGGAGCGGGAAGAAGCCGATGCCGCCGCCGATCTGGGCGCGCTCGCGGACATCGTGGCCTCGGTGGACCCCGCACGGCCCGCCGTGGAGAGCGGTTCCGGGCGACTGACGTACGGGCAACTCGACGCGCTCGCCGAGGAGTTGGCGGCCAGGCTGCGTGCCGCGGGGGTGACGGAAGGGCGGCCGGTCGCCGCCGTGCTGCCGCGTGGCACGGACACCGTCGTGACGCTGCTCGCCTGTCTGCGTACCGGCGCCGTCTACTGCCCGCTGTCCCCCAACGACCCGCCCGCCCGCCTGGAGACGCTGCTGCGCCGGCTGAACCCGGCGCTGGTCCTGGCCACCCGGGAGAGCGCGCTGGCGCTGCCCGCCGAGGGCCTGCCGGTGGCGCTGCTGGACGGGCCGGACTTCCCGGCAGCCGGGCCGGCCGCGTCGGTCGAGGGCGCGGCGTACATCATCCACACCTCCGGGTCCACCGGCCTGCCCAAGCCGGTGGTCGTCGGCCGGGCGGCGTTGGCGCGGCACGCCCGTGCGGCGGCCGGACGGTTCGCGCTCTCCGGGCAGGACCGGGTGCTGCTCTTCGCGCAGCCGTCCTTCGACGTGGCGCTGGAAGAGGTGCTGCCGTCGCTGCTGGCCGGTGCCTGCCTGGTCGTCCCGCAGCGCGAGGTGCCCACCGCGGACGAGCTGATCGCGGTGCTGGCCGCCCGCCGCGTCACCGTCGCCAACCTGCCGACCAGCTATCTGCTGGCCGTACGGGAGGAGCTGTGCCAGGCCCTGGCGGACGGCCGCTGGGCGCCGCGGCTGATCGTGCTCGGCGGCGAGCGGCTGCCCGCCGGCGCGCTGAGCGGTCTGCTGGACGCCACGGAGGGCGCGGGCACCGCCACCACCGTCATGAACGCCTACGGCGTGACCGAGGCGGCGGTCACCAGCACCGTCCACGAGGTGACGCGCGAGGACCTGCGGGAGGGCGCGGAGGTGCCCTTGGGCACGGAGCTGCCGGGCACCCGGATCCACGTCCTGGACGCCGGGCTGCGGCCACTGCCCGCGGGGGCGGTCGGCGAACTGGCCGTCGCGGGCGCGGGGCTGGCCGAGGGCTACCTCGGTGACGAGGGGGCCACCGCCGCCCGCTTCGTGACCGTGGACTCCCCCGGCGGCCCGCCCGTACGCGTCTACCGCACCGGTGACCTGGGCTACCGCGACCTGGCCGGCCGTCTGTGCTTCCTGGGCCGGCGGGACAACCAGATCAAGCTGCGCGGCTACCGCATCGAGCTGGAGGAGATCGAGTCGGTGGCCTCGGCCGAACTGGGCGGGCGGTCCTGCGCGGTGGTGCTGGACGGTACGGACCCCGGCGGGCCGCGGCTGGTCGGGTTCCTGGAGGCCGACGGCGACGGCGACGGCGACGGCACGCAAGGGGACACGCGGGAGGCGACGCCGGACGAGGCGGCCCTGCACGCCGCGCTGTCCCGGCGGCTGCCGGCCGCGCTCGTCCCGGCCCGCTGGGTGCGGCTGGAGAGGATGCCGCTGCTGCCGGGCGGCAAACCGCACCGGGCGGAGCTGGCCCGCCGGGCGGCCGGACTGCCGCGCACCGCACCGCAGGACGGCGCGGCACCGCGGGAGGAGATCACCGATCCGTCCGTGGCCCTGATCGCCGAGGGCTGGCGGGAGGTGCTGGGCCACGACCGCTTCACCCCGGCGTCCCACTTCTTCCAGGTGGGCGGGCACTCGCTGGCCGCCGCCCAGCTCGCCGCCTGGCTGGAGCCACGGATCGGCGGCCGGCCACCGCTGCGGGTGCTGTTCCAGAACCCGGTCCTCACCGACCAGGCCCGGGCCGTACAGGCCGTACGGACCGCACAGGAGGTCTCCGCATGATCACGGCCCACTCCCCCGCCGGGACTCCCGTGCGCTCCTCCTCGCCGTCCTCGGTCCTGGAGGCCGAGCACCGCGAACTGGTGGCCTCCTTCGAGGCGTTCATC
Source organism: Streptomyces sp. MST-110588 (assembly GCF_022695595.1). NCBI lineage: Bacteria > Bacillati > Actinomycetota > Actinomycetes > Kitasatosporales > Streptomycetaceae > Streptomyces > Streptomyces sp. MST-110588. The sequence continues at coordinate 390,378 of NZ_CP074380.1, forward strand.
CGCAAGGAGCTGGTGCCGCTGGCCGCCGACCTGCCCGAGACCGCCGACCTGCCGCCGGCCGACCTGCGCGACTACATACGCCGGCGCTCCGCGCGCCTGGGGTTCTACGCGGGCGACTACCCCGAGGAACTGGGCGGATCCGGCATGCCGTTCAGCGCCGTGGTGCTGCTGCACCACGCGGCGGGGCGCAGCGGCTGCCCGCTCGCGCCGTACGCGCTGGCCGGTTCCGACGGGCCGAGCCCGCTGCTGCGGCACGGTACCGAGGAACAGATCCAGCGGTATCTTGTGCCGCTGGTGCGCGGGGAGGCGGTGCGCTGTCTGGCGCTCACCGAGCCCCACGCCGGGTCGGACGCCTTCCATCTCACCAGCACCGCCGAGCGGGACGAGGAGGGCCGCGGCTGGCTGCTCAACGGCCGTAAGACCTTCGTCAGCAACGCCGACCGCGCCGACTTCACCCTGGTCGTCGCCTCGGTCGAGGGACAGGCGACCGCTTTCGTGGTCGAGGCGGGCAACCCGGGGCTGCGGATCGGACAGCGCTACGACGGGATGTCGGGCGAGCCGCTGTTCGAACTCCTCCTGGAGGACGTACGGGTGCCGGACGACGCCGTGATCGGCGGCGCGGACGGCATCGGGTCCGCGATGGGCAGCGGGATCGACAGTCTCTCGCGCGGCCGGCTCGTGGTCGCGGCCATGTGCAACGGCATCGCCGAGTACGCGCTCGCGCAGGGCGTCGGGTACGCCCGGGAGCGGCAGGCGTTCGGGGCGCGCATCGGCGCGTACCAGCATGTGCAGGAGCACCTGGTGAGCAGCCGGGCCGAGGTCGAGGCGGCCAAGCTGCTGACGCTGGCCTGCGCACGGCTGGTCGACGAGGGCACGGAGGCGCCGGAGAACGCGGCACTGGCCAAGCTCACCTCGTCCGAGACCGCGGTGCGGGTGGTGGACCGGGCACTTCAGGTGCACGGCGCGACGGGGTGGGTGCGCGGGCATCCGCTGGAGTTCCTGTACCGGTACGTCCGGATGATGACGATCATCGAAGGGACGTCGGAGATCCAGAAGGTGATCATCGCCCGCGCCATGGGACTGGGCTGAGCGCCCTTCCTTTCCCCGCACCTTCGCTTCCCTTCGCTCCCCTTCGCTCCCCTTTCTCCTCTCCTCCTCCCGCATTCCGTGACAGAGGGATCATGAATACTTCCACGACGGCGGCCACGCAGCCGCACGATCACCGTACGGACGACCCGACGGCCGGCCCGACGGAGGACCGTACGGACGACTCGACGGACAGCCCGGCGAACGGTCTCGCCGACGCCGCGCCGAGCATCGCGTACGGCGCCCCCGCGGCACCGAGCCGCCCACAGGACATCCTTTGCGAGTACGGCCACTGGGTCCGCACCGCCCCGGACGCACCCGCCGTCGAGGACGGCGAACTGACCTGGAGCTACGGCGAGTTGGACGACCTCGCCCGGCACGCCGCCGACGCGCTGCGCGGCCGGGTGGCCGCCGGCGACGTGGTCGGCGTCTGCCTGGACCGCTCGGTCGCGCTGGTCGCGGTAGCCGTGGCGCTGGCCCGGCTCGGCGCCGTCTACCTGCCGCTGGGGCCGCGCCCCGGCGAGCGGCGGCTGGCGGCGGTGACCGGGACGCTGCGGGTACGGTGCCTGGTCGGTGACGCCGGGCTGCTGCCCGGGGCGTACGGCGACGCGGAGCGGACGGTGCTGCCGCTCCCGTCGGCGGGTGCCCACGCGGCCGGGCAGGTGGTGGCCGCGTTCACGCCCGCACCCGGATCGCCCACCGCCACGTCCCGGACGTCCGGCTCCGACTCCCGGACGTCCGATTCCGGCTCCCAGCCGTCAGCCGCGGGCTCCGCCCCGGCGGCTGCGCCCGCGGCCGTTCCGGCGGGCGCCTTCTACACCGTTTTGACCTCGGGTTCGACCGGCACCCCCAAGGCCGTCGCGGTCGGCGGCGCTTCGCTGGCCGCCCTGCTGCGCTGGTACCGCCAGCGCGTCGGCTCCGGCCCCGGGGACCGGCACAGTCTGCTGGTCGGGGTCGCTTTCGACCCGCACGTCAAAGAGCTGTGGGCGGCCCTCACCTCCGGTGCCGCGCTGAGCGTCGCGCCCGAGGAGGTGCGCTGGGACCCGCGGGCCCTCACCGACTGGTGGCGCCGTGCGGGCGTGACGATCTCCGTCCTGCCCACCCCGCTGGCCGAACTGGTCCTGGACCGGCCGTGGCCCGCGCTCCCCGCGCTGCGCCATGTCGAGGTCGGTGGCGACCGGCTGCGCCGCTGGCCCTCCCCGCAGGTCACGGCCCAGTTCCACAACGCGTACGGCCCCGCCGAGGCGACCGTCATGACCACCGCGCACGCGCTGGACCCCAGGCGCGAGGACGTGAGCGTGCCGCCGCCGATCGGGTCGCCGATGGACGGGGCCGTCGTCTGCGTCACCGACGAGGAGGGCCGGGTCGTCCCCCGGGGCGAGGCCGGCGAACTGCGCATCGGCGGCGGCTGTCTCGCGCTGGGCTACGCGGACCCGGAGCTGACGGCCCGCCGCTACGTGGCGCCACCGCCCGGCGTCATTATCACCGGAACCGGCACGGGCACCGGCACCGGCACCGGCACCGGCACGGGCACGGACTCGGGCACCGAGCGCGTCTACCGCACCGGGGACCGGGTACGGATGCGGGCCGACGGGGTGCTGGAATTCCTCGGCCGCATGGACGACCAGGTGAAGGTCAGCGGCGTACGCATCGAGCCCGCCGAGGTGGAGGCGGCGTTCGAGCACGACGAGCGGGTACGCCGGGCGGTGGTGGCGGCCCTGCGTACCGACGGCGAAGTCCTGCGGCTCATCGCCTTCGTGCTCCTCGCCCCCGGCCGGCCCGCGCCCGCCACGGCGGAGTTGCTGCGGGGCGTCCGCGAGTGGCTGCCCGAGCAGGCGGTCCCCGCGGTCGTACGGTACGTCGACGCCTTCCCGTACGACGCCAACGGGAAGGTGGACCGCGCGGCACTGCTGGCGGCCGAGCCGCAGCGGACGCCCGCCGGCTCCACAAGCTCCGGAACACGTGACACGGCCGCCGGTACGGCCCGTACGGCCCGTACGGACGGCGCGGAACAGCCGCGGACCGCGACGCAGGAGCTGGTCCTGCGGCTGTGCCGGGACCTGCTCGGGGACCCGGACCTCGGGCTCACGGACGCGTTCGCCGCCTCGGGGGGCACATCGCTGGCCGCCGCCCGCCTGCTGGCGTCCCTGGAGGAGGAGTGCGGGGTGCGGCTGCGCGCGCCGGCGGTTCTGCGCCAGCCCGATCTGCGCGGCATCGCCGATCTCGTGGACGCCCGGCTGACCGCAGCCGGTACCGCCGCCGTAGGAGGTGCGTGAAATGACCAGCACGAAGCAGCTCTTGTCCCAGAGCTCCCCGTCCGGGAGTTCCTTCGACTTCGCCGGCGGGGTGCCGGCCCGGGTGGCCCGGTACGCGCGGACCACGCCGCACGCCCTGGCCGTCACCGACGGCGAAGTCAGCCTGACCTACGAGCAGTTGGCCACCGCCGCCCACCGGTTCGCCGGCCGGCTGCGGGAACGCGGGGCCGGTCCCGGCAGCGCGGTCGGCGTCCTGCTGCCGCACTCGGTGCGCGCCGTCGTCACCCAGCTCGCCATATGGTGGGCCGGCGCCCACTACGTACCGCTCGACCCGGCGTATCCACGGCCACGCGTCCAGACGATGCTGGCCACGGCCGGTGCCGTCCTGACGGTCGGCGAGAAGGGCCTGCTGGAGACCGCGGGCATCCCCGCGCACCAGGCGCTGGCCCTGCCCGCCACCGAGCAGTACGAGCAGGAGGACGACCAGCGGTACGGGCCGGAGCCGGGTGCCCCGTCCCCGTACGCGCCCTGTGATCCCGACGCCACCGCGTACGTGATGTTCACCTCCGGCTCGACCGGCCGTCCCAAGGCCGTGGCCCTCACCCACCGGGGAGTCGCCGGCCTGGTCACCGAGCCCGGCTACCTCACGCTCACCCCTCGCGACCGGGTGCTCTTCCACTCCCCCGTGACGTTCGACGCCTCGGCGTTCGAGGTGTGGGCCCCGCTGGCGAACGGTGCGGCGGTGGCGGTCTCCACCGCCGACCGGCTGTCCCTGGAGGCGCTGGCGCGGGACACCGCGCGACTGGGCGCGACCGTCGCCGTACTGACCACCGCGCTCTTCCACCACCTCGCCGCCCGGCGCTCCCCGCTCTTCGGCGTGCTGCGCACGGTCGTGGTCGGCGGCGAGGCGCTGTCCGCGCAGCACGCCCGGGACGTGCTGCGCGCCCACCCCTGGCTGGAGCTGGTCAACGGGTACGGGCCCACGGAGGCCACCACCTTCACCACCGCCCACCGGGTCACGCCGGAGGACTGCGACGCGCCGCCGCCCATCGGGCGGCCGATCGCCGGGGCGACCGTCCACGTCATGGACGAGGCCGGCGAGCCGGTGCCGTCCGGTGTCCGGGGCGAGCTGTGGATCGGCGGGCCGCGGCTGGCCCGGGGCTACGCCGGGCAGCCGGAACTGACCGCGGAGCGCTTCGTGGACCATCCGGCCGCCGGGCGGCTGTACCGCAGCGGTGACATCGTCTCGGTCCGCGCCGACGGCGTCCTGGACTTCCACGGCCGTACGGACGATCAGGTCAAGGTCCGCGGCTTCCGGATCGAGCCGGGCGAGATCGAACACGCGCTGCGCGAGCACCCGCAAGTCGCCGACGCGGCCGTGGTCCTGCGGCGTCCCGCGCCCGACGACGCCCGGCTCGTGGCGTTCGTCGTCCGGGCCGTCCGGGCGGAGCGGCGGCAGCCGGATCCGGCGGCGCTGCGTACGCACCTGGCGGAGCGGCTGCCGGCGCATCTGGTGCCCAACGCCTGGTCCTTCGTGACCGGGCTGCCGCTGACCGCCACCGGCAAGGTGGACCGCCGCGCCCTGGCGGAACGCCCGCTGCCGGGTGAGGAGGCGGTGCCCGAGCCGGGCGGGGCGCCGGAGCTCCCGCCGGGCCAGGAGGTGGCAGCCGCGCCCAAGCGGGCAGCGGTGCCCGAGCCGGCGGACACCGGGGCCGACGCCGCCCCGGACACCCCGTCCGCCCCGTCCGCCCCGTCCGCCGGAAAGGCGCTCTCCCCCCTCCAGCAGGTCGTGGCCGACGTCTGGAGCCGGGCGCTGGAGGTCCCGGTCACCGGTCCCGACGCCGACTTCACCGCGCTGGGCGGGCACTCCCTGCTCGCCCTGTGCGTGGTGGACGACCTGCGCGAGGACCTCGGCGCGGAGCTGACCCTCGCCGAGTTCTTCGCCGCGCCCACCGTCGCCGCCCAGGCCGCGCTGGTCGAGCAGGCGCTGCTGCGTGCCCACGGGGCGCCGGACCCCGAGGACGCCCGATGACCGCCGCCCCGGGCACCGGCGCCGCCCGCGAGGAGGCACTGCTGCGGCTGGCCCGGCAGCGGCGGGCCGACGCCCGTAAGATCGCCGCCCCCGCCGCCCCCGCCGCTCCGGTGGAGCCGGCCGGTGCGGCGGGTCCGCCGCCGCTCTCCTACGCCCAGCGGCGGATGTGGCTGATGGACCGGCTCGGCCGGAGCGGGGCCGCCTATCACGTGCCGTTCGCCACCCGGGTGCGCGGGCCGTTCTCCCCGGACGCTCTTGGCCGGGCGCTGAGCGGGCTGGTGCGCCGTCACGAGGTCCTGCGGACGCGGTACGGGCAGCGCGACGGCGAGCCGTACCAAGAGGTGATGCCCGCGGCGCCGGTGCCGGTGGACGTGGTGACGGACCCGGGAGACCCTGAGCACCTGTTGCGGCAGGCGGCGGCGGTCCCCTTCGACCTGGCCGCCGGCCCCGTACTGCGCGCGCTCGTCCTGCGGCACGGCCCCGAGGACCACACCGTTCTGCTGACGTTCCATCACGTAGCCGTCGACGGCTGGTCGTTGGGCGTCGTCACCCGGGAGCTGAGCGCGCTCTACCGGGCCGAGCTGGACGGCCCGGCCCCGGAAGGCGGGACCGCCCCGGAAGGCGGGCGCGGGCCGCGGGACCCGGACGGCCTGCTGGGCGGTCCCGCGCCGCGGTACGCGGAGTTCGCCCGCCGGGAACAGGCCGCCGCGGCCGGCCTCGCGGCGGGTCTGGAGCACTGGCTCCGGCGGCTGTCCGGCGCCCGCCCGGTGCCGCTCCCCGCGCCCCGCGCCGCCTCGGCCCCGGGCCACCGCGGGCGAAGCGGCGTGGTCGGCGAGCCGCTGGCGCCCGAGGTGCTGGACCAACTGCGCGCGGTGGCCCGCAAGCACCGGACCACGCTGTTCACCGTCACCCTGGCCGGTGCGTACGCGGCGCTGCTGGAGACGACCGGCGCCGAGGACCTGGTGCTCGGCTGCGCCGTCGGCAACCGTGACCGGCCGGGGCTGCGTGGCCTGGTCGGATTGTGCGTCAACACGCTGGCCGTACGGGTGGACACCACGGGCGCCGCGCACTTCGGGGCGCTCCTGGACCGCGTACGGGACGCCCTGCTGGAAGCCCATGAGCACCGCGAGGTCCCCTTCGACCTGGTCGTGGAACGGCTCGGGGCCGCGGGCCGCGACCGGGACGGGCATCCGCTGGTCGATGTGACCGCCGATGTGCTGCGCGCACCCGTCACGCTGGAACTGGCCGGCGCCCGGACCGAAGCGGTCGATATCGATCTCGGTACGGCCAAGTTCGGTCTCGGGTTCTATGTCGAGGAAGCACACGGTGAGGACGGGCCGCGCTGTCTGGTGCAGTACGACCTGGCACGTCTGGACGAGCCGGCCGCCCGGGACCTGCTGCGCCGCTTCACCGGCCTGCTCACGGCGGTGGCGGCGGACCCGGCGCACCCGCTGACCCGGCCCGTGCCGCCGGCCCCCGCGGCGCTCCACCCCGCCCAGGCATGGCTGCTGGAGCGGCCGGAGGTGGCGCGGGCCGCGGTACTGGAGCGGCCCGGACAGCCACCGCTGGCGTACGTGGTGCCGAGCGGCCTGGGGTCGGCGGAGCCCGTGGGGCTGCGGATCGCGCTGCGTTCGGCCCTGCGGCCCGAGCTGGTGCCGGCCACGGTGACGGTGCTGGACGCGCTGCCCCGCGCCGCGGACGGAAGCGTGGACCGTGCCCGGCTGCCCGGCGCACCACCGGCGGACGGGGTGGCAGGACCGGCTGCCGGGGACGGAACGAGCGGCGGGGACGGAACGGGCGGCGGGGGTGGAACGAGCGGTACTACGGGTGCGCGGGCGCGGGCCGTACTGGATGCGTTCGGTGAGCTGCTGGGCCAGGAACCGGCGCCGGACGCCGACTTCTTCGCGCTGGGCGGTCACTCCCTGCTGGCCGTCCGGCTCGCCGACCGGCTGCGCGAGCGGCTGCGACTGCCGCTGACCGGCCTGGACGTGATGGAGCACCGCAGCCCGCGGGCGCTGTCCGCCCTGCTGGAGGAGCGTGCCCGGCAGCGCACGGCCGCGGCGGCGCGGCACGGCGCACGGCGGTCCGCGTCCCGTACGGACACGGTGCTGGTCACCGGAGCCACCGGTGGCGTGGGCGCCTTCGTCCTGCGGGAACTGGCGGCGCGCGGCCGTCCCGTACGGGCGCTGGCCCGGCCGGAGTCGGCGCACCTGCTGGCGGCGGACGGGGTCGAGGTGGTCCACGGCGATCTCGGCGATCCGGCCGGTCTGCGGGCCGCTACCGCGGACGCCTCGGCGGTGATCCACGCCGCCTGCACCTTCACCGATCCCGAGGTCGATCTCGCGGCGATGCGCGCCCTGCTGGACGGCTGGCGGCAGGGCCCCTTCGTCTTCGTCAGCAGTGTGGACGCCTACGGGCAGCCGCCGTTGACGGACGTGGCCGAGGACACGCCCTCCGCCGAGCCGCTCACCCCGTACGGCCGGGCCAAGCTCGACTGCGAGCGGATGCTGCGCGAGGCCGCGGGCCGGGCCGGGCGCGGCGGTGCGAGCGCGGTGCGCGCGCCCATCGTGTGGGGCCCGCACGCCAGGCTGCGGGACCAACTGCGGTGGGGTGCGACGGGGGCGCTGTTCCAGGCGGCGAAGGCGGGCCGGCCGATCGAGCTGCCCGATCCGGCGCGGGGGTGGTACGGGGCGCCGTGGGTGCACGCCGCCGCCTTGGCGCGGGCCCTGGTGCGCTGTGTGGACCGGCCGGCCGGCGGGGTGGTCAACGCGGTCGCAGGGCACGTCGGCTGGGCGGAGTTCGCCACCGAACTGGTCCGGCTGCTGGACGGCGCGGGCGGCGTCCGCTTCACCACGAGCCCGCATCCGGACCCGGCACCAGCACCGGACCCGCGCCCGGCCGCGGACGCCGGCACCGGTCCGGCCGTGCCTCCCGGTCTGCTCCACCGCCGCCGCTACCGCGCGGGCACACTCGCCGCCGAGCTGGCCGAGCGGCCCGGCGAGGACTGGCGCTCGGCGATCGCCGCGACGCTGGCCTGCTGAGGGGCCCGGCCGGGAGACGGTGACGGCGGCCGGCCGGGCGGCCGAGGGTCCCGCCCGGCCGGCCGCCGCTGAAATTTTTTTCGCTTCGTTCGCCGTCACATGGCACCGATTGGCCCCGGATGCCGTCTAGTGGGGTGCGACGCCGCTCCTTCCCCCCAGGAGCGGCGCCGCCTCTCACCGCCCCGCCGCCCGCCGCGCCGTCACGGCTGCGTTCCGGTCCCGAAGCCGCCCCCCACCGCATAAGGGCTGTACGGCGCGTCCCGGCCCGGGACATGGTCTCGTACCTGTCCCCCCCTGGCGTCCCGCGCGCCCTCCGCGTGGTCGTACTGCGCCGCGAAGACATGCTGCCCCTCCGGCAGGCTGCGGCCCGGCTTGAGGGTCCAGCGGTAGCGCAGGATGCCCTTCTCCTGGAAGAAACGGCGACCGCCGGGTCGGTCGGTCCGGCGGTCGCCGTTCGGCCGTCTGTCAGTTGCCGCCGACCGGCACGATGGCTGCCGGCTCAACGCGAATTCTTTCCAGACCCCTGCCAGGCCCCTGCCATGCCCCTGCGGGTCTCCCGCCAGGGCCACGACGTACGCACTCAGCGCGTGGCCGCCGCCCGCTGCCGTACGCAGCCGATCAGAGCGAGCACCAGCGCCAAGCCGCCGGTGGAGAACAACTGCGCCCGGGTGCCGGCGTTCAGGGTCATCAGCGCCAGTACCGTGACCACTCCCGCCAGCGTCACCCAGGTCAGGTACGGGAAGCCCCCCATCCGCACCGCCGGCTTCCCCGGCGCGGCGCGCTCCAGCCGCCGGCGCAGCACGAGTTGTGAGGCGGCGATGAACCCCCACACCACCAGCACGACCGCGCCGACCATGTTCAGCAGCCAGGCGAAGACGGTGGTGGGCCACCAGTAGGACAGGAGCACGGCGACGAAGCCGAAGGCGGAGGAGGCGAGTACCGCGCGGCGCGGCACCCCGCCGGAGACCTTGCCCAGGGCTTTGGGGCCCTGGCCGCGGGAGACCAGCGAGTAGGCCATGCGGGAGGAGCCGTAGATGTTGGCGTTCATCGCGGACAGCAGCGCGACCAGGACGACGACGTTCATGATCTGGCCCCCGCCGGGGACGCCGAGCCGTTCGAGCACGGCGGCGTACGGCCCGTGTTCCGTGACGGCCCGGCTGCTCCACGGGACCAGCGTGACGATCAGCAGCATCGAGCCGACGTAGACGATGCCGATCCGCCACATCGTCGTACGGACGGCCTTGGCGACCGCGCGTGCCGGGTCCTGGGACTCGGCCGCCGCGATGGTCACCGTCTCCAGGCCGCCGTAGGCGACGACCGAGGCCAGCAGGCCGGTCAGCAGTCCGCTCGCGCCGTTGGGGAGGAAGCCGCCGTCGTGCAGGAGGTGGGCGGTGCCGGGCGCGTCGGTGCCGGGCAGCACCCCCAGGACCGCCAGCGTGCCCAGGACCAGGAAGAGCGCGATGGCGCCGATCTTCAGGGCGGCGAACCAGAATTCCAGCTCGCCGAAGTGGGAGACCGCGGCCAGGTTGGTGCCGCAGAAGAACGCCATGAAGACCAGCACCCACAGCCAGGACGGTGTTCCCGGGAGCCAGCCCTGCACGATGTGGGCCGCGCCGATCGCCTCGACCGCGACGCCGACGACCAGCAGGGTCCAGAACATCCAGCCGGCGGTGAGGCCGGCCCAGCGGCCCAGCGCGCGGTCGGCGTGGACGGAGAAGGAGCCGGAGGCCGGGTCGGCGGCGGACATCTCGCCGAGCATCCGCATCACGGACATCACGAGCAGTCCGGACACCGCGTAGGCGAGCACGATCGAGGGGCCGGCCGCGGCGATGCCGGCGCCCGAGCCCACGAAGAGGCCGGCGCCGATGACGCCGCCCAGGGCGATCATCGAAAGGTGCCGCTGCTTGAGGCCGTTGGACAGCGGGTTGCCGGGCCCGGGGGTGTTCCCGGCCGGTGCGGGGGTGCTCTCGGTCGGCGGAGGGGGTGCGGGGAGTGTCCGGCTCATGGTCGTACCTGTCCAATATGCGATATCGAGCCATGAGGATGGACAGAAGAAGCGATTTTGCGTCAGACGCGTCCGTTATGCGGACATCAGGTTCACGCACCGTGATCACCGGGCCGTACGGACAGTGATCACGGGACCGCCCGGCCCTTGTACGAATCTTTCCCGGAACCACTGATCCATCCGGGTGATGGTTCGTGCGAAGATTCCCCCTCCCGGCCCAGGTGAGCCGGGATGACAAGGGGAAACTACGTGAATCGAACAACACTGAGATGCGCCATCGGCGCGGCGCTGTCCGTGGCCGTGGCAGCGGTGGTCCTGCCCTCCGCGACCGCGACGACGACACCGGAACCCGCCGCTCCGCGCGTGGACAAGGCGACGGTCGACGCCTTCGGCCGGGCCGCCGACGCCGTGCTGACCAAGCGTACGGCGGCGATGGTGGACAGCCGGACGGCGGCACGGCACATAGCCCCGCTCCCCGGCCAGGTCCGTCTGTCGCAGGGCCTGGAGCACACGGAGCACGCGGGCGTCTCCTCGCTGCACAGCCGCAAGAAGCGGCTGGCCGCCCTCGGTGAGGCGTACACCGCCGGCGACACCCGGGTCACCGTGGACAGCACCCAGGTCAAGGGCCGCCGCGCCACCGCGCAGATCACCGAGACCACCACGCTGACGTACAAGAAGATCCGCGGTGACGAGCCGGGCACCACCGGCTTCAAGGCCCGCCACGAGGTGACCTTCACCGCCACCCCGGGCGGCAAGTGGGAGCTGACCGGCATCCGGTCCAAGGACAGCGGACCCGGCGCGATCAACGCTCCCGCGCTGCGTACCGCGCCGGTGGCCGCCGCGCCCAGCACGCCCGACGCGCCGCGCGCCGCCACCTCGTGGCCCGCCCGGCAGGTGCCGAAGCGGCAGACGACCGCCGGCTACAACTACGCGGCCATGGCGGCGTACGCGGAGAAGTACTGGCGGAACTACAACCCCGCCTACCGAAAGTTCAACGCGGACGGCGGCGACTGCACCAACTTCCTGAGCCAGTCCCTGAAGGCGGGCGGCTGGAAGCCGGAGACCGGCTCGGCCTCGGACTACCACAAGTGGTGGTACTCCGCCTCCGGCCAGTCCGACAGTTGGCTCGGGGTCAACGAGTGGTCGTGGTACGCGCTGAACTCCAAGCGCGTGACCAGCCTGTCGAACGTCTACCAGATGGAGGTCGGCGACGTCCTGCAGATGGACTTCGACCGTGACGGGTCCAAGGACCACTCCATGATGACGACGTACCGCAGCCGCTACGGCGTCCCGTACCTGACGTACCACTCGACCAACACCTACCGGAAGTCGGTGGCGAGCATCATCGCGTCCTACCCGAACGCGATCTACTACGCCTACCGCACCTGACGGGCCCGTCCGTAAGGACGGCACCGCCCGGCGGCCCTCCGCCGCCGGGCGGACCCGCCGACGGGCCCGGCCGCCACGGCCCGTCCGCGCCTCCCACCCCGCGCGAGACGCAGGAGAACCTGGGAATCGGCACATGAGACCCCAGGGGCGGACGAGGGTCCTGTAGCTTCCTGTGATACTCAGAGCAAACATGTGTGTGCTGCCAGGGAGTGGGAAATTGTCGAAAAGGACCGTGCACGGCGCGCCGGCTCTGCTCACCGTGGCCGCTCTCGCCCTCGGGCTGTCGGCCTGCGGCTCCGGTGAAACGGACGGCGAGAAGAGTTCCGCGTCGCCGTCCCCGAGCGCCGCCCAGGGGAAACAGGCCCCGCTGGAGAGCGACGGGAAGAAAGCCGGCAAACCCGAGGAGAAGTGGGACGGCAAGGTCAAGGTGCTGGGTGACGGCTCGACGTCCTATACGGGGCCGCAGCCCAAACAGCCCAAGCCCAAGAAGCTGAAGCCGGGTGAGAGGCCGCCGCAGTTCGTGGTCTTCTCCTGGGACGGCGCGCTGGAGGGCGACGACCACCTCTTCTCGCATTTCCGCGAGGCTGCCCGGCAGAACGACGCCCAGATGACCTTCTTCCTCACCGGCACCTATCTGCTGCCGAAGTCGAAGGCGACGATGTACCGCCCGCCGCAGCACAAACCGGGCGCCTCGGCCATCTCGTACGCGACGAACGAGCACATCAAGGACACCTTGCGGCAGCTCCGCGGCGCCTGGCTGGACGGCAACGAGATAGGCACGCACTTCAACGGTCACTTCTGCGGCCCCAAGGGCGGCGGCGACTGGAGCCCGGCGGAGTGGAAGAGCGAGATAGCGCAGTCGTATTCCTTCGTGCAGAACTGGAAGACGAACACCGGGTACACCGATTTGCCCCCGCTGCCCTTCGACTACAAGAAGGAGCTGGCGGGCGGGCGCGCGCCGTGCCTGGAGGGCCAGCAGAATCTGCTGGCGGCGGCCAAGACGTTCGGCTGGCGGTATGACGCCAGCTCGCCCGGCGACTTCCAGATATGGCCGTCCAAGGCCAACGGCATCTGGAATTTCCCGCTGCAACTGCTGCCCTATCCCAAGAGCGAGAAGCAGGTCCTGTCCATGGACTTCAACTTCCTCTACAACCAGTCCGGTGACAACACCAAGGGCGACCCGTCGAAGTACGCGCAGTGGCGGAAGCTGACCCGCGACGGATACCTCAACGGATTCGAGCGCGTCTATCACGGGAGCCGGGCGCCGCTTTTCATCGGCAACCACTTCGAGGACTGGAACGGCGGCATCTACATGAAGGCCGTCGAGGACGTCATGAAGTCGGTGTGCAAGCGGAAGGAAGTGCGCTGCGCCACCTTCAAACAGGTCGCCGACTGGCTGGACGCCCAGGACCCCCAGGTCCTCCAGCGGCTGCGCGGGCTGGACCCGGCACAGTCCCCGGACTGGTCGGAGCTGGTGAAGTGACCTCGCGCCGCCCATAAAGACCCCTGAGGACCGGCAAACGCCGGCAAAGCCCAGCAAACGTCGGCAAAGCTCGGCAAAGACGAGGCCCCGTACGCGCGCGTACGGGGCCTGTGTCGTGGGCCCGATGCTAGCGGGCGGTCATGTACCGGGTCCAGATGTCGATCGGGTACGTGCTGCCGACGTTCTTCTTCGGCGCGCCGCCGAGGCCGTCCAGAGGAAGCAGTTCCTGGCTCTTGGGGTCGATGCGGGCGAGCGAGACGGCGGTGGAGAGCGTGCCGCGGTAGCCGACGAACCAGGCGGACTTGTTGTCCTGCGCGGTGCCCGTCTTGCCGGCCGCGCCCGGGCCCGCGGCCCTGGCCCGTACGGCGGTGCCCCGGCGCACCGCGTCGCGCAGCGCGTCGTCCACGGAGCCGGCCACCGACCGCGGCAGGACCTGCTCGGTCTTCGGCTTCTCCACGGGCACCTCGGCGCCGTTGCGGGTGAGCCTGGCGACCGAGTACGGCTCGCTGTGCCTGCCCTGGCCGGCGAAGGTGGCGTACGCGTCGGCCATGCGGATGGCGCTGGGCGTGGCCGTGCCGAGCGAGAAGGACGGCAGTTTCTCGCCGAGGCTGCTCTCCAGCAGTCCCGTCTGCACGCCCATCTTGCCGACCTCGTCCAGTCCCACGTCCATGCCCAGTTGCATCATCGTGGTGTTGACGGAGTGCACGACCGCGTTCTTCAGCGTGATCCTGCCCCAGGACCTGTCGCCGTCGTTCACCGCCTTGGCGATCTTTCCCGAACGGTCCCAGTAGGGCCCCTCCGGGGTGAGCAGCGTGATCTTGTTGTTGCCGTCGTAGACCGTGGCCGGGGTGACGGGGGTACGGGGCTTGCCGCGCTCACGCTCGACACCGTCGCGCAGGGCCGCGGCGTAGACGAACGGTGTGAAGGCGCTGCCGGCCGGGACGACGGAGGAGTTGGCGTCGTTGAAGCCCTGCCGGAGGTAGTCCGGCCCGCCGTACAGGGCGACGATCCGGCCGTCCGTGGTCACCGACGCGGCACCGATGCGGACATTGCGGTCGGCCTCGCGGCTGCCCGGCCGCAGCTTGTCCCGCGCCTCCTTGACGGCCTTGGCCAGCGCCGTCATCCGGGGCTTCTCGAAGGTGGTGTGGATCTGGTAGCCGCCGAGGGCGAACTCCTTCTCGGAGATCTTGGTGTGGGCACTGACATAGGCCCGGGCGGTCTCCACGAGGTAGCCGTTCTGACCGGTCAGCCCGGCGGGCTTGGGCGGGGCCTGGGGCTCGGGGAAGTGGGTGTAGCGGGCCCGCTCCTCCTTGGAGAGCTTGCCGATGGCCACCATCCGGTCCAGGACCCACCTCCAGCGCTCCACCGCGCGCTCGTGGTTGGCGTGGCCGAGCGCCGGGTCGTACAGGGCCGCGCCCTTCAGGAGCGAGGCGAGGAAGGCGCCCTCGCTCACGTTCAGATGGGAGGCGTCCTTGCCGTAGTAGGCGTGGGCGGCCCGCTGGATCCCGTACGTGCCGCGCCCGTACCAGCTCGTGTTCAGGTAGCGCTCGAGGATCTCGTTCTTGCTCATCTTGTTGTCGAGCTTGATGGCGATGAACATCTCGTCGAGCTTGCGGCCGAAGGTCTGCTCCTGATTGAGGTAGGCGTTCTTGACGTACTGCTGCGTGATGGTCGATCCGCCCTGGGTGCTGCCACCGGTGATCATTTTGGAGACGGCCCGGACCATGCCGCTGGGCGAGATGCCGCTGTCGGAGTAGAAGGTCTCGTTCTCGGCGGCCAGCGCGGCCCAGCGGACCTTCTCGGGCACCTTCTCCAGGGGGGTGTCCTGCCGGTTGATGTCGCCGGTACGGGCCATCTCGGTGCCGTCGGCCCAGTAGTAGACGTTGTCCTGCTGGGTGGCGAAGGCGTTGAGGTCGGCGGGTATCTCGGTACGCGCGTACATGATCAGCAGCACACCGGCCAGCAGGCCGACGAAGGAACCGGCCAGGCCCAGCATCTGGCGCCAGGACGGCACCCAGCGCCGGAAACCGGTCCGTCCGGGGCGCGGGTAGACCGGGCGGACCGGGATGTCCCGGAACGCGATGCCTCTGATCGGGCCCCAGTCGGTGCGTCGTTGTACGGCCCGTCGCCGGCCGGCGGCCCGCCGGGGCCGAGGACGGGCCGCCGGTCGGCCGGAGCGGCATCGTGGTTCCGGGCGTGTGCCCCTTTTCGAGGTTCGATCACCGCTCGACCCTATGGGATGACCTGGGGCGCGAATGTTCTGCTCTGTCGCGAAAACATTACGTTTCCGACCCATCTCGTTCCCGAAGAGGTGCCCTGAGTCACTCCCGGCGTGTCACGTGCTTCTTCGCCGTGTGCTTCTCCGCCGTGTGCCTCTTCCCCCTGTGCTTCTCCGCCGTGTGCTTCTTCTCCGCGCGTCCCGGAACCGCTCGCCCGTGCGCCCGCGCGTCACCGCACGGCATGACCGGCGTCCAGCAGACGTCGCAGCCGCAGCGCGTCCGGCGCGACGGCGGTGACCAGTGCCGCCGGTCCGGCCAGCGGCGTACGGACGCCTTGGCCGCCGTCCTCGCCCAGCAACCGGACCTCGGCCGGCTCCTCACCGGGCGCCGGACCGGCGACGAGCAGTTGTCCCGTCGCCCGGTTGCCGCCCAGGACGGCCGCGGAGTCCCAGCCCGGGACGCCGTCCCCGTACGCCGTCTCCTGGTCCAGAAGCGGACGTCCGGCCCGGCGGACCGTCAGCCGGCTGCGCAGCCGGCCCGGCCGTTCGCCGCTGCGGCCCAGCACCTGTTCCTCCCGCAGCACCAGGCGCGCGGTGGGGGCCAGGCACACGGTCGTGGACATCCGCAGATCGCTGCCCGCCGCGGAGACCAGCGGCTCGGGAAGCCACTCCAGCCGGGCCCCCTCCCCCACGGTCAGCACCACGTCGTAGTACGCGGCCCCGCCCGCCCGGCCGGGGAGGGCGACGGTCGCGGCGGCGGCGGTGACACGCAGGTCGGCGCCCGGCTCGACGGTGACCTCGATGCGCAGCCGGTCGCCGCCGAGCGGGGCGCTCATGGCGCCGACGACGCAGACCCGCGCCTGGTGCGTATGCGGACGGCTGCCGTCACCGCTCCCCTCATGGGGATCGCGGGAGGCGCATGAGTGGTAGGTGTCGTACGAGCGGATGCGGCGCAGCGCGAGCGGGCCGTCGCCGTCCAGGACGGGCAGCCGCGTGACGCCGTCCGCGTCGGCCCGCGCCGTGATACGGGCGGTGGCGCGCAGACCACCGGCCGAGGCGGGGGCAGCCGCCGACGCCGGTGGTGCCGCCGGTATCGATGCCGGTGACGAGCCGTCCGGTGCGGGCCCCGCGTCCGGTACGGCCGGCCGCGGGGCCCCGGGAGGGGCGAGCGTCATACCGGGCCCGCGGTCCAGTCGGCCAGCCGCGCGCGGACCCAGTCCACCACCGGTGCGACCCCGCCCTCGGCCTTCAGCGCGGTGAAGGCGACGGGCAGCTCGCCGCGCTGCGCCTTGGCGTCGCGTGCCATGCCCTCCAGGTCGACCCCCACATAAGGGGCGAGATCGGTCTTGTTGATGACCAGGAGGTCGGCGGTGGTGACGCCGGGTCCGCCCTTGCGGGGGATGTCGTCGCCGCCCGCCACGTCGATGACGAAGATCTGCGCGTCGACCAGGCCCTTGGAGAAGGTCGCGGTCAGGTTGTCGCCGCCGGACTCGACCAGGATCAGGTCCAGCGGCCCCACCTGCTCCTCCAGGTCCTCCACCGCTTCGAGGTTGGCGGAGATGTCGTCGCGGATGGCGGTGTGCGGACAGGCCCCGGTCTCCACGGCCGTGATCCGCTCGGCGGGCAGCACCGCCTCCCGCAGCAGGAACTCCGCGTCCTCACGGGTGTAGATGTCGTTGGTGACCACCGCGATGGACAGTTCGTCGCGCAGCGCCCGGCACAGCGCGGCGACGGTGGCGGTCTTGCCGGTGCCCACCGGCCCGCCCAGGCCGATGCGCAGGGCCCGGCGGCTGCCGTCCGCGCGGCGCGGGGCGGCGGCGCTGTAGGTGTGGCGCTCGGGGAAGGTCTCGCCGTGGTCGCGATGCATGGCTGCTCCGGGGGTGTCGTACGGGCTGGTGGTCAGGAGGCGAAGAGGCGTACGGGCCAGGCGGCGTGCTGCTCGGCGGTGATGTCCAGCAGCGGTGCCGAGGCGGCCGGCAGCACGTCGACGCCCTCCAGCGGCAGGCGCCCGGCGGCCTCGGCGGCCCGGCCGGCGACCAGGTCGAGGTCGGCGGTGAGACGGGCGAGGACGGCGGTGGCGTCGAAGGGGTCCAGGCTCAGCAGGCGTACGGCCGCGGTGGCCGGGCCGCTGACGGTCTCGTACGCGACGGCGTACGCGGCGTCCAGCGGGGTGAGCCCGGCCGACCGGGCCGCCAGGCCCAGCACGACGGGCTGGTGGGCGCCGCGCGGCCGGGCCGCGGCCAGCGCGTCGAGTCCGGCGCCGGGCCAGGTGGCGCGGGCCGCGCGCATCATCTGGCGCCCCAGCCGCCGGGCGGTGGCACGCAGGGCCGGTACGGGCGTACGGGCGTCGGCCGCCTCGTCCAGCAGGAGCGGGTCGTACCCGCCGGCCGCCGCGGCGGCCAGCGCGGCGGCGACCAGGCCCGTGGTGTGCAGCCGCCCGCGGCAGAAGTCCTCCAGCGAGCGCGCGTCCGTGATGCGTCCGGCGGTGACGGCCGGTTCGGCCCCGCCGGAGTGGGCGTGCCCGCCGGCGGGAAACCGGCCGTCGGCGAGGACGAGCAGCGCCGCCCGGCTCATCGTCGTCCTTCGCGCTGCGGTCCCGTACGCATGTCCATCCCGCCGTCCATGCCGCCGTCCATGTCGCTGTCCACGCCGCCGCCCATACCGTTCACCGCAGTTCAGAGGAGTCCGTAGGTTTCAGAAGAGGAAGTACCGCTGGGCCATGGGCAGTTCGGCGGCCGGGTCGGGTTCGACCACGTCCCCGTCGATGGTCACCGTGAAGGTGTCGGGGTCCACCCGCACCCGCGGCAGCGCGTCGTTGTTGCGCATGTCGGCCTTGGTGAGGCCGCGGGTGCCGCGGATGGCCCGGAAGGACTTGCCCAGCCCGAGCCGCTCGGGAAGGCCGTCCTCGATGGCCTGCTCGGCCACGAAGTTCAGCGAGTTGCCGCCCGGGGCGCGGCCGGTGGCGCCGAACATCGGCCGGGGCAGGACCGGCTGCGGCGTGGGGATGGAGGCGTTGGCGTCGCCCATCTGCGCGTACGCGATCTGCCCGCCCTTGATGACCAGGTGCGGCCGGACGCCGAAGAACGCCGGGTCCCACAGCACGAGGTCGGCGAGTTTGCCGTCCTCGACGGAGCCGACCTCGTGGTCGATGCCCTGGGCGACGGCCGGGTTGACGGTGTATTTGGCGACGTACCGGCGGGCCCGGTGGTTGTCCGCGAGGTGGTCGCCGGGCAGTGCGCCGCGCCGCTTCTTCATCACGTGCGCGGTCTGCCACGTCCGCAGGACGACCTCGCCGATGCGGCCCATGGCCTGGGCGTCGGAGGACATGATCGAGATGGCGCCGAGGTCGTGGAGGATGTCCTCGGCCGCGATGGTGGAGGGCCGGATGCGGGACTCGGCGAAGGCCAGGTCCTCGGGGACGGCCGGGTTGAGGTGGTGGCAGACCATCAGCATGTCGAGGTGTTCCTCGACGGTGTTCAGGGTGTGCGGCCGGGTGGGGTTGGTGGATGCGGGCAGGACGTTCGGCTCGGAGACCATCGCGATCATGTCGGGGGCGTGGCCGCCGCCGGCGCCTTCGACGTGGTACGCGTGGATGACGCGGCCCGCGATGGCGGCGAGGGTGTCGGCGAGGAACCCGGCCTCGTTCAGCGTGTCGGTGTGGATGGCGAGCTGGACGCCGCTCTCCTCGCACACGCGCAGACACGCGTCCAGTACGGCGGGGGTCGCGCCCCAGTCCTCGTGGATCTTGAAGCCGAGGATGCCGGCCCGCAACTGGTCGCGCAGGGACTCGCGGGAGGTGGTGTTGCCCTTGCCGAGCAGCCCGACGTTGACCGGCGAGGAGTCCATCGACGCCAGCATCCGGGCGACGTGCCAGGCGCCGGGCGTGACGGTGGTGGCCTTGCTGCCCTCGGCCGGGCCCGTACCGCCGCCGATGAGCGTGGTGACGCCGGAGGCGAGCGCCTCGTCCACCTGCTGCGGGCAGATGAAGTGGACGTGGGTGTCGATGGCGCCGGCGGTGAGGATCTTGCCGTTGCCCGCGATGATCTCGGTCTCCGGGCCGATGACGAGGTCGGGGTGGACGCCGTCCATGGTGTCGGGGTTGCCGGCCTTGCCCAGTGCGGCGATCCTGCCGTCCCGGATGCCCACGTCGGCCTTGACGACACCCCAGTGGTCCAGCACCACCGCCCCGGTGATCACCGTGTCGGGGGCGCCCTCGGCGCGGGTGGCGCGGGACTGCCCCATCGACTCGCGGATCACCTTGCCGCCGCCGAAGACGGCCTCGTCACCGGCCCGGCCGGGGCCGCCCGAGCGGTCCTCGGTGATCTCGATGAGGAGGTCGGTGTCGGCGAGGCGGACGCGGTCACCGGTGGTCGGGCCGAACAGGCCGGCGTAGGCGGCGCGCGTCAGCTCAGCCATCGAGGGGGCCCCTGGTCTCGCCGCGCAGGCCCGCGACGATCCGCTTGCCCCCGACGGGGACGAGTTCGACCTCGGTGGGGATGCCGGGTTCGAAGCGTACGGCGGACCCGGCGGGCACGTTCAGCCGCTTGCCGTGCGCGGCGGCGCGGTCGAAGTCCAGGCCGGGGTTGGCCTCGGCGAAGTGGTAGTGGGAGCCGACCTGGACGGGCCGGTCGGCGGCGTTGAGCACGGTCATGCGGGTGACCGGGAGGCCCTCGTTCAGGCGCACCGGTTCGGCGGCGGGGAGAATCTGCCCCGGGATCATGGTCGGCCTCTCCCCGGTCAGTTGATGGGTTCGTGGACGGTGACGAGCTTGGTGCCGTCGGGGAAGGTCGCCTCGACCTGCACGTCGTGGATCATCTCGGGGACGCCTTCCATGACGTCCTCCCGGGTGAGCACCTTGCGGCCGGAGGACATGAGTTCGGCGACGGTCCGGCCGTCCCGTGCGCCTTCCAGGATGTGCGAGGTCAGGAGGGCGACGGCTTCGGGGTGGTTCAGCCGCAGCCCGCGGGCCCGGCGCTTTTCGGCCACATCAGCCGCCACATGAATCATCAGGCGTTCCTGTTCATGCGGGGTCAGTTGCATGCCTTCCACCTCACCGTCTTCCTGCCCCGGGCGCATCGGCCCAGGTCACGGGCGCGAAAACACCCGCAAAGGCAGATGTACCACACACTGATTAAAGGAGGAGCAAACTGACATCCAGCACCGTGCCATCAATTCCCCCGGGTCCCACATCGTCAGGCGCCGCTGCTCACAGGCTAGTTCGGCGGCATTTCGACGGTGTTAACGCCAGGACCCGATGAGGGACGCCCGAAGTCCCGCCGTATACGCGGTGTGTCCCGATATCCGGAACAGCCGGTCCGGTATGCGCTCTTGACGGGACGAGAAACGATCACAATCCTCATGTTCGCGTCAATCAGCTCCGCACCATCCCCCCACACCTGTATCGGAGCCACACCGTGACTCGTTCCGTACGAATACGCCGTGCCGCCCTCGCCACCGGTGCGTGCACCGCCCTCGCCGCCGGCCTGCTGGGCACGGCGTCCGGGGCCCAGGCCACCGCTCCCACAGCGGCGACCGCTCCCGACATCCCCGTCGCCGCCGTCAAGGCACACCTCCAGCAGCTCCAGTCGATCGCCGAGGCGAACGGCGGCAACCGGGCCCACGGCGGCCCCGGCTACAAAGCGTCGGTCGACTACATCAAGGGAAAGCTGGACGCCGCCGGCTTCACCACCTCCGTCCAGGAGTTCAGCCACGGCGGCAGCACGGGCTACAACCTCGTGGCCGACTGGCCCGGCGGCAGCGCGGACCACACCGTCATGACCGGGGCGCACCTGGACTCGGTGAAGGCCGGCCCCGGCGTCAACGACAACGGCTCGGCCTCCGCGGCGATCCTGGAGACCGCCCTCGCGGTCTCCCGCGAGGGGTTCAAGCCGGCGAAGCACCTGCGGTTCGCCTGGTGGGGCGACGAGGAGGACGGCACGGTCGGCTCCCGGCACTATGTGGACACGCTGGCCGCCGCCGACCGCGCCAAGCTCGACGCGTACCTGAACTTCGACATGATCGGCTCACCGAACCCCGGCTACTTCGTCTACGACGACGAGCCGCGGCTGGAGAAGGTCTTCAAGGACTGGTTCGCGGCCAAGAACATCGCCACCGAGATCGAGACGGAGGGCGACGGCCGTTCGGACCACGCCCCCTTCAAGGAGGCGGGCGTCCCGGTCGGCGGCCTGTTCTCCGGCGCGGAGCGCGTCAAGACCGACGAGCAG
This sequence comes from Streptomyces sp. MST-110588, assembly GCF_022695595.1. NCBI lineage: Bacteria > Bacillati > Actinomycetota > Actinomycetes > Kitasatosporales > Streptomycetaceae > Streptomyces > Streptomyces sp. MST-110588. The sequence goes on from NZ_CP074380.1 coordinate 412,111, forward strand.
GCGAAGAAGTGGGGCGGCACGGCGGGCAAGCCGTTCGACCCCTGCTACCACGCCGCCTGCGACACGGCCCGGAACATCGACGAGACCGCGCTGGACAACAACAGCGACGCCATCGCCGACGCCCTGTGGAAGCTCAGCTCCTGACGCTCCGTCAGCAGCCGTGACGCGCTCAGCCCTCGCGGCCCGGTTGCCGGTTCCCGGCGGCCGGGCCGCGGTGCTCGGCCGCGGCGGAGCCGTGGTGCTGCGCCGCGATGCCGAAGCGGTGCCGTTCGCCGGCAGCGGACGGCAACTGCCGCACCGAGGAGACCGTGCTGATCACCTGCTCGTTCCCGGCCGCCACCTCTGCCTCGACCGCTTCGAGTCGTTGCAGGTCGGCGGCGGACACCAGCGCCACCAGGGGCTTCCCGTGGCGCGTGACGACCACCCGCTCGTCGCCGTAGACGACGCGGTTGATCAGATCCGCGAGCTCTGCACGGGCTTGCGTCACCGGAATCTCGTAGGTCATGCTCACAGTTTATGTGTCCATGGCCGTGGACGGTCCGGCGTACGCCGTGCCCCTGCTCGCCCCCGGCCCGGCGGTCGTGGCGCAGGCCGGCGGTCAGGGATCGGACCGCTCCTTGGGACGGGGCTTGGCACGTACGTGCATGCGCTCGCCCTGGCGGCCGAAGAGGCTGAGAACCTCGACGGGGCCGTCACCGGCGCTGCCGAACCAGTGCGGCAACCGGGTGTCGAACTCGGCCACCTCCCCCGGCCCCATGACCAGGTCGTGGTCGGCCAGGACCAGACGCAGCCGGCCCGCCAGGACGTACAGCCACTCGTACCCCTCGTGGGTGCGCGGGTCCGGCGTGTTCCGCTCGGCCGGTATGACCATCTTGTAGGTCTGGAGCGGCCCGGGGTGCCGGGTCAGCGGCACCACGGTGTTGCCGTGTACGCGCTGGGGCGTCAGGCGGACCCGGGGGTCACCGACCGCGGGGGCGCCGACCAGTTCGTCAAGGGCGACCTGGTGTGCCTGGGCGAGCGGAAGCAGCAGTTCCAGGCTGGGCCGGCGCAGGCCGGACTCCAGCCGGGACAGGGTGCTCTTGGAGATGCCGGTGGCCTCGGACAGCGCCGCCAGGGTCACGCCGCGCTGGGTCCGCAGCCGCTTGAGGCGCGGGCCGACCTCGGTCAGGGCCCGGGCGATGGCTGGTGAGTGGTCCATGCACGTCATTGCACCGTCTTGTCCCGCGAATGGCAACACGGATTGCGGGGAGCGGGACGAGGGTCCGGGCACCGGACCGACCCCCGGACCAGGGCCGGACCAGGGCCGGATCATGGCCCGGTCGCAGATCGGCGTACCGTCGCGCATCGCCGCCGTCGCGTCGCTCCTAAGCCGCCGACCGGGAGCCCGGTGCGGTCCGGCGGCGGCCTGCGGCGGACCGGAGCGCGCGCCGCAGCAGCAGGGGGACCATCAGGTGGTGGACCGGCGCCGCCACCCCCCACGCCACCCGGCCGGCCCGCCCCTTGAAGCGCACGGTGGTGGCCCACAGGATCTGCGCGTCCTCCACCAGCACGACGTTGTGCGCGTCGACCAGCCGGGAGGGTGCTTCCAGGGTGACCGAGCCGGGACCGGGACGCGTCACCCGCCATCCCAGGACGTGCCGCGGGGAGGACTTCGGGCCCAGCCGCAGCCCCAGTACACCGGTCCACCCCAGCATCAGGCACCACCGCATGGGAAGCGGGGCCGTCTCGAACGTGACCCGTGCCCACTGCTCCGGCGTCAGCGGCCGGCCGTCCGGCACAGGTGACGCGAAGGCCGACGCGTAGTGGTACCCCGCGAGGTCTTCGCGGGCCCGCAGCGCTCGCGGCACTTCCACACGCCGTACGCGCGCGGGGGATGCGGAAGCAGTGGCCATGGCAGACGGCTCCTTACGGCAGCGGGCTGAGATCAGCGGCAGGCTGAGGTCAGGGGATCGTAACCGCACGGCGGCCGGCCGGTCCGTACCGGGCCCGGCGTTCCCAACTTCCCTGCCATCTGTGGCTCATGACGCCCTGTTCCGCCGCATGACCCCTCATGTCGTGCGCCGGGACTTTCGCTGTGGGCGAGCGCCCAAGACCGCTGTGACCGCTTGCCTTCCCTCTGCGGGCGAGTCATGCTCACTTCTGCCAGGACGTACGTCCTGTACATTTTTTACATCGGCGCGTGCGGACACGTACGGGACGCGTACGGAGCACGTACAGAGCAGAGGAGTCGCCATGGACCGCCCCACGGCCCGCCATGTCCTTCCGGAGTTCACCGAACGCACCTTTTACGGGGTCCGCACCATGGACCCGTACTCCAAGCTGCTCAGTGAGCGTGTGGTCTTCCTCGGCGCCCCGGTCGACGACACCGTCGCCAACGACGTGATCGCGCAGCTCGTCCACCTCGACTACGACGCCCCGGGGCGCGACATCTCGCTCTACATCAACTCCCCCGGCGGCTCGTTGACCGCGATGAGCGCCATTTACGACACGATGCAGTTCGTCTCCTGCGACATCCAGACCTACTGCCTGGGACAGGCCGCCTCGGCCGCGGCGGTGCTGCTGGCCGCGGGCGCCCCGGGCAAGCGGTTCGCCCTGCCGCGTGCGCGCATCCTGATCCATCAGCCGTCCCTGAGCGAGCCGATCCAGGGACAGGCTTCCGACTTGCAGGTCAAGGCCGCGGAACTGCTGCGCAGCCGGGCGATGCTGGAGGAGATGCTCGTACGGCACACCGGCCGGCCCGCCGAGCAGATCGCCGCCGACATCGAACGCGACAAGATATTCGACGCGCGGGGGCGCTGGAGTACGGACTCATCGACGGGCTGACCGGCAGTCGCAAGCGGCCGGCCGTGGCGCCGGCCGCGTAGTGAGCGGAGCGCACGAGGGAATGGGACGCACGAGGGAATGGGACGCATGAGGGGGACGAGATGAGCGGGATGCTGCCGCCCGAGTTGCCGCCGCTGCCCGCGCTGACCCGGGCCGAGGGCGAGTTCATCGACAGCTACCTGGCAGTGCTGGACCTGCTGGGCCGTATCAACCCGAGCCGGGGCGGGGCCACTTACGGCGGGCTGCGGGCCGCGCAGGCCCTGGTCGCCAAGGCAACGGACCTGCGGGACGCGCTGACGCTGATGCACCGGCGCGGCGAGAGCGAACTGCACGCCGCGACGCTGACGCGGGCGCTGCGGGTGCTGGACGGCGAGCGCCGCGCCCGCCTGGTGACGGTGCCGCCCGCCCAGAAGTGACGGGGCCGGCGAACGACCGCGGAACAGCGGCTGCGGCCGGCGCGTGCCCGTCGCATCGCCCGCCCCGGGGACGACCGGCTCCCCCACCGGCAGCGGAGCGCACACCCCTTCGCCAAAGGGCACACGGGACTGACAGGCGACCGGGGTTCGCTCGCCCGTTCGGTGTAGTCAGGGTCCCGGCTTTTGCGGGAGTGCGGTTGCGCAACACGCGCACACAACATCCGGAATGATCCGCTCCGCGCCTGGTGCGGGGGTCCTCACGGGTCGCGGCCCGGGCACGAAGCGGGCGTTGTCCACCTGAACGGGTCAGTCGTGACCAGCCTCACATACGGCCGTTTCGGCTCGGCATCCTGCCGCCGCCGGGTGACGATCCCTCTCGACGACAAGCCCCCGCCACAGCGGTGGGGCGGTCCGGACGGGCGCCGAATCCTGCCGCCGTGCCGGGCGTCCGGTCGATGCGCCTGATCGGCAGGAGCGGAGGACCCGAGCACGACGGGACCGTCGGCCGGCGAAGCCGACGGCCCCTTGGGGTGAAGCCGGAGCCACGGCCGGGCATCTTCGCCTGCCCGAACCCGACAGGTTCTCCTTCGCAGGCGGCTGACGAAGGGTTGCGCATGGCTGCGCACGTTCGCGTTTCCGGGATGCCGGTGCGGGCGGGAGTGATCTCCGCTCTCGCCCTCGCCACGGCCGCCGGGACGATGATGATCCCCGGTGGGACGGCGGAGGCGCAGGCCGCCTCGGCCTCCGCCAAAGCGCTGCGGATCGCCGCCTCGAAGAAAGGGGCTCCCTACCAGTACGGCGCGACGGGCCCGTACCGCTTCGACTGCTCGGGCCTGACGCTGTACTCGTTCAAGCGCGCGGGCAAGAAACTCCCCCGCACCGCCGCGTCGCAGTACAACCGCACCCGCCATGTCCCCGCATCCTCCCGCGCACGCGGTGACCTGGTCTTCTTCTATTCCCGTGGGGGCATATACCACGTGGGGATATACGCCGGGAGCGGACGCATCTGGCACGCGCCCAAGACCGGTGACGTGGTGCGCCTGCAGAAGATATGGACGCGCAGCGTCCTGTACGGCCGGGTGCGCTGACCCGGGCGCCAACTCCTGTTCCTGTTCCGCCCCGCCGGGAACGGCGGGGCGGAACAGGAACACACCCTCGTTTTCCCCCGGCATGGACCTTCGGCGGACGTACGGGCCGGCGGGGCGCGGCAGCCGCCGTTCGTGGGTCGTTCCGACTGATTGCCGCACCGCTGGCTACTCGTACGGAATGGACCGTCCCACCGACCGCCCCGGGACGCCGGACCCCGGCGCCGGCGGACGCGAGGAGCGCCAGGAGGACGCGCAGGAACGCCACGAGACCGCGCTGGAGCGTTACGACCGCAACTTCTCCGAACTGCTCCAGGAACTGCGGGTCATGCAGACCGGCGTACAGATCCTCTTCGCGTTTCTGCTGACCCTGGCCTTCACTCCGCGCTTCGTGTCCCTGGACACGGTCCAGCGGGCGACGTACGTCGGGACGCTGCTGCTGGCCGTGCTGGCGGCCGTACTGCTGACCGCGCCGGTCGCCACCCACCGGATGCTCTTCCAGCGGCGCGAGAAACGCCTGGTCGTGATGGTGTCCGCCCGGCTCGCGGGAGCGGGCATGGCGGCGGTGGCGGTGGCCCTGGCCGGCGCCGTGACTCTGGTCGTCGACGTGGTGCTGAACCGGGCCGCGGGCGTGGCGGCGGGGGCCGCGACGCTGCTGGCGTGCGCCGCGCTGTGGGCCTTCCTGCCGCGCGTACTGGGACGCCGCAACGGGCACGACCACGAGCGGGCCGGGCCGGGACCCGGGGCGGCGGACCGTGCGGGCGACCAGGACGGGTACGGGGGCGACACCCGCAGTACGCGCGGGTAACGGCAGGCGACCCACCCCTCCCACGTAGCGCCCAGATGGCACCTTCACGGTGCCGTCATAGCGCCACGTGCACACCATTCGAGCGCCATCCACTCTTGCTGCGACGCCAACGTGATGCCATAGTGGCGTCACGACTGAGCGGACCCCGTCCCGGCCCGCTCTTCGCATTCGCCTTCGCATTCCATCTCCGAGGAGACCTGCCATGCGGCCAGAACCGTCCACCCACGCGCCCGGTGAGACGACTGTGACCACAGCCCCTTCCGCCGAGGCGGTGACGCTGCCGACGGACCGGACCACGGGCTGCCCCTTCGATCCGCCCGCCGAACTGGCAAAGGTGCGCGAGCGGCAGCCGCTCATCCGTATGCGCTACCCCGACGGGCACCTCGGCTGGCTGGTCACCGGCCACTCCGCGGCCCGCGCGGTGCTGTCGGACCCCCGCTTCAGCTCGCGGTACGAACTCCTGCACGCCCTGGTGCCGGACGCCCCCTCCGAGATACCTCCGGCCCCGCCGGGGGACCTCACCGGGATGGACGCCCCCGAGCACACCCGCTACCGGCGGCTGCTCATGGGCAAGTTCACCGTACGGCGCATGAGGCTGCTCACCGAGCGCGTCGGGCAGATCACCGCCGAACACCTCGACGCCATGGAGCGCCGGGGCGGCCCGGTGGACCTGGTGGAGGCGTTCGCGCGGCCGGTACCCGCCCTGATGATCTGCGAACTGCTGGGTGTGCCCTACGCCGACCGGGACCACTTCCAACGGCTCACGGCGACGGTGATGGAACGTGAGACCACCCCCGAAGAAATGATGGCCGCCTACCACGCGCTGCAGGAGTACATCCACGAGCTGGTGCGGGCCAAGCGCTCGGAGCCCACCGACGACCTGCTCGGTGATCTGGCCACCTCCGACCTCACCGACGAGGAACTCGCCGGCGTCGGCGCCTTCCTGCTGGCCGCCGGTCTGGACACCACCACCAGCATGCTGGCGCTGGGCACCTTCGCCCTGCTGCGCAACCCCGGTCAGCTCGCCGCCCTGCGGGCCGATCCAAGCCTGGCCGACCAGGCCGTGGAGGAGCTGCTGCGCTACCTGAGCATCGCCGACCCCATGGTCCGGTCGGCCCTGGAGGACGTCGAGGTGGACGGTCGGCTGATCAGGGCCGGCGAGTCGGTCACCGTCTCCGTCCAGGCCGCCAACCGCGACCCGCTGCGCTTCCCCGACCCCGACACCCTCGACCTGCACCGCAAGGCCACCGGGCACCTGAGCTTCGGCCACGGCATCCACCAGTGTCTGGGGCAGCAACTGGCCCGCGTCGAAATGCGCGTGGCCTTCCCCGCCCTGGTCACCCGCTTCCCCACCCTGCGCCTGGCCGTACCGCCCGAGCAGGTGCCCCTGCGCGCCCATGCGGGCATCTACGGCGTGCACAGCCTCCCTGTCACCTGGGACGAGCGCTGACCATGGACGTCTCCCTCGACCGCGACCGCTGTGTCGGCGCCGGGATGTGCGCACTGACCGCTCCCGAGGTGTTCGACCAGGATCCGGAAGACGGCCGTGTGCTGCTCCTGACCCGCCGGCCGCCGGACCCGCACCGGCCGGCCGTGCACGAGGCCGCCCTGCTCTGCCCCGCCGGGGCGATCTCCGTCCTCGGGCGGCCGGTCGCCGACGACACCTCTGCGTAACCGAACCGGCCGCCGTCCCCGGGACGTCAGGTTCCCGGGCGGGGCCAGGGAAGGACGATCCAGACCGTCTTGCCGCCGCAGTCGGTGGGAGTGACCATGACTCTGCCGCCCGATTCGGCGGCGAGGAAGCGGACGATGACCATGCCGCGGCCGTTGTCCTGCTGGACGGCGGCCGGCAGGCGCTGGGGCCAGCGGGGGTGGCTGTCGGTGACGCCGACCCGCAGTTGCTCGTCGCGGTCGAGCTGGACCTCGACGGTGAAGTCGGGCGACTGGCCGAAGGTGTGCTGGATGGCGTTGGTGGACAGTTCCGAGACGATCAGACGGGTGACGTCGATGGTCTCCGCGTCGGACGGCAGTCCCCAGTCGGCCAGTACACCTGTCACGAACCTGCGAGCCGCGGCGACCGAGGCCGGCACGCTCGGCAGGGTGAGGGATGATTCCTGGTGGTCTGCCATCGCGACGCCGTCCCTTTCCGCCGGCACCCGACTTCGCGGCACGCTTGACGGTATGGCACCGTCGAGCCGTCGCCGAGCCGCCGGGCCCCGGATCACTGCTTTGCGCCAGACTGCCACTCATGCTCTCGTCGCTGCGGGCGATCCACCTGGATATGCATATATCTGTCGCTCGAAGCAGTGAACTTTGCTACGCGGGACCGGATTTGGACGGCACACTGATCTGTTGATGTCGTACGGAACAGTAGTCGTACCAGATACGTTGTATGCGGCACGTCCTATATGAGGGCCGATGCGCGTATACGTTGCCTCAAGGGAGGACGTATGCATTACGGGCCCGCCGTACGCCGCCGCAAGCTGGGCGCGGAGTTACGGCGCCAGCGGGCGCTGAGCGGACTCACCAGTTGTCAGGCGGCACGGCTGGTGGACTGGCACCAGTCCAAGATCAGCCGGATCGAGACCGGACGCAGCGGCGTCAAACCCGCCGATGTACAGCGCCTGTTGGACGCGTACGGCGTCGTGGACGCGGAGCTGCGCGCCCTGCTGACGGCGCTGTGCGGCGGGGACGCGGGGGACGGCACCGGCCGCGACCGGCGCGGCTGGTGGCACAGCTACCGCGATGTGCTGCCGCCCGTCTACCGGGACTTCATCAGCCTGGAGGCGGAGGCGTCGTGGGCCCGCACACTGGAGACCGGGCTGGTCCCCGGGCTGTTGCAGACGCCGGACTACGCGCGGGCGGTGACCCGGGCGGCGCTGCCGGGGCTGCCGGACGGGCGGGTGGAGGCGCTGGTCGAGGTGCGTCTGGCGCGGCAGGAAGTGCTGCGCGGCCACCGGCCGTTGGAGCTGTGGGTCGTGTTGGAGGAGGCCGTCCTACGGCGGACGGTCGGCTCCTCTGCGGTGATGGCGGCCCAGCTCCGCCACCTGACGCGGATGGCCGGGCTGCCGCACGTGCGCCTCCAGGTGCTGCCTTTCACGGCCGGTGTGCACACTGGCACCATCGGCCCTTTCGTTATTTTCTCCTTTCCGCCAACCGGTGACATGGACGTGGTTGTTATCGACCATTTGACGAGTAGCCTCTACCTCGAACAGCGAGAAGATGTAAGGGCGTACAGCGATGCTTTCGCGACGCTGCGGGGGCACGCCCTCTCGTACGAGAAATCGTCGGCTTTCATTGCCCGGATCGCCGCTGCCCAGCAGGCCGGCGATGGCGCGTGAGGAGGCGCCATGACCGCACTGCCCCGCTGCCCGCACATTTCTCTTTCCGTTCATCCCTACGGCCCCTGGCGCAGCAGCAGCCACAGCGCCGGAACGAACAACTGCGTGGAGACGGCCCGCTTGAACGCGGAGCTGCTCGCCGTACGCGACTCGAAGGACACGGCAGGGCCCGCGCTGCTCTTCGGCACCGGGGCCTGGCGGTCCTTCGTGGGCGAACTGACCGACGTCCGCTTCGCGCACGTGCGCTGACTCGCGCACGTGAGCCGACAGGCCACCCCACGGCCTCCCCATGGCCTCCCCATCCCTGAGATCCCCGCGGCCGGCTGCGTGATTCAGATGGTCAGCCGCCTGTCCCAGGCGGCGGTCGGCGCGGTCCGTACGATCGTGCCGACCGCTTCCTCGATCCGGCGGTCCGAGAGATCGGCACGGGCGGTGAGCCGCAGCCGGGAGATCCCGTCCGGTACGGACGGCGGCCGGAAGCAGCCGACCGCCAGTCCGGCCTCGCGGCAGTCGGCGGCCCAGCGCACCGCCTGCTCGGGCGAGGGGGCCCGTACGGAGATCACGGCGGCGTCCGGACGGACCGCGCCGAGCCCCGCGGCGGACAGCCGCCGGTGCAGCTCGCGGGCGACCGTCCGGGCCCGGGCGGCGCGCCACGGTTCCCGGCGCAGCAGCCGCAGCGCGGCCAGGGCGGCGCCCGCCGCGGCGGGTGCCAGCCCGGTGTCGAAGATGAACGTACGCGCCGTGTTGACCAGGTGCTCGATCACCCGGGCCGGGCCGAGCACGGCACCGCCCTGGCTCCCCAGGGACTTGGACAGGGTGACGGTGGCCACCACGTCCGCGTCCCCGGCCAGTCCGGCGGTGTACGGCGCGCCCCGGCCGCCGTCCCCCAGGACCCCCAGGCCGTGGGCGTCGTCCACGAGCAGCGCCGCGCCATGCGTCCGGCAGGCCGCCGCCAGCTCCGGCAGCGGCGCAGCGTCACCGTCGACGGAGAAGACGGAGTCGGTGACGGCCAGGGCCCGGCCGGTGTGCCCGTCCAGCGACTTGCGCACCGCGTCCGGGTCGGCGTGCGGGACGACGGCGGTGCGGGCGCGCGAGAGCCGGCAGCCGTCGATGAGGGAGGCGTGATTGCCCGCGTCGGAGACGATCAGCGTGCCCGGGCCGGTCAGGGCGGTGACGGCGGCCAGATTGGCGGTGTAGCCGCAGGACAGGACGAGGGCGGCCTCGAAGCCGCAGAACGCGGCGAGTTCACTCTCCAGCCGGGCGTGGAGTTCGGTGCTGCCGGTGACCAGCCGGGAACCGGTCGCGCCCGCGCCCCAGCGGTGGGCGGCCTGTGCGGCGCCGCGGATCACCTCCGGGTGCCGGCACAGCCCCAGGTAGTCGTTGCCCGCCAGGTCCAGCAGCGGGGAGTTGACGGGGCGTGGGCGCAGGGTCCGCAGCAGTCCGGCGCGGCGGCGCTGCTCACGCGCCTCGTCGATCCAGCCGAAGGCCGCGTCCGGACCCGGGGGCGACGATTCCGGGGCCGACGCGTCCGGGGCCGACGCGTCCGGGGACAGGGCCGGTTCCACGGCGGCGAAGGGCGCGTTCCGGGGCGTCGGCGGGACAGGTCGCTGCGGCATCGGCATCCTTGTCGTTTGTTGGCTGTCGATAGACGTTAGCGGTCGTTACGCAGTCATACGGTGTGGCGATACACACACCCCCTGTCAGCGGTGTTGTGGGGTTCCTCCATTGGTCACCGGTATCGAGGTAGGACAGGATCACCGCCATGGACCTGCTGAACACGCTTGTGGACAAGGGGCTGCGGCGCGTACCGCCGACCCGCGAAGAGGCGCTCGCCGTGCTCTCGACCTCCGACGACGATCTGCTGGAGGTCGTGGCCGCGGCCGGAAAGGTGCGCCGCCGGTGGTTCGGACGGCGGGTGAAGCTCAACTACCTGGTCAACCTCAAGTCGGGCCTGTGCCCCGAGGACTGCTCGTACTGCTCGCAGCGGCTCGGCTCGAAGACCGGGATCTTGAAGTACACCTGGCTCAAGCCCGAGGAGGCGTCGAAGGCGGCTGCCGCGGGAGTGGCCGGCGGCGCCAAGCGCGTGTGCCTGGTCGCCAGCGGGCGCGGCCCCACCGACCGCGACGTGGACCGGGTCTCGCAGACCATCGCGGCCATCAAGGAGGAGAACCAGGACGTCGAGATCTGTGCCTGCCTCGGTCTGCTCTCGGACGGCCAGGCGCACAAGCTGCGCGCGGCGGGCGTCCACGCCTACAACCACAACCTGAACACCTCCGAGGCGACGTACGGCGACATCGCCACCACCCACACCTTCGAGGACCGCGTCCAGACGGTGCGGCAGGCGCAGGCGTCGGGGCTGTCCTCCTGCTCCGGTCTGATCGCGGGCATGGGCGAGAGCGACGCGGACCTGGTGGACGTGGTCTTCGCGCTGCGCGAGCTGGACGTGGACTCCGTACCGGTCAACTTCCTGATCCCCTTCGAGGGCACGCCGCTGGCCAAGGAGTGGAATCTGACGCCGCAGCGCGCGCTGCGCATCCTGGCGATGGTGCGGTTCGTCTGCCCGGACATCGAGGTACGGCTGGCCGGCGGGCGTGAGGTGCACCTGCGCACGCTGCAGCCGCTCGCCCTGCACCTGGCCAACTCCATCTTCCTCGGCGACTACCTGACCAGTGAGGGCCAGGCCGGGCAGGACGACCTGGCGATGATCGCCGACGCGGGCTTCGAGGTGGAGGGTAGGGGCACCACGACGCTGCCCCCGCACCGGGCGGACGCGCGGGCGGCGGGCGGCTGCGGCGGCGGCCGAGGGGACGGCGAGGACCACGGGGGCTGTGGTGACCACGGGGGCGAACAGAGTTGCCCCCCGTGCGGCAGTGGCGCCCAGGGAGCCGGGACGCGAACCGGCGACGGCGAGGACACCGCGACCGCCCCCGTCCCCCGCTCGGTCCCCTCCGAAGAGGCGCGCACGAAGCTGGTCACCGTCCGCCGCCGCGGCGCGGGTACGGAGCTGCCGCCCAATGCCTGAGCCCACCGCCGCACCCCAACCGCCGACGGGCCGGCCGCCCCTGACCCCTCGTGAACTGCTGGACCTGGACCGCCGGCACGTCTGGCACCCGTACGGCCCGATGCCCGGCCGCGTCGAGCCCCTGCTGGTGGCGTCCGCGTCCGGGACCCGGCTGCGGCTGGCCGAGCCGGTGCACGGCCGTACGGAGCTGCTGGACGGCATGGCGTCGTGGTGGTCGGCGATCCACGGCTACAACCACCCCGTACTCAACGAGGCCGCCCGCGCCCAACTGGACCGGATGAGCCATGTGATGTTCGGCGGGCTCACCCACGAGCCCGCCGTACGGCTCGCCACCCGCCTGGTGGAGATCACCCCGAGGGCCTGGAGCACGTCTTCCTCTCCGACTCCGGCTCGGTCTCGGTCGAGGTCGCCGTCAAGATGTGCCTCCAGTACTGGCGCTCGGTGGGGAAGCCCGCCAAACAGCGGCTGCTGACCTGGCGCGGCGGCTACCACGGTGACACCTGGCAGCCGATGTCCGTCTGCGACCCGGACGGCGGCATGCACACGGTGTGGCAGGGCGTCCTGCCGCAGCAGGTCTTCGCCGACGCGCCGCCCGCCGGTTTCGACGCCGCGCCCGACCCTGCGTACGTGGCGCATCTGCGGGAGCTGATCGCCCGCCACGCCGAGGAGCTGGCGGCGGTGATCGTGGAGCCCGTGGTGCAGAACGCGGGCGGGATGGCCTTCCACTCCCCCGCCTATCTGCGGGCACTGCGGCAGGCGTGTGACGAGTACGGCGTGCTGCTCGTCTTCGACGAGATCGCGACCGGCTTCGGCCGTACGGGCGAGCTGTTCGCCGCCGACCACGCGGGGGTCACCCCGGACGTCATGTGCGTCGGCAAGGCGCTGACCGGCGGCTATCTCACAATGGCCGCCACGTTGTGCACCTCGGCGCTGGCGCGGGGCATCTCGCGGGGCGAGGTGCCGGTGCTGGCGCACGGCCCGACCTTCATGGCCAATCCGCTGGCCGCCGCGGTCGCGGGCGCCTCGGTCGACCTGCTGCTGTCGCAGGACTGGCGCACTCAGATCAAACGTGTCGAGGCCGGACTGCGGACGGGCCTGGCGGAGGCCGCCGCGCTGGACGGCGTACGGGCGGTGCGCGTCCTCGGCGCGATCGGCGTGATCCAGCTCGACCACGAGGTGGACATGGCGGCGGCGACCCGGGCGGCGGTGCGGGAGGGCGTATGGCTGCGCCCGTTCCGTGACCTGGTCTACACGATGCCGCCGTACATCACCGACGACGGGGAACTGGCCCGGATCTGCGCCGCGATGTGCGCCGTGGCACGGGTTTCTTAAGGACGCCGCGACTCATTGGTCACGACGGTGCGCACCACCGCGCGTCGGCGGCCCGCAGAGATATGGAGGAGTGAACAATTGCCGGAGCCACAGACGGAACAGATGAGGCGGTCGGGACGGGCGGGGCAGACAAGACACGCGGGTCAGGCGGGACGGACGGGAGAGAACATGCCGGTGCTGTTCGTGACGGGGACGGGTACGGAGATCGGGAAGACCGTCACGACGGCCGCGGTGGCCGCCGCGGCGCTGGCCCGCGGCCGGACGGTCGCGGTCCTCAAGGCCGCGCAGACCGGCATCGGCCCCGGCGAGCGCGGTGACGCGGCGGAGGTGGCACGGCTCGCCGGGCCGGTCACCGTCGCGGAGACGGCCCGGTTCCCCGAGCCGCTGGCGCCGGCGACGGCCGCGCGCCGGGCCGGGCGTCCGGCGGTGGGTCCGGCGCAGATCGCCGAGGCCACCGCGCGGCTCGCGGCCTCGCACGACCTGGTGCTGGTCGAGGGCGCGGGCGGGCTGCTCGTACGGTTCGACGAGCAGGGCCGGACGCTGGCCGATGCCGCACGGCTGGTCGGCGCGCCGCTGCTGGTGGTGGCCTCGGCCGGGCTGGGAACGCTCAACGCGGTCGCGCTCACCGCGCTGGCCCTGCGCTCGTACGGACTGACCAGCCCCGGCGTCGTCATCGGGAGCTGGCCGGCCGAACCGGACCTGGCCTGCCGCTGCAACCTCGAAGAGCTGCACGAGGTGGCGCAGGCCCCGCTGCTGGGCGTGGTGCCGGAGGGGGCGGGCACGCTGCCGCCGGACATCTTCCGTACGGCCGCGCCGGGCTGGCTGGACCCCCGCCTGGACGGCAGCGCAGAGGTGTCCCGGCTGGTCTCCGCACACCGGGAACCGGCCGTCCAGGGCGCGTAGCGCGAGAGCGGGGGTCGGGGTGGGGCGAGGCCGGGGCCGGGCGCACCGGGCGTCCGTACCGGCGCGTCGTACGGCTTCGGCACGCGGACCTCACCGCGCCCCCGCCCGCACCTCACCACGCCCGTGCCGCCCCCTCAAGCAGCCTGCATGGCCGACTGCCGTACGGCCTGCTCGCCCTCCCCCTCCGCCTCCTGCGCCCCGGCCCACGTTCCCAGGGCGATCTCGGCGGTGATGCCCGGCCCGAACCCGGCGATGATCCCGCGGGCGGAGTCCACCGCGCCGCCCTCCGCGAAGAGGCGGTCCAGCGCGTCGAAGATGACGGCGCTGGCGATGTTGCCGCGTTCGGTCAGGGTGGCCCTGCTGTAGCGGAACATTTCGGAGGGCAGGTCCAGGAACTGGCCCAGGTCGTCCAGGATGCGCGGTCCGCCGGCGTGGACGATGTAGAAGTCCAGGCCGGAGGCGTCCCATCCGAACGGTTCGGCCATGGCGCACATCGCCGGGGCGAGCATGGCCATCGTGCCGGGCACCCGCTTGTCCAGGAGGAAGTGGAAGCCGGTGTCCCGTACCCCGTAGGAGATCCAGTCCTCGGTGTTGGGCACCAGGTGGGAGCCGTTGCAGGCCAGCCGTACCCCGGTGCCCCCGTCACCGCGCACCACGGCCGCGGCGACGGCGTCCCCGAAGAGGCCGTTGGAGAGCAGCGATCCCACGCCCAGGTCGGTCGGCTGGTAGCACAGGGAGCAGAACTCGCAGGAGACGATCAGTACGTTCGCCCGCGGGTAGGCGGTGCAGAAATCATGGGCGCGGTTGATCGCCGCGCCGCCGGCCGCACAGCCGAGCTGGGCGATGGGCAGTTGCCTGGTCTCGGGGCGGAAGCCCATGGAGTTGATCAGCCAGGCGGTCAGCGAGGGCATCATGAAGCCGGTGCACGACACGTACACGATCATGTCGATGTCGCGCACGGTCAGTTCGGCGTGGTGCAGTGCCTGCCGGACGACCGTCGGCACCCTGGCCTTGGCCTGGGTTTCGTAGAGCGCGTTGCGCGCGGTGAAACCCGGATGCGCCAAGGTCTCCTCGATCGGCTGAATCAGATGGCGGGTGCGGACGCCGGTGTTTCCGATCAGCCGGAGGACGAGATCCAGTTGCGGGTGCCCGCCGTGCAGTTCACGCGCCAGATCCAGGGTCTGTTCCATCGTGATGACGTGCTCGGGGACGGCCACCGCCGGCCTGCACAGTGTTGCCATGACGGCCTCCTTGGTCTGACGGACGGGCACGCCGGTCACCAGCGGACGGGCAGCGCGAGCGGGAAGCGCCAGATGGAGCTGGTGTTCCACCGGACCTCTTCCGCCGGAACGGCAAGCCGCAGCCCGGGGAAGCGGGTGAGCAGGGTGCCGATGGCGACCTGGAGTTCCATGCGGGCCAGGTGGGCACCGATGCAGTGGTGGGTGCCGTGTCCGAAGGTCATATGGGAGGAGGCGGTACCACGGGTGAGGTCCAGTTCGTCCGGACGGTCGTAGACCTGTTCGTCGCGGTTGGCGGTGAGGTAGGAGACGTGTACGGTCTCGCCGGCGCGCACGGTGACGTCACCGAAGTCCACGTCCTCCAGGGCCACCCGCGGAATGCCCACGCCCTGGCGGAACGGGATGAAGCGAAGCAGTTCCTCGATGGCCCCGGGCAGGATCTCGGGCCGCTCCCGCAGCAGAGCGAGCTGTTCGGGATGGGTCAGCAGGGTGTAGATGATGTTGCTGATCTCATACGTGCTGGTGTCGTGCCCGGTGACCAGCAGCAGCATGCCCATGACGGCGACTTCCCGCTCGTCGAGGAACTCCTCCCCCTCGCGGGCCACGGCCAGCGCGCTCAGCAGGTCCTGTCCCGGGTCCCGGCGGCGCCGCGCGGTCAGGTCGCCGAAGTAGGCGCGCAGGCCCGCCTTGCCCTCGGCCGCCGCCGCCCGGTCCCCGGTGCCGGTGGACATCATGGCCATCGCCCAGCGCCGCAACTGCGGCCGGTCGGGTTCGGGCACGGCCAGCAGCTCGCAGATCGTGGTCAGCGGCAGCCGGGCGGCCAGGTGCGCGGACACGTCCGCGGCGGCCCCTGCTCGGCCATTTCGTCCAGCAGGGCGTCGACGAACTGTACGGTTTTGGGGCGCAGTTGTTCGACCTGGCGGTTGGTGAACGCCTTGGCCACCAGGCGGCGCAGCCTGCTGTGTCCGGGCGGGTCCATCAGGTTGATCGACTCGGACTGGGCGATCGGGTCCGGTGTCAGCCGGGGGAAGTCCTGTCCGATCAGCGCGGCCCGGCTGAATCTGCGGTCCGCCGTGACGGTCCGCACGTCCTCGTACCGTGTCACCAGCCAGGCGTCGCCCTGGCCGTGGGGCATGCGGATGCGCGCGATGGGCTCCTCGTCACGCAAGCGGGCGAGCAGCGGATCGAACTCCAGGCTTTCGGTATGCCGGAACGGGCACGTCCACACGGTCTCCGAAGCGGTCATCAAAGCTCTCCCATCACACACATCCACGCCCGGTGACGCGCTGATCCGTTTCCAGTTATTCCGCGACGGCGACACCTGCCTACACGTCCCCCGACAGTTCACTCGGATGCTGGGCTTCCCGAAGACCCGAGCGAGTGCCGGACCGGGGCGCCCTGCCGGGGCAGCGGGCGGCCACCGCCGGTCCGGCCGCGGAAGCCGCCCGGGCCGGGGCCGCCGCAAGCCGCCGCTCCGTACGCCGTCGCGCGACGGCGCGCGCCTTCCCGGCCCGGTGCGCCACCGGTTCGCGCTCCCCCGCGCCGTACCCGCCACGGTCCTCCCCGAGGACGAGAAGTCCGCCGCCCGCCACTCCCCCAGGGGGATGCACGGCCGCCGCACCGCCCGTAACCTCGGTCCGCAGGACGGGAGTTGGCTGGGCCGGGAAGTGGCCGGCCCGGCCGGTACGGGGAGGCGAGAGGCCGGTGTCCACACCTGCGGGGGGCGGCGAGCGGTACGGCGGCGGGCGAGGCGGCAGCGGCCCGGGCCCTGGCGCTGACCAAGACGTACGGAATGGGTGAGACCCGGGTCGTGGCGCTGGACGGCGTGGACGTGGCGATCGCGCGCGGGCGTTTCACGGCCGTGATGGGCCCCTCGGGGTCGGGGAAGTCGACGCTGATGCACTGCCTGGCCGGGCTGGACACGGTCTCCGCGGGGCGGGTGTGGCTGGGCGAACAGGAGATCACCGGTCTGGACGACCGCGAGCTGACGCGGCTGCGCCGGGACCGGGTGGGCTTCATGTTCCAGTCCTTCAACCTCCTGCCGACGCTGACGGCCGAGGAGAACATCACCCTGCCCATGGACATCGCCGGCCGCAAACCGGACCGCCGGTGGCTCCAGCAGGTCATCGACACGCTCGGGCTCGGCGACCGGCTCGGGCACCGTCCCGCACAGCTTTCCGGAGGGCAGCAGCAGCGGGTGGCGTGTGCCCGGGCGCTGGCCTCACGACCCGAGTTGATCTTCGCGGACGAGCCGACCGGCAACCTGGACTCCCGCTCGGGCCTGGAGGTGCTGCACGTCCTGCGGGAGGCGGTGGACGAGCTGGACCAGACGGTGGTGATGGTGACCCACGACCCGGGCGCCGCGGCCCACTCCGATCTGGTGCTCTATCTGGCGGACGGGCGGATCGTGGACGAGATGCCGCAGCCCAGCGCCGATGCGGTGCTGGAGCGGATGCAGATCTTCGCCCAGGGCGCGCCGGCGTCCCGCGAGCCGGAGCGGGACGCCACGCGAACGCGGCGCACCGGGCCCGACGGCCGGAAATCCGCCCAGCCGCCGGGGCCGCGGGCCACGGACCGGCCGCCCGGGCACGACACCGGGCGGAGCTGATCGCCGTGCTGCGTGCCACGCTGCGTTCCTTCCTCGCCCACAAGGGCAGGATGCTGCTGTCCGCGCTGGCGGTGGTGCTCTCGGTCGCGTTCGTCGTCGGCAGCCTGATCTTCTCCGACACCGCGAGCGCCACTTTCGACCGGCTCTTCGCCTCCACCGCCTCGGACGTGCAGGTGACGCCCCGGCAGGAGTTCGAGGCGGCCGGCGGCGTGGGCGGCGGGCCGACGCCGACCGTGCCGGCCGCGCTGCGCGGCAAGGTGGCCGCGGTCCAGGGGGTGGCGTCGGCGCACACCGAGGTCCAGGTGCAGCAGGTCACCGTCGCCGACGCGCGCGGCCGGGCCCTGGGGGCGGCGCAGGGCGCGCCGACCATCGCCACCAACTGGTACTCCGGTGAGCACCACGCCGTGGAGGTCACCGGGGGCCGGCCGCCGCGCGCCCCGGCGAGGCGATGATCGACCGGGACACCGCCGATGCCAAGGGCATCGGCTCGGTGACCGGCTGCGGATCATCGCGCCCCCGGGCAGCCTGTCCGCACGCGTCGTGGGCATCGCGGCCTTCACCACCACCAACCCGGGCGCCACACTGGTGTTCCTGGAGACCGGGACGGCCCAGCGCGCGCTGCTGGGCCGGCCGGACGCGGCGACCTCGCTGTCCGTGGACGCCGCGCCCGGCGTGTCCGACACGGTGCTCAAGAAGCGGATCACCGACGCACTCGGCAACTCCAAGGCGTACGAGGTACGCACCCGCGCCGAGCAGCGCAAGACGCAGGCCGAGGAGCTGGGCGGCTTCCTGAAGGTCCTGAAGTACGTGATGGTGGGCTTCGCGGGGGTCGCCGTCCTGGTCGGGATCTTCCTGATCGTCAACACCTTCTCGATGCTCATCGCCCAGCGCACCCGGGAGCTGGGGCTGCTGCGCGCGCTGGGCGCGGACCGGCGCCAGGTCCGGCGGTCGGTGCTGACCGAGGCGCTGTTGCTGGGGCTGTTCGGGTCGACGGTGGGGCTGGCGGCGGGCCTGGGGCTCGCCGTCGGGCTGATCTACGTGATGCGTCTGCTCAGCCTGAAGCTCGACGCCTCGGAGCTGGTGCTGAACTGGCCGACGCCGGTGGCCGCGTACGCGGTGGGGGTGGGGGTGACCTTCGTCGCCGCGCTGCTGCCGGCGCTGCGCGCGGGCGGGTCTCACCGATGGCGGCGCTCGCCGACGCGGAGATCGCCGGAGCCGGCCGGCCGCTGCGGGTCCGGGCCGTGACGGGGCTGCTGACCGGGGCCGCCGGGGCGGCGGCTCTGGTGGGCTGCGCGGTGAGCGGGAAGACGGGGGCGGCCGGGTCGCTGCTGGCGCTCGGGGTGCTGCTGACGCTGGTCGCGGCGGTGGTCACCGGGCCGGTCCTGGTCCGTCCGGTGATCCGGGTGCTGGGGCGGGTCCTCGTACCGTGGTTCGGCACGGTCGGCCGGATGAGCGGGCGCAACGCGCTGCGCAACCCCCGGCGTACGGGTGCCACGGCGACCGCCCTGATGGTGGGGCTGGCGCTGGTGGCCGGGCTGTCGGTGGCCGGGGCGTCCTCCGCCGCCTCCGTCGACCGGCAGATCGACCGCACGCTGGGCGCGGACTTCGTCGTACAGAATCCGTCGTTCCTGCCCTTCCCCCAGGAGGTCACCGAGCGGGTCCGCTCGACGCAGGGGGCCGGCACGGTCGTACGGCAGCGGCTGGTGGCCCTGGAGCTGAGGCTGCCGGACGGCACCAGGACCAGGACGGTGGGCGGGGCCTTCGACCCCGCTCTGGACTCCGTGGCCAAGGTGGACTACGCGTCGGGGAACACGGCCGCGGCGCTGGCGCCCGGCCGGGCCGGTGTGGACGCACGTTTCGCGAAGGAGCACGGGCTGAAGGTGGGCGGCCCGCTGCGCGGGGTGCTCTCCACCGGGCAGCCGGTCGATCTGACGGTGGGGGCGCTGACGAGGAATTCCGGCGCGGGTGCCGGTGCGCGCGGCGGGGTCTTCATGGGGATGGCCACGCTGGAGCGGTATCTGCCGCGCGGCCAGGACTCGGTGGTGTACGTGGACGCCGCGCCCGGCGCCGACGTCAAGCACCTGGGGTCCGCGCTGGAACGGCGGCTCAAGCCCTTCCCGCAGCTCCAGGTCCGCGACCGGGCCGGGTACAAGAAGCTGATCAGCGGCCAGATCCAGGTCCTGCTCAACCTGCTGTACGGCCTGCTGGGGCTGGCGATCGTCATCGCGGTGCTGGGCGTCGTCAACACCCTGACACTCTCGGTGGTCGAGCGCACGCGGGAGATCGGGCTGCTGCGGGCCGTCGGCCTGTCCAGGAAGCAGTTGCGGCGGATGGTCCGGCTGGAGTCGGTGGTGATCGCGGTGTTCGGGGCGCTGCTGGGACTGGCCCTGGGGCTGGTGTGGGGGGCGGCCACGCACCGGGTGCTGGCGCTGGAGGGGCTGACGGTGTTCGCGATCCCCTGGCCGACGGTGGTCGTGGTGATCCTGGGATCGGCGGCGGTGGGCCTGCTGGCGGCCCTGCTGCCGGCGCTGCGCGCCTCCCGCCTGAACATCCTCACCGCCATCGCCCATGAATGAACGGCCGGCCGGCGGCTCGTCACCACCGGCCGGCGAACGCGAGGTTCGCTTTTCATCGAACCATCGCTACACTGCGGCCATCGCGGCGCTCCCCGCGCTCGCTCACCTCAAGTTCAAGGGGGACCGGTGACACGCCCGTTCCGTTTCGGCGTCAACATGCTCACCATCGAGTCGGGTCGGGAGTGGCGGGACAAATGCCGCCGGGCCGAGGGCCTGGGCTACGACGTCCTGCTCGCCCCGGACCACCTGGGCATGCCCGCGCCCTTCCCCGCGCTGGTCGCGGCGGCGGAGGCCACCGAGCGCCCGCGCGTGGGCACGTTCGTCCTGAACACCGGCTTCTGGAACCCGGCGCTGCTGGCCCGGGAGGTCGCGACCGTCGACTCGCTGACGGGCGGCCGGTTCGAACTGGGCCTGGGCACCGGCTACGTACGCGCCGAGCACGAACGGGCCGCCCTGCCCTGGGGCACCCCCAAGCAGCGCGTGGACCACCTCATCCGTACGATCGAGGAACTGGACCGGCTGCTCGGCGACCCGGAGCACCTGCCCGCGCCCGTCCAGCGCCCCCGCCCGCCGCTGCTGATCGGCGGCAACGGCCCGCGCATGCTGCGGCTGACCGCCCGGCACGCCGACATCGCGGCCTTCACCGGTGCCCGGCAGGCCCCGGACCAGCCGGAGGGCACACTGACCATGCTCCCCTCCGAGCACCTCGCCGCCTCACTCACCACGTACGAGGAGGCCGCCGCCGCCCGCAAGGAGCCGGCCGAACGCAACATCCTCATCCAGCGGGTCCTGGTCACCGACGACCGCCGGGCCAAGGCGCGGGAGATCGCCGCGTACGGCATCGGACTGGACGAGGAACAGGCCCTGGACGTACCGACGCTCCTCATGGGAACACCGGCCCAGATGGCGGAGCAACTGCGCGAGCGCCGCGAGCGGTTCGGCTTCTCCTACATCACCGTGCTCGACTCGTTCATGGAGGCGTTCGCACCGGTCATCGAGGAACTGAAGGGGAGTTGAGGCGGGCGGAGCGGAAGGGGAGCCGGGCGACGGGGCCACCGGGGCTCACCGGACGGACGGGACTCGGCGGACGGAACTCGGCGGACGCCGGGGCTTACCGGACGGCGGGAGCGGACCCGATATCCACCACTCGTGCCCAGGCGGGCGGCGAGTCCGGCGCGTAGTCGGGATCGTCCTCGTCCCACGAGCCGGCTGCCTGCTGCCGGGGGAACAGGCCCACCACCGTACGGCACGGGGGGCGCGTGTCCGGCCAGGGTGTCTGCCCGTCGGTCAGGGCCACGACGACATCCGGCCGGGGCCGCGCCCGCAGTGCCCTGGCGAAGCCCGTACGCAGATCCGTACCCCCGCCGCCCACCAGTGGTATGCCCTCGGCACGGCACAGCGGGTGCACCGTACGGGCCGCCGCGTCGCACGACAGCACGGATACCAGGTCACGACGGCCGCCCACGGCGCGGGAGATCGCGGCGACCTCCAGGAGCGCGCTGCCCAGTTCGGTGTCACTGACCGAGCCGGACGTGTCGATGATCACCGAGACCCGGGGCGGCCTGCGCCGCAGGCTCGGCAGGACGACGCCGGGCACCCCGGCCGAGCGCCGCGAGGGCCTGCCGTAGGTGTAGTCCTCGCCCACGCCGGGGGCCGAGGCCGCCGAGCGGACGGCCGCCCCCAGCAACTCCCGCCACGGCTGCGGCGGATGGAACACCTCCTGCGCCCACCGCCGCCACCCTTCCGGGGCATCCCCCGGGCGTCCGGTGATGCCCTGCGCCACCCGGAAGCGGACCGCGTCCCGCTCCTGTGCGCTGAGGCCGTGCGCGCCGTCCGGCCCCAGGTCCCACTCCCGTTCCAGTCCGTCGGCGCCACTGCCGCAGTCCAGCCAGGCCAGGTGACGGATGTAGGGCCCCAGTGCGAACCGGCGCAGGTACTCCTCCATGAGCTCGCCCTCGGGCAGCCGCAGAGCGGCCGGTTCCACGGCGCCTTCCGGCCGGACCAGCCCGTCACCGAACACGTCGTCGTTGATCTCGCAGTCCGCGGCGATGTTCATCCGCAGCCGTTCCGCCCGGCCGGTCAGCCCGCGCTCGCGCGCGACCCGGTCACTGCGTCCGTGGTGGTCGCGCAGCAGGTGCGAAACCTCGTGCACCCATACGCCGGCCAGTTCCTCCACCGGCGTCCGGTCCACGAACGCCGGTGAGACATAGACCCGCCAGTGCCGGTCGACGGCCATCGTCGGTACCCGCCGCGAGGCGACGGTGTGCAGGGCGAACAGCGCCGTCGCCAAGTAGGGCCGCACCCGGGCCGCGTGCAGGCGGGCAGCGAAGAGCTTGTCGAGGTCCAGTGTTCCCCTCGCGTCCGGCGTCCCCGGCGTCCCCGGCGTGCCTCGTGTTTGCGGGTTCATCGGCCGGCCTTCGCGGTGACCGCGGTCCGGGCCGCCGCCGCGCGGTCGGCCCGGCGCGAGAGGGACACCACTCCGGCGAGCTGCTCGATCGATGCCGGGACGTCCCAGTCCTGCTGACGCAGTGCGGCCAGGGTGGTCGCGGGGACGACCACCAGGTCCGGCGCTCCGGTCCGTACCGCCCGGACCAGGAGCGCCCACGCCGCGTCCCAGCGGGCCTTCTCCGGGCGTTTGCGGACCGCCTCCACCACACCGTCGAGCACGGCCTGCCGCAGGTCCCCCCGCTCGGGCAGGTCGGCACCGGCCGGATCGGCGAGCAGCACCTCGGGGTCCGGGAGGTCCATCCGGTCCAGGCTCGCCAGCAGCTCCAGCCCGGGACCGTCCCCACGGTTCCTCGGACCAGCAGGGACAGTACGTCGCGGGACGAGCCGGCCGCGGTCGCGAAAGCGATCAGACGCAGGGTCATCTCCCAGCTCCGGGGCGAGGGCCAGGGGCCGCCCCGCCGGGCTTCGCTGCCGGGCAACCGGTGTACGAGCCCGGGGCGGGCGGTCAGCAGCCCGCACACCGCACGGCGGGCGAAGCGCACGGCCTGCGGCAGCGTCTCCGGGGCGAGCCGGGGCAGCGTGGCCCGTGGCCAGGTCCCGCCGAGGCCGCGCACCACCACCTCGTGGTCGTGTGTCCACTGAAGATGGACGAACCGGTTGGCCAGCGGCGGGCTCAGCTCCCAGCCGTCTGCGGCCGAGCCCCGCGGGTTGGCGGCGGCCACGATCCGTACGCCGGGCGGCAGTTGGAGGGTGCCGATCCGCCGCTCCAGGACGAGGCGGAGCAGGGCGGCCTGGACGGCCGGCGGCGCGGTGGACAGCTCGTCCAGGAACAGCAGCCCGCGGCCGGTCCGCACCAGGCGCACGGCCCAGTCCGGCGGGGCCATCGGGACACCGTGCACCGCGGGATCGTCCCCGACGACGGGCAGGCCCGAGAAGTCGGACGGCTCGTGCACGCTGGCGATCACCGTGGTCAGCGGGAGGTCCAGGGCCGCGGCGAGCTGGGTCAGGGCCGCGGTCTTGCCGATCCCCGGCTCGCCCCACAGGAGGACGGGCAGGTCGGCGGCCACGGCCAGGGTCAGGGCCTCCAGTTGGGTGTCGGCGCGCGGCTCGGTGGTCGCTTCGCGCAGCAGGGTCAGCAGCTCACCGGCGACATCGAGCTGGGAGGCGCCGGACGGATCGCAGGGGGCGTCGGTGGCAGCGAACGGGGTGTGTGAAGGCACGCGTGATCACCTATGGGTTGACGGGAGTTGGTGGTCGGTTGACGGGCGGTTGGCGCCGAGCCGAAGGGTGTGGGTCCGGGGACGGTGACGGAGGTCGCCGAGCCGGTCGGGCCGGGCCGGTCAGCTCGGACCCGACCGGGCCGGACCGGGCCGGGCCAGATCAGGCCAGGTCAGGCCGGGTCAGCGGGATGTCGCGTGACGCGGGTGTGCGCGGCAGTCAGGAGGACGGCGACGGTCCGGGCGGCCGGGCCGGGGATCAGGGCCGGGCTCGCCGGATCCGGATTCGGGTCGGGAGCCGGGCCCACCGGGACCGGTTCCGGTCAGACCCGATCGGTAGAGCCCGTACGTGATCCGCCGCCGCGCGGCCGTCTCCAGAGCGTCCCGCAGCGCGCCGGTGCGCAGCGTCGCCCCCGGGCCCAGCAGGCTCTCGACGACGGCCAGCGCGCCGGCGGTGTCGCCGTGGGCCAGGCGTTCGCGGACGCCGGTGAGACAGTCCGGACGACGGTGCACCTCGTCGATCACCTGAAGGCAGGGAAGCGGGGTGCCCGACAGGGCGGCCAGCAGCTCCTCCCGCCGGATCTCGGCCGGATCGTGGTCCAGCGGGACCAGTACGCCGTCGACCAGGCCGATCCGGTGCCGGGCTCCCCGGCACTCCACCAGGCGCGGTCGTTGCCCCGGCCGCTCCGCGGGCCGGGGCGGACCGGCGGCCGTACGGTCCGGCACCAGGGCCGCGGCGACCAGCGGATGCAGCCGGCCGGCCTCGATCGCACCGGCGCGGATCAGCTCCAGGTCGGGTGGCACCCAGGTCGCCGCGTCGGGCAGGACGGGCAGCGCGGAGACACTGCCGCCCGTGGGCGCCGCCGCGATCCGCGGGACGGGCCCGGCCGCCCCCTCCCTGTCACCGTCCGCGGCCGGGTCCAGGATCAGCCGGTGCCGGGCCCCCAGCCGTACGGTGACGGGACCGGCGGGCCGCCCTTCGGCGCGGAGCACGATCCCCGCCTCCGCCGCCCACCGGTCGACTGCACAGCGGTATCCGTACGGCACCGCACCCAGCAGCTCCGTGCCCAGCAGCTCTGTACGAGGCGGCTCCGAGTCCGGTGCGGAAGGGCCGTCGGCGGGCAGCCGATCGGCCCCGGATCTGGTCCGCAGCTCATCGGTTCTGCGCGCGTCCCACAGGTGGCGGTGCAGATCGAGGCGGAACCGCCGGTGGGGCCGGGGGTGCGGATGCCGGCCGGCACCGGCGTCCGGGCGGGATCCGTCCCACAGTGCGAGGCTGATCCGCTGGCCGGCGTCCGCCCAGGCGGGCGGGGTCCGGACCACGAGGTGCACCGGACGTGCGCCGTCACGCCCCTGGGGGTCGTACCGCGCCAGGGCGATGGTCAGGCCGGGGCGCAGCAGCCCGTCGGGAGCGATCCTCGGCAGGTGCCAGCGCAGCAGATCGGGCGCCAAGTGGCGCAGATCGGCCCGGAGTCGGGCCGCGAACTGTCGGCCGTAGGCATGCGCCACGGAGCGGAGGTGGAGATCGACGTCGATACCTGCGGCGGCGCACGCCCCCGCCCAGTCACCGGCGTGACGACGGGCGGTCGCAGTCTCGATCATGGACGGCGGCACGGCGAACTCTCGCACGCGCGGCCAGAAGGAAAGGCGGGGATTCCCCTTCGCGTGGTGAGTGGGCATCAGCACTCACCTTGCGTGGACGGGGCCCCCAATCTGTTGTCAGAAGGAGTCGTCATCGCGGGGATGTTATCGCTCTTGACTTCGATTTCGCCAGAGGTCCGCCCCTGACCGAACCGGAAGACCACCGTCGATTTCTCGACTCGTCAGCCTCTCGGCTCCTCGGCTCCAACGGTCACAGCCGGCTTCGACGGCCGGCGCTGCTCGGACCGGCCGGCCGTACGCCCGGACCCACGCACACCCTGACCACTTTGCCGGTCATTTACGATGGACGTTCCTGTTTCCCTATGAAAGGAGTGAGCGTCCAGCCATGGGCGAGCCTCCCAGTTGTCGACCGTCCTCCACACAGAGCGCGGACCTTTCGTTCCTGTCCGACCATGGGACGGAGGTGACCCGATGACCGAGCTGCTCCTCCTGGCCCTGGCCCTCCTCCTGACCCTGGCCTGCGGCGTCTTCGTCGCGGCCGAGTTCTCCTTGACGACCGTCGAACGCGGCGACCTCGAACGCGCCGTGGAGCGCGGCGAGCGGGGCGCGGACAGCGCCCTGAAGGCCGTACGCGGTCTGACCTTCCAGCTCTCCGGCGCACAGCTCGGCATCACCGTGACCAACCTGGTCATCGGCATGCTCTCCAAGCCGTCGATCACGGCCCTGCTGGCCGGTCCGCTGGGTGCCGCCGGGCTGCCGGAGTCCGCCGCCGACTCGGTGGCGCTGGTCATCGGCACGGCCCTGTCGACCGTCGTCCTGATGGTGGTCGGGGAGCTGATCCCCAAGAACTGGGCGATCTCCGATCCGGCGGCCGTCTCCCGGCGCGTCGCCTCCTTCCAGCGTGGGTTCAGCGCCTCCTTCAAGCCGTTCATCCGGCACCTGAACAACACCGCGAACCGGCTGGTGCGGCGGATGCGCCTGGAGCCCGCGGAGGAGCTGGCCTCGGCGCGGGGGCCGCGGGAACTGGTCGCCCTGGCCCGGCACTCCGCCAAGGAGGGTGCGCTGGAGCCGGACACCGCCGAGCTGTTCGTCCGTACGATCGGCCTGGCCGATCTGACCGCCGAGAACGTCATGACCCCGCGCGTGCAGGTCACCGCCCTGGACGTGCAGTCCACGGCGGAGGACGTGGCCACCGCGACCCGGACCACCGGCCTGTCCCGCTTCCCGGTCTACCGGGGCACCCTGGACACCGTCGTCGGCACCGCCCACATCAAGGACGTCCTGGCGATACCCGCGGCCCAGCGCCCCCGCTTCCCGGTCTCCGAGCTGCTGCGCGAGCCGCTGCTCGTACCGGAGACGCTGCCCGTGGACCGGCTGCTGGACCGGCTCTCGGGCAGGCGCACGATGGCCGTGGTCATCGACGAGTACGGCGGCACGGCCGGGGTGGTGACGCTGGAGGACATCGTCGAGGAGGTCGTCGGCGAGGTCCGCGACGAGCACGACCCGATGGAGACCCCCGACCTGGTGCCGGCGGGCGAGGACGCGCAGGGCCGCCGGCTCTTCGACGCGGACGGCGCCATCCGTACGGATCAGCTCGCCCTGATCGGGCTCAAGGTGCCCGAGGGCCCGTACGAGACCCTGGCCGGCCTGATCGCCACCGAACTCGGCCGCATCCCGGCGGCCGGGGACAGCCTGGAGGTGGCCGGGTGGCGCGTGGACGTGGTGGACGCGTCCGGCCGCCGCGCGGCGCGGGCACTGCTGCACGCGCCGGCGGCCGGTCACGACGGCGACCACGACAGCCATGACGGCCCCGGTGGTCACGGCAGCCGTGACCACCGCGACGATCACGACGGCTACCGCGGGGAGGCGGCCCGATGACCGCGCTACAGCTCTTCATCGGCCTGCTCACGCTGGTCGTCAACGCCTTCTTCGTGTGTGCCGAGTTCGCGCTGATCTCGGTGCGCCGCAGCCAGATCGAGCCGTACGCCGAGGACGGCGACCGCCGGGCGCGCAGCGTCCTGTGGGGGCTGCGGCACGTCTCCGCCCTGCTGGCGGCGGCACAACTGGGCATCACGCTGTGCACCCTGGTGCTCGGTGTGGTCGCCGAGCCCGCCATCGCCCATCTGCTGGAGCCGGTCTTCCACGCGGTCGGCATGCCGGACGGTCTGATCCACCCCGTCTCCTTCGTCATCGCGCTGACCGCGGCGACCTATCTGCACATGCTCTTCGGCGAGATGGTGCCGAAGAACGTCGCGCTGGCCGAGCCGGTGCGCAGCGCACTGCTCCTGGGCCCGCCGCTGGTCGCCGTCGCGCGGGCGCTGCGTCCGGTGATCTTCGCGGTCAACGCGTTCGCCAACGCCCTGCTCAAACTGTTGCGGGTGGAGGCCAAGGACGAGGTGGCGGCGACGTTCTCGGACGACCAGCTCGCGAAGATGGTGGAGGACTCGCAGGCCGCCGGGCTGCTGGACGACCGGGCCAAGGAGCGGCTGCGGGACGTGCTGGAACTGGGCCGGCGCCCGGTCCAGGACGTGGTGCTCCCGGTGGAGAAGGTGGTGGCGGCACGGCTGGGCATCACCCCCGACGGGCTGGAGCACCTGGCCGCCGAGTCGGGCTTCTCGCGCTTCCCCGTCGTCGACGGCGCGCGGCGCATCCTGGGCTACCTCCATGTGAAGGACGCGCTCGGCATCACGCCCCGCGACCTGCCGGTGCCGGTCGCGGCGATGCGGCCGATCGCCCGCGTACGGGCCACGACACCGCTGGACGACGTACTGACGGCGATGCGTGCCACGGGTACGCACCTGGCAGCGGTCATCGGTACGGACGGCCGGCTGGCCGGGCTGGTGACCATGGAGGACGTACTGAGGGAGCTGGTGCTGCAACAGCCGCCGGCGGTCGCCTGACCGGCCCGGCGCGGGGCCGGGGGCGCGTGGAGCCGTCTTGGACCACGCGCCCCCGGACGCGTTCGCCGCACGGTTCGTCCGTCGTACGGGCCGTTTGCCGGTACGGCCCGTACGCCCGCACGGACCGCCAGCCGGTACGGCTCGTGCGCCCGTACGGCGGGGCAGTCGTACGGCTGGGCAGTCGTACGGCTCGGTCCTCGTACCGCTCAGCCGTCGTACGGCAGCAGGTCCGGGCGCTTGGGCGGCCGGCCGTCGCCGGAGGACCGGCCGGTGATCCGCCGGCCGATCCACGGCACCAGGTGTTCCCGCGCGAAGCGCACGTCCGAGGTGCGCCGGGCCCGCCACCCCGGCCGTACGAAGGCGGGCAGCGGCGCGTCCCAGTCGAACTCGGCGTCGTACCCCAGGGCCTGCCAGACCGCCTCGGCGACCCGCCGGTGCCCCTCCGCGTTCAGATGGAGCCGGTCCTGCGCCCACATCCGGGGATCGGCCAGCGACCGTGAGGCGAAGAGGTCGACGACCAGCGCGCCGTGCCGCTCCGCCAGCTCGTCTATGAACGCGAACAACTGCTCCATACGAGGGCGGAAGCGCTCCAGTACCGGCCCCTGCCGCCCGGGGCTGCGCATCAGCACCAACTGCTTGCAGCTCGGCGCCACCCGCCCGGCGGCCTCCTCCAGCAGCGCGCACACCCGCCCGACGTCGCACTTGGGCCGCAGTACGTCGTTCAGCCCGCCGACCAGTGTGACCAGGTCGGCGCCCATCGCCGCCGCGGGCTGCGACTGTTCCGCCACGATCTGCCCGATGAGCTTGCCGCGTACGGCGAGATTGGCGTACCGGAATCCCGGCGTACGGGCCGCCAGCCGCGCGGCGAGCAGATCGGCCCAGCCGCGGTAGGAACCGTCAGGCAGGCCGTCGGACATGCCCTCGGTGAAGCTGTCGCCCATCGCGACGAAACTCGTGTAATCGGCATTGATCTCCATGGCGCCGGCGATCCTATCCGGCGCCCGCCTCCGGGCCACGAGCAGCCCGCCCGCCTCACCCCGGGCCCGCCCCGTCTCGCTCAGCCGTCCGTGGCGGCGCGTTCCTCGCTGTGCCGGTTGGCACGGTCGATCTCGGCCATGTGCTCCTCGGCCCACGCCCGGACCATGGCCAGCGGCTCTTCCAGCGACAGGCCCAGTGGCGTGAGCCGGTAGTACACCCGCGGCGGGACGGCCGGCTCCACCCTGCGCTCGACCAGCCCGTCGCGGGCCAGGGACTGGAGCGTGGCCGACAGCATCTTCTGCGAGACCCCGGCCATCCGGCGCCGCAGCTCCGCGAAGCGCACCTCCTCCGGAGACGCCTCCGCCAGCACCTTGACGGCCATCGACGTCCATTTCGTACCGATCCGGTCGAGCAGACGGCGCGTCGGGCACTGCGGATCGAACAGGTCCCCGCGCGGTCCCTGCTGTCTCTGCTTCCCCTGCGTCCCCTGCTGTCCCTCGGGCGCCCGGCCCGCCGGAGGGGTGCGGTCACCTGGAGCTCACCACCTGTCGTGAAAGTGCCTTCTTGGCAGCCCCACCCTAGTTACCTAGCGTTCCGTTGTCACCATCAGTAACCATCCTGCCGCCCCTTCTCCCCTTCCCCTCCCGGAGGCCCCGTGCCCAGCACACCGCACTCCCCCTCCCGCCCTTCGTACGCCGTCGAACTCCGCCGGATCACAGCCAACGGCATCGCCCTCAACGTGGCGCTCGCCGGCCGCGGACCGGCCGTCCTGTTGCTGCACGGCTTCCCCCACACCTGGCAGGTGTGGACCGACGTCCTGGACGGGCTCGCCGAGCGGCACCGGGTGATCGCACCGGACCTGCGCGGCTTCGGCGCCAGTGCCCGCGCGGCGGCCGGTTACGACGCCGGCACTCTCGCCACCGATGCCGAAGCCCTCCTGGACGCCCTCGGCGTGACCTCCGCGGCCGTGGTCGGTATCGACGCGGGCACCCCGCCGGCCTTCCTCCTGGCCATGCGCCGCCCCGGCCTCGTACACCGGCTGGTCGTCATGGAATCGCTCCTGGGGCCGCTGCCCGGCGCCGAGGGGTTCCTCGCGCGCGGCGCGCCGTGGTGGTTCGGTTTCCACTCCGTCCCCGGCCTCGCCGAGTCCGTCCTCACCGGCCACGAGGACCGGTACGTCGACTGGTTCCTGGACGCCGGCACCCTCGGCCAGGGCGTACGGCCCGATGTCCGGGACGCCTTCGTGCGCGCCTACACGGGAGCCGACGCCCTGCGCTGCGCCTTCTCCACCTACCGCGCACTGCCGAGTAGCGCCCGCCAGATCCGGCAGGCCACCGCGGCGGGCCGGCTGACCGTCCCGGCCATGGCCGTCGGCGCCCGCCCCGTGGGCAGGGCGCTCGAACAGCAGTTGCGGCCGGTCACCGACGACCTCGTCGGGCATGTCATCGAGAACTGCGGCCACATCATTCCCCTGCACCGCCCGCAGGCCCTGCTCACCCTCCTGCGCCCGTTCCTCGCGCCCTGACGCGTGACGGTATTCATCTGTGACGGTATTCACCTGTGACGCGCCTTCTGATGACGGTTTCCTGCACACTTCCCGCACCGACTGTGAAGAACCGCCCCCCACGATGATCGTGGACCCGGGCCCGGGCGACGGAGGGTCCGGCACATCGGCCGGGCCCCGGGACCTGGCGGACAAGGAGGCATGCGGTGAGCGGCAGGTGCGGGGTCCTCGTCACGGGAGCGACCGGGAATGTCGGCCGGCAGGTGGTGTCCCAGCTCCTGGCGGCCCGGGCGGGTGGGGTGCGGGCGCTGACCCGCGACCCCGATACGGCCCGGCTTCCGCGGGACGTCGACGTACGACGGGGCGACCTGGCCGACAGCGACGCGCTGACGGCGGCGCTGGACGGGGTGGACACGGTGTTCCTGATGTGGCCGTTCCACAGCGCCGAGCCGGCCGCCGCCGTCGTGGACACCCTCCGACGGCATGCCCGCCGGGTGGTCTTCCTGTCCTCCGGCGCCGTACGGGACGGGGTCGCCCCCCAACGCCAGCCCCACCCCGTCGGCCGGTCCCATGCGGCTGTCGAGCAGCGCATCGAGCGGTCGGGGCTCCGGTGGACGCGCTTGCGTCCGAGCACCTTCGCCGCCAACACACTGTGGTGGGCCGGTCAGGTCCGCGGCGGCGATGTCGTCGAGGGCGCGTACGGTGGCGTGCCCATGGCGCTGCTGCACGAGGCGGACATCGCGGCCGTGGCGGTACGGGCGCTGACCGGGGACGGCCACGCGGGGCAGACGTACGTGCTGACCGGCCCGGAGATCCTCACGCAGGTGGAACAGGTGCACATCATCGGCGAGGTGCTGGGCCGCCCTCTGCGGTGGCGGGAACTGCCCCGCCAAGCGGCGAAAGCGCGTCTGCTGGCAGACGACGACTTTCCCGACTCCTTCGCGGACACGCTCCTGGACGGCTACGCCGGCATGCTGACGGCCCCGCCTCCGGTCCTGACCTCCACGGTCGAGGCGGTCACGGGAACACCGGCGCGGACCTATCGCGACTGGGTGGCCGACCACGCCGCCGACTTCCGGTGCGCGGAGCCGGTGCCGGCAGCTCGGTACGGCAGCCGGGGACGCTGACCCCCGCTGACCACCGAGGCCGTGCCGTCCGGACGCGCTCTCCCGCTCACTGGCACGCGTCCCCCGCATCCCCCGTGCCCCTCGCAGCCGCCTCACCTCTCCTGTGCACCTCTGACGTGCGGCCTTTAGGTGACCAGTAGACTCTCCTCACGTGACTGCTGTGTCTGCGAAGCCTCGCATCCCCAACGTTCTGGCCGGCCGCTACGCCTCCGCGGAGCTCGCCGTCCTGTGGTCCCCCGAGTACAAGGTCAAGCTGGAGCGGAAGCTGTGGCTGGCCGTACTGCGCGCGCAGAAGGACCTCGGGGTCGAGGTGCCGGAGCAGGCGCTGGCCGACTACGAGCGGGTGCTGGAGGACGTCGACCTGGCGTCGATCGCGGAGCGCGAGAAGGTCACCCGGCACGACGTCAAGGCCCGGATCGAGGAGTTCAACGCCCTGGCGGGCCATGAGCAGGTCCACAAGGGCATGACCTCCCGGGATCTGACGGAGAACGTCGAGCAGTTGCAGGTCCGGCTGTCGCTGGAGCTGGTGCGCGACCGTACGGTCGCGGTGCTGGCGCGGCTGGGCAAGCTGGCCGGGGAGCACGCCGAGCTGGTGATGGCGGGCCGTTCCCACAACGTGGCGGCGCAGGCGACGACGCTGGGCAAGCGTTTCGCGACGGCCGCGGACGAGCTGCTGGTGGCGTACGGGCGCCTTGAGGAACTGCTTTCGCGCTACCCGCTGCGGGGCATCAAGGGCCCGGTCGGCACCGCGCAGGACATGCTGGACCTGATGGGCGGTGGGTCCCAGGGCGCTGAGCGGCTGGCCGAGCTGGAGCAGCGGATCGCCGCCCACCTGGGGTTCGGGCAGGCGTTCACCTCCGTCGGCCAGGTCTACCCCCGTTCGCTGGACTACGACGTGGTGACCGCGCTGGTGCAGCTCGCCGCGGCGCCGTCCTCGCTGGCCAAGACGATCCGGCTGATGGCCGGGCACGAGCTGGTCACCGAGGGCTTCAAGCCGGGCCAGGTCGGCTCCTCGGCGATGCCGCACAAGATGAACACCCGCTCCTGCGAGCGCGTCAACGGGCTGATGGTGATCCTGCGCGGGTACGCCTCGATGGCCGGTGAGCTGTCGGGCGATCAGTGGAACGAGGGCGATGTGTCGTGCTCGGTGGTGCGCCGGGTCGCGCTGCCGGACTCCTTCTTCGCCCTGGACGGGCTGCTGGAGACCTTCCTGACCGTGCTGGAGGAGTTCGGCGCCTTCCCCGCCGTCGTCGCCCGCGAGCTGGACCGCTATCTGCCCTTCCTCGCCACGACGAAGGTGCTGATGGGAGCCGTACGGGCCGGGGTCGGCCGCGAGGTGGCCCACGAGGCCATCAAGGAGCACGCCGTCGCCTCGGCGCTGGCCATGCGCGAGCGCGGCGCCGAGCGCAACGAGCTGCTGGACAAGCTGGCCGTCGACGAGCGCATCCCGCTGGACCGCGCACAGCTCGACGCCCTGATGGCCGACAAGCTGTCCTTCACGGGCGCGGCGGCGGACCAGGTGGCTGCCGTGGTCGCCCGTATCGAGGAGATCGTCAAGCAGCGGCCCGAGGCCGCGGCCTACGCCCCGGGCTCCATCCTCTGACATGCGCTTCACCCCCGAAGAGCTGGCAGCCGCTCGCGACCGCCTCGTCCCCGACGTGGCCGCGAGCGGGCTCCGCGTGCTGTTCTGCGGCATCAACCCGGGGCTGATGTCGGCTGCGGCCGGTCATCACTTCGCCCGGCCCGGCAACCGCTTCTGGCCCGTGCTGTACGCCTCCGGCTTCACGCCCCGGCTGCTCAAGCCCTCCGAACAGCAGGAACTGCTCTCGTACGGGCTGGGCATCACCAACGTCGTGGCGCGGGCGACGGCACGGGCCGACGAGCTGACCGCCGAGGAGTACCGCGAGGGCGGACGGCTGCTGGCGGAGAAGGTGGCGCGGCTGCGGCCGAAGTGGCTGGCGGTCGCGGGAGTGACCGCCTATCGGGTGGCCTTCGACAACAAGCACGCGAAGGTCGGCCCGCAGCCGGACCTCATCGGTGACACCCGCATATGGGTGCTGCCCAACCCCAGCGGTCTCAACGCCCACTGGCCGCCGGCCGCACTGGCACAGGAGTACGGACGGCTGCGCGCGGCGGCCTTCGCCGAGGACGACCTACAGGGCGACGCACAGGGCGACGGGTAGAACGGCACGCGGGACACCGCGTGCCGCTGTCGCCGCGCCCTACGGCGCGCAGCACGACCGCGGCGCGCGGTACGTAGCCCCACAGGGCACCGCCACCTGCGGGTCTTCGCCTTCCACATCACCTCGTCAGCCCCACGTATCTCTACTTTCCCACGCATCCCGGACGCACTTTCGGGTACCGCCCTATTGCGCCTTCAACAGGCGCCGGCACCCCGTCCGGCATGCGGTCGGTCCCCCTTTCACGTCCGTGCCGTCCTGCCGGTTTCGATCTTTCGGTTGATACTCGGGTAAACCGGAAAAACCAGAGATCCCGGAGAGACCGAAGGTGCCGCCTTTTAGGCCCCCTAGCGACAGGACGAGATGACTACCGGTCAGCCTCAGCCGCCGCACTCCCGGCGGAACAAGCGCTCGGACGGCGCGCGGAGCGCCACGACCGACCAGATGGTGCGCATCCTGCTGCGCCGCCGAAAGCGAGCACTCAGCGTCCAGGACGTCACCGTCACCGACCGGCCGCTGGTGCGCAGGGCCGTCACGGCGGCGGCCCTGGGCAACACCATGGAGTGGTTCGACTTCGGTGTCTACGCCTATCTGGCGGCGACGATGGGCAAGGTCTTCTTCCCGTCCAGTTCGCCCGGGGCGCAGGTCGTCTCGACCTTCGCCACCTTCGCCGCCGCCTTCCTGGTCCGTCCGCTGGGCGGGCTCGTCTTCGGTCCCCTGGGCGACCGCGTGGGCCGGCAGCGCGTCCTGGCCGCCACCATGATCATGATGGCGATCAGCACCTTCGCGGTCGGCTTCCTGCCCACCTATGCCACCATCGGCTTCACCGCTCCCCTGCTGCTGCTCCTGTGCCGGCTGGTCCAGGGCTTCTCCACCGGCGGCGAGTACGCGGGCGCCACGACCTACATCGCGGAGTACGCGCCGGACAAGCGCCGTGGCTTCCTGGGGAGCTGGCTCGACTTCGGTACCTTCGTCGGTTATTCGCTCGGTTCGGGCCTGGTCACCGTACTCACCGCCGTACTGGGCGCGGACGGTCTGGAGAGCTGGGGCTGGCGCATCCCCTTCCTGGTGGCCGGGCCGCTCGGTCTGATCGGCCTGTACATGCGACTGAAGCTGGAGGAGACCCCTGCCTTCCAGCGGGAGACCGAACAGGCCCAGCAGGCGGCGGCCTCCGCGGCCGACCAGGACGGCGACCGTGACGGCGACGGCGAGGAGACGCCTGTCGAGGCGGCCCGGCAGTCCGGCAAGGGCCGGCTCAAGGAGATCTTCACCCGGCACTGGCAGGCCGTGCTGATCTGTATGGGGCTCGTCCTGCTCTACAACGTCACCAACTACATGGTCACGTCCTATCTGCCGACCTTCATGACCGCCACACTCGGCCAGGACGACACCACCGCGCAACTGCTGGTGCTCGGCACCATGATCGTAGTAGCGCTGACCATCACGACAGTGGGCCGCACCTCGGACCGCTGGGGCCGGCGGCCGGTCTTCATGTGGGGCAGCGTGGCCCTGATCGCGTTCGCCTATCCGGCGGTCGTCCTGATCCGGCAGAACGGCATTCTCATGCCGGCCCTGGGCTGTCTGATCCTGGGCCTGCTGCTGGTCTGCTTCGCGGGCACGGCCGCCTCCACACTCCCGGCGCTCTTCCCCACCCGGTTGCGCTACGGCGCACTGTCCATCGCCTTCAACATCTCCGTCTCCCTCTTCGGCGGCACGACACCACTGGTGGCGTCGGCGCTGGTGGAGGCGACCGGCAGCGAGATGGTGCCCGCGTACTACCTGATGGCGGCGGGCGTCATCGGGCTGATCTCCGCCTTCTTCCTGCACGAGACGGCGGGCAAGCCACTGCACGGTTCGGGCCCCATGGTCGAGACCACCGAACAGGCCCACCGTCTGGTGGCCCGCAGCCGCACCGAGGCCGGCCGCCAGGCCCGCGACCTGTGGATCCGGCTGCGGCACCCCTGGCACCGGCACCAGCCCAAGGACCGCTGAACCGGACGAGCCACCGACGGCGGGCCCACGGCGGCTCCGGCACCGGTCCCGTACGGCCCGCAGCGGCCTCAGCGCACGGTGTCCGCCGCGGCGACCGCCGCCAGGAGCTGGAAGGGCAGGTCCGGCTCGCCCTGGCCCAGACCGACCGCGACCCAGCGGCCGTCCGCCCGCCAGGCGTACACCCGGGGCACATAGCCGCACAGGGAGTCCAGCGGCGGCGGGACCGGCATGCCCATGGCCGCCCGCTCCAAATGTGCGGACAGGTCCAGGACTTCCGGTTCGCCCCACCGTAAGCACAAGGCGGATATGAGTCCCTCCAGCTCGTCCCGGAACTCCTCGGCGGTTTCCCGGACGTCGGCGGGGTCGGCGTCCCAGAAGGGCTCGCCGGCGCGCAGTTGCGCGATGTGGAAGCCCGGCCCGCTCTCCACCATCGCCGACCGGGTGGGCCGGGCGGGGAAGTCGCGGGCGCGCAGGAGATCGATGGCGGTCAGGTGCTGTGCGGTGCTCGTGTGCGTCATGCCGTCAGTAAACCGGTGGGGTCTGACAATTGGCCGCCCGTCAGCCGCCGGGCCCGCGCGGGAAGGGGCCGGCGCCGCTGGGCGGCAGGGAGCCCGGAGGCCGGGCGACCGTCCCGCCCGGATGGCTCCCGGCGTCCCCCGTTGGGCCCTCCAAGGGGCCCCGGGGCTCGCCGCACACCGGCTGACCGGCTACGATCCGCCACACGGAGCAATGCGAGGGAGACGGACGTTGGGGCGGCTCACCGGCGGGGACCCCTCCCTGCTGCGACGGATCAACTCCGCGGTGGTGCTGCACGCGCTGCGCGCCGCCGACGCCCCCACGCTCACCCACCTCGTCCAGGTGACGGGCCTGTCCAGGCCCACCGTCGAGGGTGTGGTCGAGGGGCTGATCGGGACCGGCCTGGTGGTCGAGGCGCCCGCCGAGGAGGGCGAGGCACGCCGTCAGGGCCGTCCGGCCCGGCGCTTCCGCTTCCGTACGGAGGCCGGTCATCTGCTGGGCATCGAGATCGGGCCGCACCGGGTGGCGGCGCTGCTGTCGGACCTGAGCGGGCGGGTCCTGGGGTCGGCGCAGCGCACGGTAGGAGAGGCGGCGTCGGCGGACGAGCGGCTGGAGCGGGTCCGTACGGCGGTGGCGGAGCTGCTGCGGCGGGCGGGCGTGCCGCGCAGTTCACTGCGCGCGGTGGGCGTGGGCAGCCCGGGGATCGTGGAGGCGGACGGCACCGTACGGCTGGGGACGGCGCTCCCCGGCTGGACCGGTCTGCCGCTCGGCGACCGGCTGCGACGCTCCTTCCGCTGCCCGGTGCTGGTGGAGAACGACGCGAACGCCGCCGCGGTGGCCGAGCACTGGAAGGGCGCGGCGGCCGGCTCGGACGACATCGTCTTCGTGCTGGCGGGACTGAGTCCGGGGGCCGGTTCGCTGATCGGCGGGCGGCTGCACCGCGGGTACGGCGGCGCGGCCGGGGAGATCGGCGCACTGCACCTGCTGGGGCGGGGTGCCACCCCGGAGAAGCTGCTGTCCACGACCGGGGAGCCGCTGCACCCGTTGGACGAGGCGCAGGTGGCACAGGTCTTCGCGCTGGCGCGCGACGGCGACGCACGGGCCCGTGACGCCGTGGACCGCTTCATCGAGCGGCTGGTGCACGACGTGGCGGCGCTGGTGCTGGCCCTGGACCCGGAGCTGGTGGTCGTCGGCGGCTGGGCGGCCGGGCTGGACGGCGTACTGCCGCCGCTCCGCTCCGAGCTGGCACGCTACTGCCTGCGCCCGCCCGAGGTCGCCCTGTCGATGCTGGGCGAGGCGGCGGTGGCCACGGGCGCCCTGCGCCTGGCCCTGGACCATGTCGAGGGCGAACTGTTCGCGGTCGAGAGCACGGTCACGGCGCGCCGCTGAGCGCCACGCCGCAGCGCCCCGCCCCCGGCTCCGGCCCCGTACGACGGCTCGACGGGCCCCGTACGACGGCACCCCGCTCCGTACCACGGCGCGGCCGTTTCCGTACGGCGGCATGACCGGCCCTGCACGGCGACCCGACCGGCCCCGTACTCCGCGACCGCCTCCCGTACGGCAGCTTCCACCGGCCCTCGGTCGAGGGCCCCGGCCGACCGACGGCCGGGCCCGTCGACCGGCCCCGTCAGCCGGCGAGGGCGGCGACCGGGGACTCGCTGTCTCCGAAAGTCAGCCGGCAGGTGTCGGCGCGGTACGTGGAGACCGCGACCGCCGCCGTACGCCCGCCCGCGAAGTAGCGGGTCGTCACGACCAGGACGGGCGCGCCCGGCAGCCGGTCCAGTTGCTTGGCGTCGTCCGCGCGGGCCGAGCCCAGCTCGACGGTCCGGTCCTGGCCCTCCAGTGAGAGGCCCTGAAGCGCGCGCAGCACCGCGCGGGCACGGCCCTGACCCGAGGAGCTCGCCGTCGCGGCGCCCGTGGCCGGCCCGGCCCCTTCGGGAAAGGTCGCGCAGGGCACGTACAGCAGCTCGGCGGCCACCGGCTGCCCGTGGGTGACCCGGTTGCGACGCACGACGTGGACCGGCTGACCAGGGGAGGTCTCCAGGAGACGCGCTACCGCGGCGGGCACCGATGCCGTTTCGGTGGCGTCCACCGGCTGCCAGTCGTCACCGGCGGCGCCCGGCCACGTATGACGTACGGGGTCGACGGCCACGCCCACCCGCGGCGGGGCGACGGTGGTACCCACCCCGCGGCGGCGCTGCAGCCGGCCCTCCAGCTCCAACTGCTCCAGCGCCTGCCGGAGCGTGGCCCGGGCAACACCGAAGCGAGCGGCGAGGTCACGCTCGTTCGGCAGGATCTCCCCGACCGCGAACTCCGAGTCGAGAGCGTCACTGAGCACGGTCTTGAGGTGCCAGTACTTCGGCTCCGGCACCGTTTCGAGCTGCGTGGTCCCCACCCTGTCCTCCGCAATGGCCGTTTCCCCGACGGGGCTGCGCCCCCACCGGATACGGGCCCGGGGGTGAGCCCGCATCTGCGCCCGGATATGAGCGCTTCTTTATTAAAGGTTGTTGCAGTATCCCTGCGACGATATGGCGGCCCTCACCCTTGGTCAAGACCAATCGGAGATCCGTTGCGGCGGCGGTGCGCACGTTCACGGCATGCCTGCCCTCCCGCACACCTCCTCCACACATTCCCGGCGTTCAATGCGTTGACGGGACGAGGAGATGCCGGTATGTGAGCGTCGCAGCGCGTCAGTCGCGAGTAAGTGAGACCAGCTTGTCGGGATTGCGTACGATATAAACCGTCTGAATCCGGCCATCCGCCACGTCGACCTGGAAGACGGAGTCGGCCTTGCCGCCGGAGAACGCCACGAGGGCGATGCCGCCGTTGAGCTCCCGCAGGACGAATTCCATCCCGGAGACCCCGGACCGGGCGGCGCCGAGCAGGAAACGGCCGACCTTGTCCGCCGTCCGGATGATCCGCAGCGGCGCCTTGGCCTTGCCGCCGCTGTCGCCGACCAGTCGTACGTCCGCGGCCAGCAGACCCAGCAGGCCCTCCAGGTCGTCCCCGGCGGCAGCGGCGAGGAACCGTTCCGTCAGATCGCGCTGCCGCGCCGGATCGACCTCGAAGCGCGGCTTGCCCTCCTCGACATGGCGCCGCGCCCGGCCCGCCAGTTGCCGTACCGCCGCCTCGCCCCGCTCAAGGATCGCGGCGATCTCCGCGTACGGATAGCCGAAGGCCTCCCGCAGGACGAAGACCGCGCGCTCCAGCGGCGAGAGCGACTCCATGACGACCAGCACGGCCAGGGTCACGGACTCGGCCAGCACGGCCCGCTCGGCCGAATCGGGAACGGCGTCCCCGAAATCCGTTGCCAGCGGCTCGGGCAGCCAGGGCCCCACATAGGACTCGCGGCGCGCCTGGACCTGCCGCAGCCGGTCGATGGCCAGCCGGGTCGTGACGCGTACGAGATAGGCACGCGGCTCACGGACCGCCGAACGGTCGGCGGCCGACCAGCGCAGCCACGCCTCCTGGACCACGTCCTCGGCATCGGCAACCCGGCCGAGCATGCGGTAGGCCACCCCTTGGAGGACGGGGCGGTGCTCTTGGAAGACATCGACGGCGGGATCGGCGTGCACCGGTACATCCCAGCGTGCCGCCCCGATGTTGTCCAGCGGCGGGGACACGGAAAGGGAAACGGAAACTTTGCCCCGGATGCGTCCTTTACCCATCGGTCACAACGCGTTCGTGATCAGGCAACACCCGTCGGCCAGGCTGGCCGCATGACTGACGCGACGTCCCCGAAGAGTGCCCGCCGCCACCACTGGC
This sequence comes from Streptomyces sp. MST-110588, assembly GCF_022695595.1. Taxonomy (NCBI): domain Bacteria; kingdom Bacillati; phylum Actinomycetota; class Actinomycetes; order Kitasatosporales; family Streptomycetaceae; genus Streptomyces; species Streptomyces sp. MST-110588. The sequence goes on from NZ_CP074380.1 coordinate 452,492, forward strand.
GGCGGGACGTGGTCGAGCTGGCGGCCATGTTCACCGCCGTCACCGTGGCCGACGGCATCGCCAACACCGTCGCCCACGGCCCCTCCGGCCCGTTCCTGCTGTGCGCCTCGGCCGCCGCGCTGGTGGCCACCGCCGGCTTCCACACCTGGTGGTCCCACACCTGGTCCCTACGCCGTCACGAAAGCGGCGCACCGCCGGGCGAAAAGGGCAACAGGAGGAGCAATAAGAGGGTCGACAAGGGCGATACGGGCGCCACGGCGCCGATGGCCCCCGCCGCCCAGGAGGAGGGCGAGCGGGAGACGGCGCTGTGGCGGATGCGGACGACCGTACGTGATGAGCCGGGCAGCCTCGCCGCGCTGTGCACGGCGCTCGCCGGGCACCGGGTGGACATCCTCAGCCTCCAGACCCACCCGCTGTCCGACGGCACGGTGGACGAGTTCCTGCTGCGCACGCCCGCCGCCCTGCCGCCGGCCGACCTGTCCCGCGCCGTCACCGAGGCGGGCGGGGCGGACACCTGGCTGGAGCGGGCCGACGCCCACGACCTGGTCGACGCCCCGACGCGGATGCTCCAACTGGCCACCCGTACGGCTCTGGACTCCGCCGAACTGCCGCTCGCCCTGCGCCAGTTGCTGGGCCGCTGCACCATCCGCTCGATGCCCCTCCGGTCACCGGCCGGAGCGCCCCTGGCCGAGCGGGTACCCGAGGAAGGCGTCCTGGAAGAGCACACGATGACGTTCCGCGACCCGTCGGGCGGGTCCCTGACCATCGAACGGCCGCGGCTCCCCTTCACCCCGACGGAGTTCGCCCGGGTGCGGGCGCTGGTCGGCCTGGACGCCCGGCTCGGGCAGCGGGTGCCGCCGCGCCGTGACGTACTGACCCTCCCCGAAGGCAACGCGATCACCATCCGGCGTGCCGACACCTCCGACCTGGTCGCGGCCCGCGAGATGCACGAGCGCTGCTCGGAGCGGACCCTGTCGCTGCGCTACCACGGCCCGGTCGCCGACGCCGAACGCTACCTCGGCCACCTGCTGAGCCCCCGCTTCGGCCGGACGCTGGCCGTGGAGACCACGTCCGGGCGGCTGGTGGCACTCGGACACCTGCTGTGGGACGGGGACGAGACCGAGGTGGCGCTCGTGGTCGAGGACGCCTGGCAGCGGCGCGGCATCGGCGCGGAGCTGCTGCGCCGGCTGGTCGGCATGGCCGCCGAGGCGGGCTGCGAGAGCGTCTACGCCATCACGCAGGCGTCCAACACCGGCATGGTGGCGGCGATGCGCGGCCTCGGGCTGCCGCTGGACTACCAGATCGAGGACGGCACGCTGGTGATCACCGCCCGGCCGACGGTCCTGGTCACCCGGCGCGAGACCCATGAGTCCGTACGGGTGCCGGCCGCACCCACAGCGCGCGAAGGCCGTTCGGCGCGCTCGCAGAGGCAGAGGTAGCGAAGGGGCGGCCGGGCGGGCGCCCTGCCGGGGCGATGGAGAACCGCCCCACAGAACCGGCCCGTGCCCTCCGATCCGGCGGGCTCTTCCCGGCATCGAGGATCCCGATACTGAGGATGCCGATATTGAGGATGACGGCGCGGGGCCCGGCGTACGAGGATGGTCCGCATGTCGCAGACGCCTTCCTCACATGCATCCGACTCCGCCGACTCCACCGGCCCGCTCCTCCCCCGCCAGGTCGCCGACGCCCACGTCGACGCCCTCGTCGAACTCGACCCGATCACCGGCACCTACCTGGGCGTGGCGGAGTGCTCCGGCAAGCTCCCCGACTTCTCGCCGCGGGCCAGGAAGCCGTGGCGCGGCTCGCCCGTACGACGCTGGACCGGCTCGCCGAGGCCGAGGCGCGGCCGGGCGGCGACAGCGAGGCCGAGCGGCGGTGCGCACGGCTGCTGCGCGAACGGCTGACCGCCGAACTGGCGGTGCACGAGGCGGGCGAGGGGCTGCGCAGGGTGGGCAACCTCGACTCGCCGCTGCACCAGGTGCGGGAGATCTTCACCGTCACACCGGCCGACACCGAGGAGGACTGGGCGGCCATCGCCCGGCGCCTGCGGGCCGTACCGTCCGCGCTGGCGGGCTACCGGGCCTCTCTCGAAGCGGGCCTGGAGCGGAACCTGCCCGGCAGCCCGCGTCAGGTGGAGGCGGTCATCGGCCAGATGGACGAGTGGATCGGTACGGACCGGAGCTGGTTCGCCGAGTTCACCGAGCCGGGTCCGAAGTCGCTGCGTACGGAGCTGACGCAGGCCGCCGAGGTGGCGACCGGCGCGCTGGTGGAGCTGCGCGACTGGTTCCGCGACCATTACGGACCGGCCGTGCAGGGCGCCGCCGATGTGGTGGGCCGCGAGCGCTACGCCCGGATGGCCCGCTACTTCAACGGGACCGACCTGGATCTCGACGAGGCGTACGCGTACGGCTGGTCGGAGTTCCACCGGCTGCTGGCCGAGATGGAGGCCGAGGCGGAGAAGGTCCTGCCCGGGGCGAAGTCCCCGTGGGAGGCGCTGGCATGGCTGGACGAGCACGGCGAGGTCATCGAGGGCGTCGAGGAGACCCGGGTGTGGCTCCAGTCGCTGATGGACGAGGCCATCGAAGCGCTGGACGGCACCCATTTCGACCTCGCCGAGCGGGTCAAGCGGGTGGAGTCGCGGATCGCGCCGCCCGGCACGGCCGCCGCCCCGTACTACACCGAACCCTCGCTGGACTTCTCCCGGCCGGGCCGTACCTGGCTGCCGACCATGGGACAGACCCGCTTCGTCGCGTACGACCTGGTGTCCACCTGGTACCACGAGGGCGTGCCGGGGCACCACCTCCAACTGGCACAGTGGGCGCATGTCGCCGACGACCTCTCGCGCTACCAGACGACGGTGGGCGGGGTCAGCGCCAACTGCGAGGGCTGGGCGCTGTACGCCGAGCGCCTGATGGACGAGCTGGGCTTCCTGACCAACGCCGAGCGGCGGCTGGGCTACCTGGACGCGCAGATGATGCGGGCGATCCGGGTCATCATCGACATCGGCATGCACCTGGAGCTCCAAATTCCGGCGGACTCGCCTTTCCACCCGGGCGAGCGCTGGACGCCCGCGCTGGCGCACGCCTTCCTCTCGGCGCACTGCAGCCGCTCGGCCGAACACGTCGAGAGTGAGATCGTCCGCTACATGGGACTGCCGGGGCAGGCGATCGGCTACAAGCTGGGCGAACGTGCCTGGTTGCAGGGGCGGAAGGCGGCCCGCGCGCGGCACGGCGCCGACTTCGACCTCAAGGCGTGGCACATGGCGGCGCTGTCGCAGGGGTCGCTGGGGCTGGACGACCTGGTGAGCGAGTTGTCCCAGCTCTAGGCGGACGCTGTGAGGGGCGAGGGCCGAGGCTTCTCGTAGCGGGGGGCGCAGGGTTTGCCGGCGGCGGCCGTCCACCGGCTGTTTCGTTGTGGCCGGCCGCCGCCGACCGTAAGGTCCGCTGTCATGACCACCGCTGCCACCGGCCCCTCCACCGGCCCTTCCGCCGACTCCGCCGCCGATCCTCCATCCGGCTCCTCCGCCCCCGTGTTCCTGTTCTCCGGCGATCCGCTGCGGCCAAGCCGTACGGACCCGCAGTTCACGCACGAGGCACGGGCGGCGCAGGCGGCCGGGGCCCGTACCTCGGTGATCGACCACGAGGCGCTCGGCGCCGGTGACGCGGCACGGGCGGTGGCACGGGTGCCACACGGGGCGGGAGCCGCCTGGTACCGCGGCTGGATGCTGCCGGCCGAGCGCTACGCGGCGCTCGCGGCGGCCCTCGCCGACCGTGGCTGCGCCCTGCTGACCTCCCCCGAGCACTACCGCACGGCCCATGAACTCCCCGGCTGGTACGGCACCTTCGCCGAACTGACCCCGCCCAGCCGCTGGCTGCCGTGCGCACCGGGGCGGGCACCGGACGCCGCCGAGCTGGCGCGGGCGGCCGGTGCGCTCGGCCCCGGCCCGCTGTTCGTCAAGGACTGGGTCAAGTCCCGTAAACACGAGTGGGACCAGGCCGCGTACGTACCGGACGCGGCCGACACCGCGCGGCTGACCGCGGTGGTCGGCGCTTTCGTACGGCTCCAGGAGGAGTTCCTGACCGGGGGCGTGGTGCTGCGGTCCTTCGAGTCCTACCGGGCGGCGACGGGTGAGGCCCGGGTGTGGTGGGTGGACGGCGTACCGGTGCTGACCACCGCCCATCCGGACGCGCCGGAACTGCGGCCGGCGCCCGATCTGTCGGCCGTGGCACCCGCCGTACGGGAGTTGGGCTGCCGCTTCGTGACCACCGACCTGGCGCTGCGCGAGGACGGGGCCTGGCGGGTGGTGGAGGTCGGTGACGGCCAGGTCAGCGGCCTGCCCGAAGGTGCCGACGGCCTTGCGCTGTTCGAGGCGCTGGGCTTGGCGGGCGCGGGGTTCCCGTCGGCGCTCACCGACGGCCGGGTGGTGCTGCGCGCCCAGCCGCCGAGCGCCGCGGCCCGTCTCGCGGACGGTGGGGGCGCCGGGCCGGCGTGGATCGACGGTCAGCCTCCTGAGGGCACCACGCGGACCGCCGCGAGGGTCGTCCAGGCCGTCGCGGCCGGGGTGTACCGGCCCGGCTGGGGTCTGTTCACCATCGTCCGCGGCACCGATGGCACGGCGCTGGGCAGTATCGGCTTCCACGGCCCGCCCGACGAGGCGGGTACGGTCGAGATCGGCTACACCCTCTCGCCCTCGGCACGCGGCGCCGGCTGGGCGACGGCCGCCGCCCGTCTGCTGGCCGGCTGGGCGGCGGCCCGCCCAGAGGTCCGTACGGTCATCGCCCTCACCGCATCGGAGAACACCGCCTCACAACGCGTCCTGGAACGCGCGGGTTTCACCCGGACGGGCGTACGGACCGTGGACGGCGACAGCTTGTACGCGTACGAGTACGCGGGCGTACCGGCGTCCCGGACGTCACCCGCCGCGTAACAGGGCCGGTGTGTCCACATGGGCGCCGTGTGTCCACGTGGGCGCCCGGTCAACGCCGGAAACCGCCCTCCGAGTTGATGACCTGGCCGGTGATCCACCCGGCCTCGTCCGTACTGAGCCAGGCGATCAGGCGTGCCGGGTCATCGGGTACGCCCCACCGCCCGCCGGGAAAACGCCCCGCGACCCGCTCACGCGTCTGCTCGTCGGCGTAACCGGTGTCCACCGGCCCCGGGTTGACGGTGTTGACCGTCACCCCGAGGTCCGCGAGGGCGGTGGCAAGGGTCCGGGTGACGGATGCCAGGGCACCCTTGGCCAGGGCGTAGGCGATCTCCTCGGGCATGCCTCCGCCCAGGTCCTGGCCGGAGGTGAGCATGACGACCCGGCCGCCAGCTCGCCGCTCCGGCCCGCGCAACTTGGCGTACGCCTGCACGAGCAGGATCACGGAGCGGGCGTCGGCCGCCCAGTGGGCGTCGAGCATGTCCGCGTCGACCGCGTCCAGGGTGCCGTCACGGCCGCTGAGCGCGTGATTGGCGACGAGGATGTCCAGCCGGCCGCCCAGCGCGCGGGCCGCGGTGGTGACGAGCCGGGCGGGCGCGTCGGCCGCGGTGAGATCGGCCGGACCGTGCGCCAGGGCCGCGCCGGGCGCGAGGAGTTCACGTACGCCCTCGGCCACCGCCTCGGGGCCTGCCGGGTCGGCTCCCCACGGCTGGGCCGCGTCGTGCAGCACGTGGTGGTGCAGATAGACGCTCGCGCCGTACGCGGCCAGCCGCCGGGCAACGGCGTACCCGATGCCGGCCCGCCGGCTCGCACCGGTGACCAGTGCCGTACGGCCGAGGAGCGGATGAGGCACCCGGCGCAGGGAGTCGGTGACGGGCACTCCGCAGACATCTGAACCAGACACCCGCCAAAGTCTAGGCGCCTTGGTGAAGTTCCTCGGCCGATGCTCGGATCCGGTGTCCTCGGAGCCGGTCTCCTCGGAGCCGGTTTCGCGGCTGGGGCACGGCCTGGTTGACGATCTCCCGTGCTGACCTCGGACGTGTGTATCCTCACCACGGTGAACTGCTTCGCTTTTGCCGAGATTCGCATGGCCTCCCTGGCCGCCACCGGCCTTCTGAGCCGAGCCGAACGCCCGGCCGCCGAGGGCGGCCCCCGATGACCGCCTCTGAGCACGCATCGCTGGAAGCGAGGACGGCGGACCAGGCCACTGCCGATCTGCTGGAACAACTGGCCGGCAAGCTCGGCCGCCGGGCTCCCGGCACCGTCGTGTTCGGTGAGCCCGTCGTGAGCCAGGACGTCACGGTGATCCCCGTGGCGCGCATCGGGTTCGGCTTCGGCGGCAACACCGGCCAGGCTGCCGGTGAGGACGGCTTGGTCGGCGGCGGGGTCGAAGCAAAGCCGCTGGGCTTCATCGAGATCAAAGAGGGCAGGACCACGTACAAGCCCATCCGCGATCCCTGGGTGAACGTCCTCCTACCGCTGACGGGCGGCCTCCTGGCCGGAGCCGCGATCGTGCGCTGCCTGGCGCGGCGCGGGGGGCGCTGAAGCAGAAGCGTCCGCGGATCCGATGAAGGGGGCTGGACCGCTCCATCCGCCGCCACCCACCCCGGAGTTGAACGCACCGAGCCGACCTGGTGGGCAGGCTGAGCACGAGGACTACCCTCAGCGCGTATCAGCAGGAAACGTCACCCAAGCCGCTCAGCAGCCGCAGCCGTCCGTGTCGACCGGTGCCGTCAGAGGGTCGGCCGGGTGCCGCACGCTGCCCTGCCTGGTCTCGACCTCGTACCCCTCCCGGACCCAGTACTCGAAGCCGCCGAGCATCTCCTTGACCCGGTAGCCGAGTCGGGACAGGGCGAGGGCCGCGCGGGTGGCGCCGTCGCAGCCCGGGCCCCAGCAGTACACGACGACGGGAACGGACGGGTCCAGAGTCCTGCCGGCCAGCTCCGGTATGAGTGCGGTCGGCAGGTGCCGGGCGCCGGGGACGTGGCCCTGGTCCCAGGACCGGGCGCTGCGGGAGTCCACGAGGACGAAGCCGGGGTCGCCGGCACCGGCCGTGAGCGCGGTGTGCACGTCGGCGACGTCGGTGTGGAAGGCCAGGCGTGCGGCGAAGTACGCCGCCGCGTCGGCGGGGGCGGCCGGCGAAACGGCCAGGACAGGGCCGGCGGCAGCGGCAGGAGCGGGGACGGGGTCATAGGTGTTCGTGGTCATGGCAAACAATCTACGAACGTCCACCCTGGCCGAGAAGTGATGTTCACCGGGGAAACGCTTGATCCGCCAGGGATTCCACTGCTAGACAGCCATCATGACCGACTATTCCCCGGATGCCACCGACTGGCGCATCCTCGACGTCCTCCAGAGCAACGGACGCGCCGGCTACGCCGAGCTGGCGCGGGCCGTGAACATGTCCGCGAGCGCGGTCACGGAGCGGGTGCGGCGCATGGAGGAGGCGGGGGTGATATCCGGGTACGCGGCGGTGGTCGAGCCGGAGGGCATCGGGCTGTCGGTGCTGGCCTTCGTACGGCTGCGCTACCCGAACGGCAACTACAAGCCGTTCCACGACCTGTTGGAGACCACACCGGAGATCCTGGAGGCGCACCATGTCACGGGCGACGACTGCTTCGTGATGAAGGTCGCCGCACGGTCGATGAAGCACCTGGAGGAGGTGTCCGGGCGGATCGGTGCCCTGGGCTCGGTGACGACCAGCGTCGTCTACTCCTCGCCGCTGCCGCGCCGCCCGCTCAGCCCGTGACCGCCGTCGGCGTACGAGGAGTCCGACGCCGCCCGGCTACGGTCGCCCAGCACGTCGCCGGGCGCGATCCAGCCGCCCGCCACCGTGCGTGAACCTTGGTACCCTTACGCGTCCGCCCGGTGCCGTACGGAGGAGCCCGACCGCTCCTTGACGATCTCCAACTGGGCGGGGATGCGCCGGCGCAGGTCGGCGACATGGCTGACGATGCCGACGCTGCGGTCCCGTTCGCGCAGCGAGTCCAGCACGTCCAGGACCTCGTCCAGGGTCTGTTCGTCGAGGCTGCCGAAGCCCTCGTCGATGAAGAGGGTGTCCAGGCGGGTGCCGCCCGCCTCGTCCGTGACGACGTCCGCGAGACCCAGCGCCAGCGCCAGCGACGCGAAGAAGGTCTCGCCCCCGGAGAGGCTGGCGGTGTCGCGCTCGTGGCCGGTCCAGGCGTCGATGACATGCAGGCCCAGGCCCGAGCGGCGGGTGCCGCCGGTGCGCTCGTCGGAGTGGACGAGGGTGTAGCGCCCGGAGGACATACGGTGCAGACGGGCGCTGGCGGCGGCGGCGACCTGTTCCAGGCGGGCCGCCAGGACGTAGGACTCCAGGCGCATCCGCCGCTCGTTCTCGGCGGAGGTGCCGGCCGCGAGCGAGGACAGCCGGGCGATGCGCTCGTACTCCGCGCGCAGCGGGGCCAGTTCGCGGGCGTCGTGCTGGGCCCGCGCGGAGAGCCGGTCCAGTTCGGCGCAGCGCTCGCCGGCCGCGGAGTGTGCCGTGGCGGCGGCGCGCAGCCGGTGGCCGGCGTCCTCCAGCGCGGCGCGGGCCCGTTCCGGCTGCGCGGGCGGCAGCGCCGCGGCGGCGCGGAGCTGCGGGTCGGCCAGTTCGGCGGCGACCGTGGCGGCCTCGGCCTGCCACTGGTCGAGCCGCTGTTGCAGGGCGCGCCACCGCGCGTCGTCCAGCAGTGCCCCGGCCGCCGCGCCGGGGGTGTCGAACCCGGCGCGGAAGGACGCGTCGGAGAGCTGTGCGTCGGTCTCCTTGAGCCGCTGGGCACACGCCTGCGCGGTACGGGCCGCCTCGGCGGCGGCGGCGAGCAGCGCGACCTGGCGCTCCAGCCGCCCGGCCCGTTCGGCCACGCTGGCGCAGCCGTCCCTGGCGAGCCTCAACTCGGCCTCCAGCGCGGCCTGTTCACGGTCCAGCGCCTCGCGGTGGGAGGTACGGGCCGCGGTCCGGCGTTCGATCCGCCGCTGGTCCTCCCGGCGCTGCTCGTACTCCCGCTCGGCGCGGGCCAGCGCCTCGCGGGCGGCGTGCAGGCCCGCTCCCTCGGCGTGCGCGCGGGCGTAGGAGTCCCGCAGCTCCGTGGCCGTACGGGCGAGTTCACCAACGGATGCCTCCCCGGCACCGGCGAGCGCGCCGGCCAGCTCCTCCTTGAGCCCCTGGAGGGCGGCGTCGGCCTTCTGCCGCGCCTCCTCGGCCGTACGGTAGGCCTCCAGCGCCCGTTCCTCGGTGTCCCGGCCCACATGACCGGCGCCCGCACGGGCCGGCGCCGGGTGCTCGGTGGCCCCGCACACCGCGCACGCCTGTCCGTCCCTGAGCCCCGCGGCCAGTTCGGCGGCGATGCCGCGCAGCCTGCGGTCCTTCAGGTCCAGCCAGTGCTCGTGGGCGGCGGCGGCCCGCTCCCTGGCCCGCAGCAGTTCCTGTTCCGCGTCGCGTACCTGGTCCAAGACCCGGTCCCGTCGGCGGGCGGCCTCCAGGCGCCGTTCGGCCGGCTCGATCTGCGCGCCGAGGTGTTCGGCGCGGGTGGCGGCTTCCTGTGCCGCCTCGATGCGCCGCTGGTGGTCGCGGCGGACGGCGTCCCAGCCGGCCAGCCATTCGGTGGCGTCCAGGAGGGCCTGCTCGTCGGCGCGCGCCTCCCGTTCGATGGCGGCGCGCTCGCTCTCGATGTCCTGCGCCCGGCGCTCCGCGCGGCGGGCCGCCTCCAGCGAGCCCAGATCCTGCCGTACCCGCCGTTCCCGTTCGGCGAGCCGGTCGCCCTCCGCGTCGGCGAGGTCGGGGGGCAGCACGGACCGGCAACGGCGCTCGGCGGTCTGCGCCGCGTCGTGCTCACGCCAGGCGGCGTCGCGCAGGGCCAGCGCGGGGGCGACGTCCGCCGCCGCGCGGGCCCGCTCCAGTTGGGTACGGACGCTCTCCCGCTCGCCGGCCTGCGCGTCGAGTGCGGCGGCACGGTGGCGGGCCCGCTCGTACCGCTCCTGGAGACGGGCACGCTCGCGGGCCTCCTCCAGCCGCCCGGCCGCCGTGGTCTGGTCCGCTTCGGCCAGCGCCAGGGCCGAGGCGGCGATGTCCAGCCGCTCCCGCGCGCCCGCCCTGGCCACGGCCGCCCGGATCAGTACGGCCTCGGCGAAGCCGGGTTCGCCGGGGGCGGGTACGTCTAGGGCGGGCGCATCGGCGGGGTGCGGGGCGGCAGCGGTCCGGGAGCCGGCGGCGCGGGCTGTCGTCCGGGAGCCGACGGCGGCGCGGGGCGCGGAAGCCTGAGCCGGTACGGCTGTCCCGGCCGTCCCGGCTGTTCCGAATGTCCTGGATGCCCCGGCTGTACGCTCCGCGACCGCGGCGGCGCCCGTGGCCGTACGCTTCGCCGCCGTGGCCCGCGGCCCGGTGACCGACGGACCGGAACCCGGGGAATCGAAACCTGACGTATCGGGACCCGGTGACCCATGCACCGTCGGACCGGCCAGATCGGCGCTCGCCCCGGCGGCCTGCGCCATCCGGTGGGCGAGCGCGAGCAGCCGCTCGTCACCGGCGGCGACCCGGTCCGCCGCGGCCTTGCGTCGCGCCGCCAGTTCCTCCTCCAACGCGGCGAAGCGCCGGGTGTCGAAGAGCCGGCCCAGCAGGCGGGCGCGGGCCTCGGCGTCGGCGCGCAGGAAGCGCGCGAAGTCCCCCTGCGGCAGCAGGACGACCTGGCAGAACTGCTCCTTGCTCATGCCCAGGAGCTGGCTGATCTCCTCACCGATCTCCTGATGCGACCGGCTGAGCGCCTTCCACCGCCCGCCGGGAGGCCGCCCGGCCACGTCCGCGTCCCCGAAGCCCCCGGAGTCTCCAGCGCCCTCGGAGTTCTGGGAGTTCCCGTTGCTCCCGGCGCCCCCCGTTCCCTCTCCTTCCGCCCCCTCCCCCACGACGTACTCCCGCAGCCGGCTCTGCGCCTTCTCCCGCGTCGTACCGCTCCCCCGCTTCTTGGGGCGCGGCTGCTCCGGCAGCCGGGTGATCTCCAACCGCCGCCCGGCCACGGTCAGTTCGAGGACGACCTCGGTGGGCGTCCAGGGGTCGGCCAGGTCGCTGCGCAGCGCCTGCCCGCCCTGCCGGGCGCCCGGCACCGACCCGTACAGCGCGAAGCAGACCGCGTCCAGGACGGAGGTCTTGCCCGCGCCCGTCGGTCCGTGGAGGAGGAAAAGGCCGCCGCGCGAAAGGCGGTCGAAGTCGATGGTCTGGGTCCGGGCGAACGGGCCGAAGGCCGTGACGGACAGCCGGTGCAGCCTCATCGCGCCACCTCGCGCACCGCGTCGCCGGCCCGTACGTCCTCGATGGCCGACCGCAGCACCGCCCGCTCCTCCTCGTCGGCCGCGCGCCCGGCCCGTACGTGTTCCACGAAGTCCTCGGCGATCTCCTGGTCGCTGCGTCCGCGCAGCCGCTGCGCGTAGGAGGCCAGGGAGCGCGCGGGGCCCTCCTCGGGGTCGAAGGCGAGGCTGAGGATGTGCGGGAAGCGCGCCGCCAGCCGGGCCATTGGCTCGTGCGGGCGGGCGGCGTCGGTGAGGGTCGCCTCCACCCACGCGTCCTCGTGCCGGGCCAGGTCCGGGTCCTTCAGCAGGTCCGCCAGCCGACCGCGGACGCGGGCCAGCGGCCGGGGCACCGGGCAGTCCAGCCGCTCGGCGCCCACCTCGCCGCCGGGCCCGAGGTCGATGAGCCACATCGACTTGCGGTGGTGGACCTCGGAGAAGGAGTACGCGAGCGGGGAGCCGGAGTAGCGGACCCGGTCGTTGATCGTCTGGCAGCCGTGCAGATGGCCGAGCGCCACGTAGTCCACGCCGTCGAAGACGGCCGCCGGCACGGAGGCGACACCGCCGACGGTGATGTCCCGCTCGCTGTCGCTGGGAGCGCCGCCGGTCACGAAGGCGTGCGCGAGCACCACCGACCGGGTCCCCGCCGGGCGGCTCGCCAGATCGGCCCGTACGCGCTCCATGGCAGCGCCCAGCACCGCGGCGTGGTCGGCCTTCTCCGCGCCGAGTTCCGCACGGACCATGGCGGGCTCCAGGTACGGCAGGCCGTACAGCGCGACCTCGCCGTGCGCGTCGTCCAGCACGACGGGCACGGCGCAGCCCGCCGGGTCGGTCCGCAGGTGGACGCCGGCCTTCTCCATGAGTCCGGACCCGACGCCCAGCCGGCGGGCGGAGTCGTGGTTGCCGGAGATCATGACGGTGGGGACGCCGAGGCCGGCGAGGCGGTGGAGCGCCTCGTCGAAAAGTTCGACGGCGGCCAGCGGCGGTACGGCCCGGTCGTAGACGTCCCCGGCCACGACCACGGCCTCGACCTCACGCTCCTGGACGGTGGCGACCAGATGATCGAGGAACGCCCGCTGCGCGGGCAGCATGTTCACCCGGTGAAAGGCCCGCCCCAGATGCCAGTCGGAGGTGTGCAGAATCCTCACAGCACCGCTCCGGCCCGCATGTCCACCATTTCTCCGCTCACACTCCCACAACGGCACCAGCACCGGCACCGTTCCCAGCACCGACCACGCCGGCGCCGATGGGCACCGTACCCATCACCGACCTCAGTGTGCCTTCTCCGCCGGAAGCCGGTCGAACGAGTGAACGGTCGAACGGAGGTGCTGCCGGTCGGCGACGAGCCGGAAACGGGCCCTTTCGGCCGCGGCCGGGTGGCCAGGTGACCGGGCGGAGTGATCCGCATCACCGTATGAGGCAGGAGGCCCTCTGCTCACACAGGCGCAGGTGAGCACCGGGGCGGGGCGGGCCGGCTGTACGCGGCCCGCCCCGCCCCGCCCTGGTCCGGCTATGCGTCGCCGCCGGTCCCGCTCACGTACTCCCGCAGATGCCGGGCGGTGAGCGTGTCCCCGTGCGAGACGAGGTCGGCCGGGGTGCCGGTGAAGACGACCCGGCCGCCGTCGTGGCCGCCGCCCGGTCCGAGGTCGATGATCCGGTCGGCGTGCGCCATGACGGCCTGGTGGTGCTCGATGACGACGACCGAGTTCCCGTCGTCGACCAGCCGGTCCAGCAGGGCGAGCAGCTTGTCCACGTCCGCCATGTGCAGGCCGGTGGTCGGCTCGTCCAGCACGTAGGTGGCGGACCGCTCCGCCATGTGGATGGCGAGCTTGAGGCGCTGCCGTTCGCCACCGGAGAGGGTGTTCAGCGGCTGGCCCAGGCGCAGATAGCTCAGGCCCACGTCCGAGAGCCGGCCCAGGATGGCGTGCGCCTGGCCGGCGGGGAAGAACTCGTGCGCCTGCGCCACCGACATGCCCAGCACCTCGCTGATGTTCTTGCCGCGCAGTGTGTAGGTGAGCACCTCGGGGGTGAAGCGCCGGCCCTCGCACTTCTCGCAGACCGAGGCGACCCCGGCCATCATGGCGAGGTCGGTGTAGACCAGCCCGATGCCGTTGCAGTGCGGGCAGGCACCCTCGGAGTTGGCGCTGAACAGGGCCGCCTTGACGCCGTTGGCCTTGGCGAAGGCGGTACGGATCGGGTTCAGCAGACCGGTGTAGGTGGCCGGGTTGCTGCGGCGCGAGCCGCGTATCGGGGACTGGTCGGCGACGACCACACCGTCCCGGCCCGAGACGTTGCCGTGGATCAGCGAGCTCTTGCCGGACCCGGCGACGCCGGTGACCACGGTCAGCACGCCCAGCGGGATGTCGACGTCGACGTTCTTCAGGTTGTGCTGCCTGGCGCCCCTGATCTTCAGGTGACCGGTGGGCGTACGGACCGTCCCGCGCAGCCGGGCGCGGTGCTCCAGGTGGCGCCCGGTCAGCGTCCCGGAGGCGCGCAGTCCGGCCACGTCGCCGGTGTAGCAGACCCGGCCGCCGGCGGTGCCCGCGCCGGGCCCGAGGTCGACGACGTGGTCGGCGATGGCGATGACCTCGGGCTTGTGCTCGACCACCAGTACCGTGTTGCCCTTGTCGCGCAGCCGCAGCAGCAGGTCGTTCATCCGCTGGATGTCGTGCGGATGCAGCCCGATGGTGGGTTCGTCGAAGACGTACGTGACGTCCGTCAGGCTGGAGCCGAGGTGGCGCACCATCTTGACCCGCTGGGCCTCGCCGCCGGAGAGGGTCGAGGAGGGGCGGTCCAGGCTCAGATAGCCCAGGCCGATCTCGACCAGCGAATCCAGGGTGTGGCGCAGTGCCTCCAGCAGCGGCGCCACGGAGGGATCGTCGAGGCCGTGGACGAAGCCGGCCAGGTCGCTGATCTGCATCGCCGAGCACTGGGCGATGTTGACGCCGTTGATCGTGGAGGACAGTGCGGCGGGGCTCAGCCGGGTACCCCCGCAGGAAGGGCAGTCGGCGAAGACCACGGCCCGGTCCACGAACGCCCGCACGTGGGACTGCATCGCGTCCCGGTCCTTGGCCAGGAAGGTCCGCTGGATCTTCAGGACCAGTCCCTCGTACGTGAGGTTGTGCGTACCGACGCTGACCTTGACGGACGGCTTGTGGAGCAGGTCCTCCCATTCGGCGGGGGTGAAGTCCTTGAGCTTCTTGTCCGGGTCGTAGAAGCCGGAGTGGGCCATCACCTGCCACTGCCAGGAGCCGACGGCGAACCCCGGTACGGTGATGGCCCCTTCGTTGAGCGAGAGTTCGCGGTCCAGTAGCTGATCGACATCGATCTTCGATTTCTGTCCGAGGCCCTCGCAGTCGGGGCACATCCCCTCGGCGCTGTTGAAGCTGAAGGCGCTGGAGGTCCCTATGTAAGGGGTACCGATCCGGCTGAAGACGATCCGCAGCATCGTGTACGCGTCGGTCGCCGTACCGACGGTGGAACGGGAGTTGGCGCCCATCCGCTCCTGATCCACGACGATGGCCGCGCTCAGATTGCGCAGTTGGTCCACATCCGGCCGGCCGAGGCTGGGCATGAACGACTGGATGAAGGCCGTGTACGTCTCGTTGATCAGCCGCTGCGACTCCGCGGCGATGGTACCGAACACCAGCGAGGACTTCCCGGATCCGGAGACCCCGGTGAAGACCGTGAGCCGGCGTTTGGGGATGTCCAGGGAGACGTCTGCCAGGTTGTTCTCCCGGGCCCCGCGGACCTGGATGGTGTCGTGGCGGTCCGCGGGCGGCGGGGAGCCGGCGGCGGTCGGCTGGTGGCTGGACAGGTCTTGCGGCATACCGGCTCTCCTGGGTTCCCTGTTGATCCGTACGGGTCCGGGCGCCCCGGCGCGACACCTGCCAAGGTGCCTGCTGGTGACGCGGATTGGGGGCTCGGGCAGCCGCACTCTCCCTGGCCGGCCCGCCCGGACCCGTACATACTGCCCTGCGCCGGGCCGTTGCGCCGCTCGATTAGCAGGCCCCATCGGAAAGGGCCGGTTATCAGGACTGGCCCTTACGTTGGCTCCGGCGCACTCGAAGGTGGCGTACCGCGAACCGCCGGCCGTGTCGCGGATGTCCTCCAGGACGAGCGGCCACCAGCTCTCGCGATCGGCGAAGGCCGTCGGGTCCAGGGCGGGCAACCACCGCTCCGCGTCCGCGAACGCCTCCGCCGCGACCTGCGGCCGGCCGGTGCCGAGGATGACGCGCAGCGCTTCGTCCAGGAGGAAAAGTGACCGGGCGAAGACGTCGGCCGAGGTGTTCACATACCGCGACGGCTCGTCGTCGTCGAGGAGTACGGCCTCCACGGCGCCTCCGGGCTGACGCACAACTCGTAGCCCCGGTCCGTACCGAGCCGCACCAGTGCCCGGTGCTCTTCGGCGGCCGGTTCCCGGCCGACGGAGGCCGCGTATTCACCAAGCGCCACGGGATCGGTCGCAGAGGTGGAGAAGTAAGGGCCCACCTGGCAGGGGACGGCGATCTGTCCGATGTGGCGTATGTGGTCTTCCGGGGCCGTCATGCGGTGCTCCTGGATCGATCGTGGGCAGCCGTGAACCGCCGCGGAACATGGTCTTCGCGATCTACGACATCGGCGGGGGCGCACCGGTTTCGATCAGCGTCTTCATTCCGGACCGGATGACCGGCCGGCCCGCGCCGCCGTGCGGTGGGCGACACCTGCCCGTACCGCCCAGAAGAAGACCGCCAGGGCGACGGCCGCCACGGTGAGCGAGTCGTACGGGGCGGGCAGCCGCCCGGAGCCCTTGAAGGTGCCCAGCCAGGACAGGACGGTCAGCGCCGCCAGGTACACCACCAGCCAGGCGCCGGTACGCAGCTCGGCGACGAGGGGGCGCCACCGGCCGGCGCCGGTCGGTCCGGGACCGGCCTGGCCGGCGCCGCCGGTCCGGCCGCCCGGCACGCCCGGCACCCCCGGTTCACCGGTGCGCCGCATGACGGCGAAGAGCAGCAGGCCGCCGAGGACGAGCGGCAGGGCCAGCCGCAGGTCGTGCCAGCCGGACCAGTAGACGAACTCGCTCGCCACCACGAAGCTGACCGGCGCGATCCAGCGCAGCCCCGGCACCCAGCCGGCGGTGCCGCCCGGCTCGGCGCGGAAGACCGCGACGGCGACCGCCGAGGCTGCGTAAATCAGCAGATACATGTCCCCCATGACGCTGACGATCTCCTGCCAGCCCCCGAACGGCAGCAGGAAGACCACGATGACGGCGAGGTTGACCGCCAGAGCCCGGCGCGGCACGCCGAACCGTTCGTTCACCGCCATGAAGAACCGCGGGATGGTGCCGTTCTTGGCGAGCGCGTAGGTGTGCCGGGCGTTGATCGCGACGCCCACGTACGCCGAGCCGCCCGGGGAGAGCACCGCGTCCGCGTAGAGCAGTCCGGAGAGCCAGTGCAGGTTGAGGATCAGTGCGAGCTGCCCGAAGGGCGACTCGAAGGAGACGCCGTGCCAGCCGCCGCCGAGGAGGTCGTCGGGCACGGTGAAAAGGAAGGCCAGTTGCAGCGCCAGGTACATCAGTACGGCCAGGCCGATGCCCGCCAGGACCGCGGCGGGGATGGACCGGCGGGGGTTGCGGGTCTCGCCCGAGAAGTCCAGCGGTGCCTGGAAGCCGTTGACGGAGTAGACGATGCCGCCGCCGGCCAGCGCGGTCAGACAGGCCGCGTAGCCGTACGGGGCGAATCCGCCGTGGTCCGTCAGCCGTCCGGAGTGCCACCCGGAGGCGAACAGGGCGATGACGGTGACCAGCGGTACGGCGATCTTGAAGATCGAGATCAGGTTGTTCAGCCGTGCGAACAGGCGCACCGCGAACCAGTTGAGCGCCGTCAGCAGCACGCTCAGCCCGGCGGCCAGGGCCAGCCCGCCGGCCGTCAGCGTGCCGCCGTCGTAGATGCCGGGCAGGTAGTGCGCGGCGTACTGCATGATCGCGCTGATCTCGGCCGCGGTGCCACCCACCGACAGCAGCACCGACCAGCCGACGAGCGTGCCGACCAGGCGTCCGCTGGCCTGGAGCGGCCAGCGGACGGTGCCTCCGCCCTCCGGGCGGGACGCCCCCAGCTCGATCATGACCAGGGCGACCAGCGCGCACAGCAGGCCCGCCCCGATCCAGGACAGCAGGGCGGCGGGGCCCGCGGTCTGTGCGGCGTACAGGGCCGCGAACAGCCAGCCGGAGCCGACGATGTTGGAGAACCCGATCGCCGTCAGGCCCCAGAACCCCAGGTCCCGGTGCAATCGGCGCTCCTGCGCCAGCACTTCCGGCGCGCCGGTCCCATCGACCCCACCCGGCACCGCCGCCGGTACCGGTCCTGGCTCGGGCACCGGTGCGGGCACCTGACGTTCCGACACGAAATATCCTCCTGGCTTGCTGCTGCGGCTCTGCGGCCCTCTGCGTCTCTGCGACGTCCGTGATGTCCGTGACGCGTCCGACGTGTGTAACACCTGCGGTGAGGGCTCTGGAGCGGATTCTCCCGCTCCGCATCAAGGAAACATCACGTCACCACGCGCTCCGTCAACGCAGGATGACAACTGTGTCAACTTCCGACAGGTCCTCGTGCGTCCCTCCCCATGAAGAGTGAGACGTTCAGGTTTCCTGGCTCAGGAGGTCACCCATGTCCCCCTCACCGGTCCCTTCGTGGTTCGACGAAGCGAAACTGGGCGTCTTCATCCACTGGAACCCGGCCGCCATCCCCGCCTTCGCCCCCGTCCACCTGATCGACGACCTCGCGCCCGGGCTCGGCACCGACCTGCCCAAGTGGCGCCAGGAGCAGATCTGGCGCACCCTGCCGTACGCCGAGATGTACCAGAACACCCTCGCCGTACCCGGCAGCGAGACCGCCCGCTTCCACGCCGAGCACTACGGGAACCGCCCGTACGCCGCCTTCGCGGAGGAATTCCGTACCGTGTCGGTCCCCGGCTGGGACCCCGAACCGTGGGCGGAGCTGTTCTCGCGCGCGGGCGCCGGGTATGTCGTCCTCACCACCAAGACCGAGGACGGCTTCCTGCTGTGGCCCAGCGGCCACCCCAACCCGCGCCGCGCCCGCTGGCAGGTGACGCGGGACGTGGTGGGCGAGCTGGCCGCGGCGGTACGGGAGCGTGGCATCCGCTTCGGCACGTACTACAGCGAGGGCATGGACTGGACCTTCGGCGGCATCCCCGTCACCGACGGCGAGAGCCTGCTGGCCGCGCTGCCGCGCGGTGAGGAGTACGCCGCCTACACCGACGCCCACTGGCGGGAGCTCATCCGGCGCTACCGGCCCGCCGTCCTGTGGAACGACTACGGCTTCCTGCCCAACCCGGACGCGGACGCGCTGCTGGAGACGTACGCGGAACAGGTGCCGGACGGCGTGGTCAACGACCGCTTCGACCCGCGCCAGCATGACGGCGGGCTGCGGGCGGACTTCGTCACCCTGGAGTACGCCCGCACCGACGGGCCCGCCGACCGCAAGTGGGAGGCGTGCCGGGGCATCGGCACGTCGTTCGGCTACAACCGTATGGAGAGCGACGCCAGTTACCTCGGCTCCGCCGAACTCATCCACCTGTTCGCCGGCATCGTCGCGGCCGGCGGCAACCTGCTGATCAACGTCGGCCCGGACGGAGCCGGACACATCCCGCCGGAGCAGGAGGAACGCCTGCTCGCGCTGGGCCGGTGGCTGCGCACCCATGAGGAGGCCGTCCGCGCCACCCGCCCCTGGCACCGGGCCAGGGGCGTCACGACCCGGGGCGTCCCGGTCCGCTACACCAAGGGACGGGAGGCGGTGTACGGGATCGTCCTCGGGGAGCCCGGGGGCGAGGACGTGGACATCGACGTACGCCTGGCCGCGGACGCCACGGTCTCACTGCTCGGCGTGCACGGCGCCCTGCCGTGGACCGCCACTGCGCACGGTACGCGGATCACGCTCCCCGGGCGGCGCCCGGAGGGGCCGGCGCCGGTGCTGCGGATGGCGCCGGCGGACGCGGTACGCGATCCGGACGGACCGGCCGGGCAGCGGCCTTGACCCGGTCGGCCCGTCGGCTGTCGGCTGTCGGCTGTCGGCCCCGTCAGGGAGCGTGGGGCGTCGATGTCACGGGACGTCTTTCGGAACGTCCTTCGGGACGTCCTTGACGAAGGCGATCCCGTCGACTCCCGTCAAGTGGGCCGGGTCCAACGGGGCATAGCCGTAGTAGGGGGACACACGGGGAGCGGGACGTGTGTCGCCGAGGGCGGCGGCCAGCCGGTGGGTATCGACCAGGTGGCGGTCCTCCGGCAGCGCGTACAGAAGTCCTTCGACGGTGTCCGGGGGCGGGGTGTCCACTCCCTGGTGGCGGATCGTACCGAGGCCCGTGGCCAGGAAGGCGTACCCCTCGCCCAAGTGGGCGCTCACGATCGCGCCGGCGCTCCACCACTTCAGCAGCGGCTGGTCCCACATGCGCATCGTGCTCTTGTGGCGTTGGAGATGGCCGTTGTGGGCGTGGATCAGCGCCGGGCCCCGTTCGGCGAGGGCGAAGAGGTTGTCGGCCATCATCTGGTCCCGCAGGGTCACCAGCCAGGTCATGCGGGCCGGTGAGGTGTCGGCCATCCAGTAGTGGTAGCGCAGCAGGCCGGTCGCGGTGCGCCCGTACAGGCGCGCCCGGTCCCAGCCCTCCCGCGAGGTCGCCGTGAACAGGCGGGGCGCCTGCGCGTCGAGCAGTGCCACGAGATCGTCGGCGAGCAGCCGCAGCTCCCTGGCCTCGGCCGACCGTCCCGCGGACCGGGCCGGGTCCGTCATCGCGGCGGGGTCGGTCCACCGGTCGTCGGGGCCGAGCAGGCGGTCGAGGGTTTCCGCGGTGCAGGGGAGCAGGTCCGCGTCCACCCGGGCCGCGAGGTAGTCGTGGAGTGCGGTGAGGGCCTGCCGGGGGCTCGCGGCGCCGGTGATCTCCAGTGGGCCGTCGAAACCGGCGAAGCGGAGCTGCTCGGAGGCGGGCCGGCTGTCGTTGTAGGCGCGTATCCAGCGCACGAGTTCGCGGTTGCCCGCATACGCGCCCCAGCCGTGGCTGAAGCCGTACTCCATGGCCTCCTCCAGGGTGCCCGTTCCCAACGTGACGTAGTCGTCCACGACCAGGCCCGTCATGCAGTCGCTTTCGATCGCGATCGTCCGGTAGCCCTCCTCCTCGACGAGCTGCCGGAACAGCTCGTTGCGCAGGTCGAGCAGCGTGTCCTCGCCGTGGGTGGGCTCGCCCAGGGCGAGCAGCCGGGGCCGGGCCGGAAGCAGTTCCATGACGGCAGCGGCCTCGACGGCATGGGCGGCGTCTTCGATGTCCCTGATGCCTGTAACCATGCCTTCAACGGTATCGTTGAACTCACGGTTGAGACCTTCCGCGAAACCACCCGGGATATGGTCAGGACCATGGGTCGTAACCTTCAAAACGGTGGGCAGCTCAGGCCGGTCGATCTCGCACGCGGGCACGGCCTGTCGACGCAGGCCATCAGGAATTACGAAGAGGCGGGCATCCTTCCGGCCGCCGGTCGCACACCCCACGGTTACCGCACCTACACGCCGCTGCACGCGCGGGCGCTGAGCGCGTTCCTCGCCCTGGTGCCCGCGCACAGCCATCAGACGGCGACGTCGATCATGCGGGCCGTGAACCGGGGTGCGACCGACGAGGCGTTCCTTCTCATCGACGAGAGCCACGCCCAGCTCCTGGAGGACCGGCGGACCCTTCAGGCCGTGGAGCGCGCCCTGGGCGACCTGACGCCCGCCACGGCGTCGTCCGCATCCGACGCGGCGGCGTCCGGGCGGGCCGTGGGCTCCGGGCCGGCCGTGGCGTCCGGGCCCGGCGGCACGGCCAACGGCACATTCATCGGACCACTGGCGGAGCAACTGGGAATCCGGCCCGCGAC
Source organism: Streptomyces sp. MST-110588 (assembly GCF_022695595.1). Classification (NCBI taxonomy): domain Bacteria; kingdom Bacillati; phylum Actinomycetota; class Actinomycetes; order Kitasatosporales; family Streptomycetaceae; genus Streptomyces; species Streptomyces sp. MST-110588. The sequence continues at coordinate 473,584 of NZ_CP074380.1, forward strand.
GCTGCGCAAATGGGAGCGCGCCGGGCTGGTGCGCCCGCGCCGCGACCCGATGACCGGGTACCGCGTCTACGACGAGGCCGACGTACGGGATGCCCGGCTGGCCCACCAGCTCAGGCGGGGCGGTTACCTGCTGGAGCAGATCGCCCCGCTGCTCGCCCAGGTGCGTACCGCCGGTGGGCTGGAACCGCTGGAGGCCGCACTGTGCGACTGGCACGGCCGGCTGTCCGCCCGTGCGCGGGCGATGCTGACCGGGGCCGCCGAGCTGGAGGCGTACCTCCGCGAGCGCGGATGAGACCCCGGTCGTCGGCGGAGAATCTCGTGGGGCGCGCAGCCTCGTGACGCATGGCCCCCGGGCCGTTACATCTCCCCGTACGCCTCGCCGCCCAGCTCCCACCGGGCCGTACCGGCCGTCACATCGGCCAGCCAGGCGCGGAAGGCGTCCAGGTCCGCCTCCGGCAGCCCGACCTCGATCCGTACGTCCGCGCCGTACGTCACCTCGCGCACCGCACGCCCGGACGTGCGCAGGTCGTTCTCCACCCGCCCGGCCCGCTGGTGGTCGACGGTGACGGTGACCAGCCGGTAGCGCTGCCGGGTGACGGTGCCGAGCGCGTCGAGCGCCTCGCCGACCACGCCTCCGTACGCGCGGATGAGGCCGCCGGCCCCCAGCTTGATCCCGCCGAAATAGCGGGTGACGACCGCGGCGGCGTAGCGGACCTCGCGCCGCACCAGCATCTGGAGCATGGGCACGCCCGCCGTCCCGCCCGGCTCACCGTCGTCGCTCGCCTTCTGGATGCCGCCCTGGGCACCGATGACGTACGCGTAGCAGTTGTGCCGGGCGGTGGGGTGCTCCTTGCGGACGCGCGCGATGAAGTCCTGGGCGGCGGCCTCGTCCGCGACGGGTGCGAGCGCGCAGATGAAGCGCGACCTGCTGATCTCGATCTCGTGAACGCCCTCGCGCGCGAGAGTCCGGTACTGCTCCTGCATCGCACCAGCCTATGCGTACGGGATGACGGCGGGCGTCAAGGGTCGATGTCAGCGGGCGTCAAAGGGCGGTGTCAGCGGTGGGGGCGGCCGAACACCTCGGTGAAGTGGGTTCGGACATGGTCCAGGATGTGATGCCTCAACTCGGAGGGTGAGTCGTCCACCAGCACGGCCACGACGAACCGGGCGTCATCCGGACGCAGCCGCGGCAGGTCACGGTCGAGCAGCGCGGTCAGCAGCGGACCGAGGCGCCAGGTGACCAGATCGTGCGGCGAGAGGAAGGTGAAGGCCGCGCCGATCCCGTCGTAGGCCGCCGAGATCTCTTCCACCGTCATTCCCGACCCGCCCTCCAGCCACAACCGCAGCAGATCGTGTACGGCCGAGGTGGCGGGCCTGGACCGGCTCCCGGTAAACGTGGTCATCAGCGGCCCCAGGGCTTCGAACAGCGGACGCAGCGCCAACAGCGCCACCCCGTCGTTCGTCCCGGCCGAGACGTCCATCTTGTGCCATATCTCGTCCCAGTACGTGCGGTGCCACGTAACATTTATCTCCGCTCCCTCCTGCCCTTCCTCTCCTGCCTCCCGCGGTATCCGGAAGAGCCAGTGGGCGTCCACCGGCTCAGGAGAGGTCAACTGGCCGTCTCTGAGCGTGATTTCCAGGTCCCTCCGCTCCCTGTTCGTCCTCACGCGCCGCACCTTCAACGACAGGGCGAAGTCGGTCCACTGCTCCTCGTCGAAGGACGACCGCCACAGCAGCGCACGCCGGTGCCAGGCGCTGCCCGGGTCGACCCACGAGGGGAAGAGTTCGCCGGCCGTCGTCCCGCCGGTCAGCAGCAGGGCGAGCACCACGAGGTTCGCGCCGTAGATCCCGTGCCGGGAGGCGGCGCGGATCCGCCGGGGCAGGTACGCCGCGTGCGGCTGCCCGGCGCGCAGCTCCCGCTCTTCCATGACCTGGATGACCAGGCGGGCCAGGCGCTCCCGCTCCGCTTCCGGCAGCCGTTCGATGCGGGCCCGGGCAAAGCGCAGCAACTGTCGTGAGGACAGGGGTGCGAAGGACAGCAGGGCGAACAGCAGATCGTCGTTGACCGGTTCGCTGCCCACCGACAGCACCGGGCGGTGGTCGAGGAGCCCGGTCAGCAGTTGTACCGCGAGACGGACCGACAGGTATTCACCGAACGTGGCGTGCAGGAACTCGTACGTGGACAGTTTCTGACCGCCCCTGATCGACTGCGCACGCTGGACGAAGAAGAACCGTCCGAGGGCAACTTCGGCCTGCCCCACGGGCGCACGGAATCCGCACGGCCCGGACGACCCGGACGACCCGGACGCCCCGGACGGCCCGGACGGCCGCGTCGGAGACCGCCCGAGGAGAGCCGTCAGATCCTCCTCCAGCTCGTCCGTGGACACCCACTGGCGCCGCCGGTTGAGCATCGCGAAGGCGACCAGCGACAGCCGCTGGAGTTCCTGCTCGACCCGGTGCTCCACCTGGGCGTCGGGCACCGCGCCGCGGGCGTCCTTGCCCACCTCGCGACGGGCGAAGGAGCTGAGCAGCGCTTCGTAGAGATCGGCCTCGCTCAGCGGGCGTTCGTCCGCGCCCTGGAGGTCGTTGCCCGCCGCGTGGTAGAGGGCGAGCATGGTCAGCAGCAGCGGCTGCTCGGCGAGGGAGCGGTGGGGTTCGACGACGTCCCAGGTGAGCGGGGACAGCCCCCTGGCCCGGAAGTCCGTGCCGTTGGACAGGTTCCAGTTCGCGAGCCACGCCTGGATCTGCTGCGGCCGGAAGGGCTCCAGGCGCAGCGCGACCGTGCCCTGCGGGTAGCGGGCCCGGTCGGCCACCGCGGTACGGCTGGTGACCACGGCCAGGACCGGCCGCCCCTGCTCCTGTTCCCGCTCCTGGAAGCGCGCCACGCGGACCAGGAAGTCGTTCTGGTGCACTCCGGTGGTCTGCAGCAGCTCGTCGAAGCCGTCGAGCAGGACGACCGGTACCGCCGTACCCGCCGATCGCACCAGTTCGGGCCAGGTCGTCTGTTCCCCGGTGGCACCGCGTATCGCCTGTTCGATCTGGTCCTGTATGTCGTCATCCGCCCGTACGTCGCGCAGCGCCACCCGCACCGGCAGGAACCCGGCGGCCGGCAGCCGGGCCGCCAGGATCCGGACGAGCACGGACTTGCCGGCGCCCGGCTGCCCGAGCACCAGCAGCGGAGCCGTCATGAGCCCTTCCGAGGTCAGCGCCCCGGCCAGGTACTCGGTGAGGTCCCGGCGCACCGGGACCCGCGCCCACCACTCCTCCTCCGCCGGGCTGCTCTGCCCGCCCACCGCGCGCACCCGGAAGTCGGGGTCCAGGTACCCGTCCCGCAGTGCCGGCATCTGGATGCCCTCGGGTGCCGACTCGGTGTCCAGGACCCGGCGGTCCAGCGCCGCCCGGTGTGCCCGTGACAGGGCCTCGGCGATGTTCACCGGCGGCCTGCGCAGCGTGGCGGATTCCGACAGCAGCGCCTCCAGGCCGGCCAGTGCCCGGCGCAGTTCGGCGCGGGTGGCCCGATGCTCCATCCGGCCGGTCCAGTGGCCGAATTCGGGTGCCTCCAGGACGAGTCGGGCGTAGAGCGTCTCGTACCGCTCGACGGCGCCCTGCGGCACCGTCTCGCGTACGGTCTCCGCGGCCTCCCGGCGCGCGGTCTCGGTCAGCCCCTCCCATACGGCCAGCCCCCGCAGGAAGTCCTGTACGCGGATCGCCAGACGGCCGTACCAGCGGCCGAGTTCCTCGATGTGGTCCTCGTAGGGAACGTGCGGCGCGGGACGTGGCGCGTCCACCTGCGCCATGGCGGACGCGAAGCCCTCCTCGGCGGGCAGCCGGCCACCTGCCAGGGTGAGCTGATCACGGCGGTCCAGCCGCACATCATCCAGGGAGAAGGGCAGTTCGGCCGTCTCCAGGGCGTCGAAGAAGGCGAGTACGACGATCACGGTGTGGGCCGCCTCCAGCAGACGCGCCCGTTCGACCCGCCCGTCCGTGCGCCCCAGACGTTCACCCAGCCCCGCGCGGCTGCGCGTCCTAGCCCAGGACCCTGCCGCGCGCGTCGACCATGCCGAGCACCCCGCCGCTCAGACCGCCGGTCGCCAGATTGAGTGCTCCGCCGAGCGCACGGTCCAGCGCCGCCATGGCAGGAGGGTCCGCACCCAGAAGCACCAGCGCGTCCCCGAACGACAACAGCCTGCGCGGCATCCCCAGCACCCCTCCCCTGCGGCGCCCACTCCCGGTTCGTGGCTCTCCGGTTCGTGGCTCTCCCGCTCCCGGCCCGCTCCCGGCTTCGCGGCGCCGGGCCAGCCTGGCACGGAAAGCACACCGGTGAACCTCTGCCCGGAAACTTCGCCGGTGCCCGGGAATCTTCGGCGGGCCGTGTTCGTTACCGCACACAAGCAACCGTCCCGCTGCTGGGAGGCGAAGGTGTACGGCGAACCTGCGACGATTCGCAAGATCCTCACGGACCTCGGTGACACCTGGGCCGTCGTGGGACTCTCCCCGAACCGGCAGCGCGCCGCTTACGCAGTGGCCGGAGTCCTCCAGCGGCACGGCAAACGCATCGTCCCCGTCCACCCGTCGGCCGAGACGGTGCACGGCGAGAAGGGGTACGCATCCGTGTCGGAGATACCTTTTCCCGTCGACGTGGTCGATGTGTTCGTCAACAGCGACCTCGCCGGGGCGATCGCCGACGAGGCGGTGGACATCGGCGCGAAAGCGGTCTGGTTCCAGCTCGGCGTGATCGACGAGGACGCGTACGCACGCACCCGCGCCGCCGGCCTGGACATGGTGATGGACCGCTGCCCGGCCATCGAGATCGATTCCCTGGGTTAGGGCGCTTCTACCTGCTCAGCCACCGCCTGGTCCTTCGCAACGACCCGCCATCCGGGCGGGGACGGACAGGAAAGCCGAAGCGAGACATCGGCAGACAGGTGCCCAGGACACACGTCCCGGCCGCCCGGACGGCGAGCCCGCGGCCCGGCCGGCGACGGATTCCCCGATCGGCCAGGAGTTCACACAGTTGGGGGCCTTCCGGTCCGGGCGAGGCGGGAAAGGTATGGGGTCGAGACCCTGGCCCACGTCCCGGTCGACCGCCTGATCCCCTGCGTGACGGGCCCGTGGGTGCCCAGCACCGCGACCGGCAACCTCGACCGGCAACTGCATCGCCGGCATCCGCACCTGCCTCGCCGGAGCGGTGCGGACGCCCTCCACCACACGGAGCAGACGCCATGACGACCACGCCCACCCGCGCGCCCTTCGGCACCTGGCGTTCCCCGATCGACGCCGCCCTCGCCGCGGCGGGCCGCGCCATCCCTTCCTGGCCCGCCTACGTCGGCCGGGAGGTGTGGTGGACCGAGACCCGTCCCGAGCAGGGCGGCCGGACCACGCTCCTGCGGGCTCCCGAAGCCGGTGGCTCCCCGGTGGACCTGCTGCCCGATCCCCGCTGGAACGTCCGCAGCCGGGTCGTGGAGTACGGCGGCCGGTCCTGGGCCGCACGGCCCGCCGACGCCCACCGGCCGCTGCGCGTGGTCTTCAGCAACTACACGGACCAGCGCCTGTACGCCCTCGACCTCCCAGCCGGCCCCTTGGAGCGGAGGGCGCCGTACCGTACGCCCTGACGCCCGACGACGCATCGCGCTACATCACGCCGGAGTTCTCCGCCGACGGAGAGACCGTGCGCTGCCTGCGTGAGCGGGCCACCGGTCCCCAGCCGACCGACATCGCACGCGACTTCGTCTCCGTCCCGGTCACGCACCCGGCCCAGCCCCCGCCGTGCTGCTGGACCAGGACTGTCACTTCCTCAGCGGCCCCCTCACCAGCCCCGGCGGCCGGAGCCTGGCATGGATCGGCTGGGACCATCCGCGGATGCCCTGGGACGGCACCGAGCTACGGGTCACGGACGCCCCGGCGGCCGGCCGCACCACTGTCTTCGGCAGCCAGGAGGACGGGCAGCAGGTCTCCGTCGTCCAGGCCGAATGGGCCGATGAGGACACCTTGGTCGCCTCCGGTGACCCCTCCGGCTGGTGGAACCTGTACCGCATCCGCCGCACCGAGGGAGCATGGGGCGCGCCGGAACCCCTGTGGCCCGTCGAAGAGGAGTGCGGCGGGCCCCTGTGGGGGCTGGGGTACCGCTGGTTCGTCCCCCTGCCCGACGGCCGGATCGCCGTCCTGCACGGCCGGGGGCCCCAGCGGCTCGGCGTGCTCGACCCTGCCACCGGCAAGGTCACCGACCACGCCCGCGACCTGGAATGGAACGGCGCCCTGGACCTCAGCCCCTGCGGCCACCGCGTCACCGGTATCGCCGGCAACGCCCGGCAGGCGGCTGCGGTCGTCGAGGCCGACCTGGTCACCGGCGAGGTACGTACGCTGTCCACCGCCTCGCCTCCGGTCGACGCCGCCTATCTGCCGGTGCCGGAGGAGCGGACGTACACCCATCCGTCGGGCCGGCCCGTCCACGTCACCGTCTACCCGCCGCGCAACCCCGGCTACACCGGTGGCCGCGAGGGAGAGCGCCCTCCGTACGTCGCGTTCGTCCACGGCGGCCCCACCATGCGGGCCCAGGCCACCCTGGACCTGTCCGTCGCCTATTTCACCAGCCGCGGCCTCGGTGTCGTCCAGGTCAACTACGGCGGCTCGACCGGATACGGCCGTGCCTACCGGGAACTGCTACGGCGGCGGTGGGGGCAGACCGACGTCGAGGACGCCACCTTCGTCGCCGCCTCCCTGGAAGGCTCCCACCAGGCCGATCCCCAACGGCTCGCCATCCGCGGCGGCAGCGCGGGCGGCTTCACCAGCGCCGCCGCCCTGGCCTTCGACCCCGAGCACACCTTCGCCTGCGCCACCATCATGTTCCCGGTGCTGGACCTCGTCGGCTTCGCCAAGGGCGGCACCCACGACCTTGAGGCCCACTACCTGACCGCGCTGGTCGGCCCGTACGACGAAGAGACCTACAAGGACCGCTCCCCCATCAACCACACCGACGCTCTCGCCTCCCCCTTCCTCCTGCTCCAAGGGCTCCGGGACCCCGTCTGCCCGCCCCCGCAGTGCTACACCTTCCTCGAACGCATCAGCCGCCGCGACATCGGCCACCAGTACATCGGCTTCAGCGCCGAAAGCCACGGCTTCCGCAAAGCGGCCAACATCATCGCCGCTCTCCAGGCCGAACTCCTCCTGTACGGCCAGGCCTTCGGCTTCACACCCGTCCTCGACCGCCTCCCTTCAGCCCTCCCGGGCCTCAGCGGTCGAGGGGAACCGTCACCGCCATCGTCATCCTGACGGGCACCGCGCCGTCGTTCCGGTAGCCGTGTGACGCCTTGGCCTCGAACGCCGCCGAGGCGCCGGCGGGCACGGTGTGCTCCGCCCCGTCCACGACCAGCGTCAGCTCCCCTTCGGCCACGTGGATCAGCTCGACCGTCCCCGGCGGATGTGCGTCCGAGGTGCTCAGTTCGCCCGGCATCAGCCGCCAGTCCCACAGTTCGAAGGGGCCGGGGGCCTGCGCGCCGACCAGGAGGGTGGTGTGGCTGCCGGCGTCGGTGGACCACATCCGTACGGCGTCACCGGGCGGCACGATCCGGACCTGCGGGCCCTGTTCGTGATCGAGGAGCGCGGTGATGCTGACGCCGAGCGCGTCGGCGATCTTGACGGTGGTGCCCACGCTGGGATTCGTACGGGCCTGCTCGATCTGGATGATCATGCCGCGGCTGACGCCGGCCCGGGCCGCCAGCGCGTCCAGCGTGTAGCCGCGCTCGGTGCGCCAGCGCTTGAGGTTGCGGGCGAGCGACTGGGTGAGCTGGTCCAGATCCGTCATACGCCTCGTCCCTCCTCCTCGTCAGCGAGGTTCAATATAATGAACCTCGGAGTAATTTTTACTGCACTATGGTGTGCTGCACTGCATCGTTCAGCTCACTGTACTGCGAGGTCTCTCCATGACTGCCGTCTTCGCCCTGGCCACGAGCCTGCTGTGGGGATTCGCCGACTTCGGCGGCGGGCTCCTGACCCGACGGATGCGGGCCCTGACGGTCGTGGTCCTCTCACAGGTCATCGCCGCCGTGGTGCTGGGCGCGGTCGTGGCGGCCACCGGCGGCTGGCGCGAGGCGGGGCCGGGGCTGTGGTTCGCGGTCGCGGCCGGCCTGATCGGGCCCGCCGCGACCCTCTGCTTCTACCAGGCGCTGGCGCTCGGCCCGATGGGCGTGGTCGCGCCGCTCGGCTCGCTGGGCACCGTGGCCGTACCGGTCGGCGTCGGCATCGCGCTGGGCGAGCGGCCAGGAGCGGTGCCGGCCCTGGGCATGGTGGTGGCGCTGACCGGTGTCCTCCTGGCGGGCGGCCCCCAGTTGCGCGGCGCTTCCGTGGAGCGCCGGGCCATCGTCCTCACCCTGGTCTCGGCCCTCGGGTTCGGTGCGGTGATGGCCCTGATCTCGCAGGCGTCCACGACCGTGACCGGGCTGTACCTCGCCCTGTTCGTACAGCGCCTGTGCAATGTCGCGGTCGGCGGGGCCGCCCTGTACGTGACCGCGCGCCGCGGAGAGCCGGCGCTGCCCGAGGGCGGCATGGCGGCGATCCGCTCCGCGCTGCCCGCACTGGCCTTCGTCGGCCTGGCGGACGTCGCCGCGAACGGTACGTACGCGCTCGCCGCCCGGAACGGCCCGGTCACCATGGCGGCGGTGCTCGCCTCGCTCTACCCGGTGGTGACCACCCTCGCGGCCCTGGGCTTCCTGAAGGAGCGGATGCGCGCCGTGCAGACGATGGGCGCCTCACTCGCCCTCGTCGGCACCGTGCTGCTCGCGTCCGGGGGCTGACACCCGCTCTCGTACGGGCGCCACCGCTCCCGTCCCGTCGCCGGCCACCTGCCCGCCGCCCGTCGCACCCGCCACGTCCGCAGCGTCCACCGCGTTCACCCGCTCCCCGGACGACGTCTGCGCCGCCGACTCCGCCTCCCACTCGGCCAGCGCGAGCAGTTGCCGGGGCGTGACGCCCTCGGGAATCGGAACCGGCGGCGGGGTGCGCAGCGGCGGCTGCCAGCCCGCCTCCGGATCCCAGGTACGGACGATCCTGGCGGGCGCGCCCGCGACCACCGCGTGGTCGGGGACCTCGCCCCGTACGATCGCACCGGCCGCGACCACCACATTGCGGCCCAGCCGCGCGCCCGGCAGGATGACCGCGCCGGTGCCGATCCAGCTCCCGGGGCCGATCTCGACCGGCTCGGTGCGCGGCCACTGCTTGCCGACCGGTACGTCGGGATCGTCGTAACTGTGATTGGTGGTCGTCACATAGACGTCGGGCCCGAAGAAGCAGTCGTTCCCGATGGTCAGCCGGACGTCGGCGATCACATGGCTGCCGCGCCCCAGCACGACGCCGTTCCCGAGGGTGAGGATGGGGTCGGGGCCGAGGTCCAGGTCCGGCATCATCCCGGCGGTGAGGGTGACGTCCTGGGCGATGATGCAGTGCTCACCGATCTCGATCCACGGGTCACCGAAGACCGTGCCCTGCGGGAAGGCCAGCCGGGCGCCGGCTCCCAGCCGCCGGAAGCGGTACGGACCGGGCCGCTCGGCCGTGACGGCTCCGGCCTCCCTCACCCAGCGCGCGCCCCGGTGGACGGCGCGCGTCACGGCCCGGCGCCGCCAGGCCGCCACGGATGAGAACACGTTCTGCTTCTTCGGCACCCGCACACCGTACTCAGCCCGTCCGCACCCCACGCCCGCGCCGCCCTGTGATCTTCGCCCCACCCGGAGCCCCACCCGGAGCCCCACCTGAAGTCCCGCCTGGAGTCCCCACCCGGATCACCGAGCCGCGGCACGCGGTCCGGGCCGCTCGGTACGCGCGCCGGCCCGGTACGGATCACCGCCGCCCGTCCACCATCCGCAGCAGCGGCTCCACCACCTCCGCCGGGTCCCCCGCCGTCAGGTACAGCACGAGCTGTTTGCGGATCGAGGACAGCGCCTGGCCGTTCGCGGCGTGGACGGCCAGGGCGTAGTGCCGGGCGGCATCCGCCAACGGGCCGCCGCCCGGAGTGCCGTCACGCGCGGCGCCGTCACGCGGGGTGCCGTCACGCGGGTGCCGTCACGCGGGGTGCCGTCACGCGCGGCACCGTCACGCGCGCCTTCTCCATGTGAAGCGCCGTTCGGGCGGCGGCGCAGAAGGTGCTCGTTGAGGGCGATTTCGCCGAGGGTGGCGTGTTCCCACACGTTGCGCGGGCCGGGCCGGCGGCGGACGGCGAAGCGTACGACCGGCAGCAGGTCACGTGCCGCGTCCAGGTCCTCGGTACCCCCGCCGAAGTACTGGGCCCGCAGCCGCAGCAGCGACACGGCGTTGATGCCGGGGTAGTAGTCCCCCGGGTCGACGGCCGTGCCGTTGCTGTAGGCGTCGATCGCCCGGGCGAGGTGTGCCTCGTGCTGCCGCTCGCCCAGTTGGAGGGAGAGCAGCCAGGTCTGCTTGGCGGCGCTGCCCAGCAGTGCCTGGGTCTCCGAGGACTGCGGATGCCGCTGGTCCAGCCGCAGCAGGCGCAGTTCGGCCTCGCGCAGGTCGGCCAGCCGCTGTGCGCTGGTGGGGGCCTCGCTGTGGATCAGGGTGAGCGCGTACTGCTGCTGGAGGCGTATCCGGCTGAACGCCGTGTCGGCGGCGGCCGGCTGCTCCAGGACGGCCCGGCCCGCCTCGTAGCGCCCCAGCGAGACCAGGGCCAGGCCGGTCATCTCCAGCAGCGCGTGCCGGCTGTCCAGCGGGAGGTCCTGAGCGCACAGCTCCCGCGCCAGCGCGGTGAGCCGGTGTTCGTCCCGCAGGTCCACGGCGAGCGAGATCTGTTCGGTACGGCGGGTCAGGGCCCGGCTCAGTCCGGGGTCGGGGCGGGCCGGCAGCCGGACCGGTTCCAGATGGGGGAAGACCGCCCATACAGGGCTGCTGGTCTCACCGCAGGAGCCGTTCAGCGCGGCTCTGACCGTACGGATCGCGGCGACGGCCTGCCGGTCGCTGACCGTCTTCATGCCCCGGTCGTACGGGTGCACCCGCGCGTGGTTGATGTCGAAGGGGGCGGTCACCCAGCGGGGCGCCAGCAGCAGGGTGCCGGAGGGGACCCAGGCGTGCCGGACGCCCAGCTCCCAGAAGACGTTCGGGTTGAGTGTCGCCAGGTCGGCGACGAACAGGTCGGACCGGTTGATGTCCGACAGCATGTTGATGTCGATGGTGTCGAGGTGGGACTCGATGTCGGAACGGATCGGCCGGTACCCGCTGTCGTACAGGGCGGGTACGAGCACCCGCCGCCAGGTCTCGTCCGCCTCCAGGCGGTTCAGGCCGCGGGTGGCGTCGGCCCTGGTTCCGTACGGCATCGCGACGAAGGCGGCCGGGGTCTCCTCGCGCCGGGCCGTGGGGTCCAGGCGCAGCACGAGGAAGCCCATGGACTCGGCTCCGGCGGCGAGGTTCTCGGTGTGGTCCTCGCCGTCCCTGCGGCCGGCGCTGACCACGACCACGACGAGTTCCTCACCGTCCTCGTCCGCGTCGCCGTCCTTTCCCCCGACGCCGTCTTTTCCTCCGCTGCCGCCCTCGCCGCCCTCGCCGTCCGTTCCCTCGCGGTTGGTCCCCCGCGATCCGCCCCCTCGGCGAGTGCTCGCCGGGCGTCCGCCAGGATGGCGCGGTTGACCTCCTTGAAGCCGGCGTCGTCCGCGCGGGTCCCCGCCAGGGGCACCACCTCGACGGCCGGCCCGGCGCCGTCCCCGTCCGTGTCTCCGCCCCGGCCTCCGTGCCCGAACCCGTCCGCGTGCCCGAACCCGTATCCGTCCGCGTGCCCGTGCCCGTACCCGTACCCGCGCCCGTCCGTGTCCGCCGCCGTCAGCGCGCGGAACCGTTCTTCCCAGTCGCGGCCCTTGTCCCGGACCGAGGCGGCCACGAACGCCTCGACGTCTTCGGTGACCAGCAGCCGGACGTGTGCCTTGGCCTTGCGCGCGGCAGCGGCGGCCAGCAGGTCCGTACCGGCCGCCGCGGAACCGATCGCCAGCCGTGGCCGCAGCCCGGCGAAGAGCCGGTCCAGGCGCTCCTCCAGCCAGTCCTCGCAGGCCGGTGGGAACTGGCCGTCCGGGGCCGACGGGCGCCGGCCCGCGAAGACCACGATCACTGCCTTCTCCCTAAGAAGCCGGCCGTTGTACGGGCTGGGCGGTGACCTGCGCCCACTGGGTGTTCTCCTGACTGGTGAGCGCCTCCACCCGCTCGGCCAGTACGGTGTCGGCGGCCGTCGGGTCCCCGTACGGCCCGGCATGAGCCAGGTAGAGGTACTGCTCGTGGCGGAGCGCTTCGCACACCGAGCGGTAACCGATCCAGTTCTCCTGGTACTTGTACAACTGCTGCGCCCCTTCGATGACCGCCACCAGCGCCCCCATGAGCGCGACCGTCCACGACGGCGCGGACGCGGCCACCGCGACCGGCAGCCCGGCCGCCAGCGCCAGGGTGGCCAGCTTCAGCCGCTTGAACCACTGCTGGGCGGTGCCGCTCTTGCGGTCGTACCAGCCGATCTGGTCCTGCAGCCGCTCCCAGGTGATGTCCGCCGGGTCCGCGGTACGCAAGAGCTGCCGGTCCTGCCGGTTCTCCCGGTCCTCCCGGGGACCGGGTACGCCGGACTGGTTCATCGCCGCCCCCTGACCGCCACCGGTCGCCATCGGTCGCCACCGGCCGTCGCCGCCGCCCGACACGTCCTGCCCAGGGCAACGATGCCGGAGCCGGGCAGGCGCGACAAGGGTGACAAGGGTGGGCCCGCTCGCCGTCCGGCACGGCGTCAGGCGTACGGTGCACGGAACTCGGGATACGGGACGCGGGATACAGGACGCGGCCGTCGGCCGGGCACGACCGAGCACTGGAGGAACTTCCCATGGCGGACCGGGCACTTGTGGCGGGCTTTGGCGGCAGAACGCCCCGTATCGACGCCGAGGCGTTCACCGCGCCCTCGTCCGTCGTCCTGGGCGAGGTGACGATGGCGGCCGGTTCGAGCCTCTGGTACAACGCGGTGCTGCGCGGCGACTGCGGCCCCATCTCGCTGGGGGCGGACAGCAATGTGCAGGACAACGCCAGCGTGCATGCCGACCCCGGTTTCCCCGTGACGATCGGGGCGCGGGTGACGGTTGGGCACAACGCCGTGGTGCACGGCTGCACGGTCGAGGACGACTGCCTCATCGGTATGGGAGCCACCGTCCTGAACGGCGCGGTCATCGGCGCGGGCTCACTGGTGGCCGCGCAGGCGCTGGTGCCGCAGGGCATGCGGGTGCCACCCGGTTCGCTGGTCGCGGGCGTCCCGGCGAAGGTCAGGCGCCCGCTGACGGACGAGGAGCGCGACCACGTCAAGCTCAACGCGGAGGGCTATCTGCTGCTCGCCCGCGAACACAGTGCGGCGTTCGGTCAGCCTGCTTCCGAGCCGCCTGTCGCCGGGGACTGACCAGCGCTCCGACCAGGCCGTACGGTACGGAGGACAGGCGGCGGCCGACGCCCGCCCCGTCCCCCGGGACCGGGACCGGAACCGGAGTCGCGGATCAGGAATTCTTCCGCGCCGGCGCCGGCACCGGGCCCTGCATCCGCTCGCTGATCCAGTGCAGCGAGTCGGCCAGCTTGTGGATGTAGGTGTGGCCGCTGTGCACGCCGTCCGGTATTTCGAAGAGCGTGGTGTGGATCGGCCCGCCGGTGTGCCGCCGGATGAATCGCTTCACACTGGGCACCGCGGGCTCCTTCGTCCCGAGTTCGAAGGCGAGATAGACGTCGGGCCCCCTATGGGCCTGAAGCTGCCGGGCCAGCCAGTTAGGGTCGTTGGCCCGCTTCTCCTTCGGGTGCCCCTTCCACATCGGCGAATCGGGCACGATGTCCGGGCCGTTGGCGATGACCGCCTTGAATTTCTTCGGGTATTTCAGGACGGCTTTCAGCCCGGCGAATCCACCGGAGGAGGACCCCATGAAGGCCCAGCCGTCCCGATTGGCGTACGTACGGAAATTGGCGCGGGCAAAGGCCGGCACGTCCTCGGCCAGCCAGGTGCCCATCTTCGGCCGGCCGGGGATGTCACTCCCGTCGAAATACCTCTTCGAGGGATTCAGAACCGGCATCACCATGATGAACGGCAGAGTCTTCCCGGCCGTCGACCACTCGGCGATCTTCTCCTGGAGCTTGAACGTTTCACTGCTCCAGTAATTGTTCGGGTACCCGTACGCGCCGGGCAGCGCGATCAGCACCGGGAAGGCGCTCTTGGCGTACTGCGCCTCGTTGTACTGCGGCGGCACCCAGGCCCAGATGTCACCGGTGAAGCCGGACTTCTTCCCCTTCCACCTGGTCCTGACGACCTCGGTGCCGTCGTCACCGGTCTCACGCTGCGTGACGAAGGAGGAGCGCGGCCCCGTCGGCATCATCGCCCTGGGCGTGCCGTTGCTGGCACCCATGGCGTGCGAGCTCAGCCGGGGCACGCCGGAGGCGTCGACCTCGTCCCGGTCCCTGCCGCACCCGGCGAGGAGCACCGAGGCGAGCAGGCTCGCCACAGCCACCGCCGCGGTACTGGCACGCAGGCACTTCATCGGGAGAACTCCTCGCCATCGCATGTCCGGCGTCCGGCCGCACGGTCACCGCTGTGACCAGCGCTTTGGGCGCAAGACACCAGAATAAGAACCTCGGACAGCCCGATCCGGCTCCCCTCGGAGCACGCGGACGAACCCGGGTGTCACGGGCCGCCCGCACGTACGTCGCGCCATCTCTCCAGACCGTCTGACGGTGTACAGGGACCCCGGGTTCCGTTCCGTCGGCCGGACCGGCTGTGATGTACGTCGCCGTAACTCCTAGTTGCGCCGTACACGCCGTACATAACGCTCTGTCCCGTATTTCACGGACTTGGAGTGTATCGGCACCGGTCCCGTGACGGCATGGCGGCCCACACTCTCGTCACGGAGGGTGATCTTGCCACAACGGGGGCGGACCACCGGCCGGACGGCAGCCCAAACGACCCGGGCCCCGTACCGGCAGGTCTGCTGCCGATACGGGGCCCGGGTGCCACTCACGAGACGACCGGCCGGTGACCGGTCGCCCTACTCAGTCGACGGGGGATCCGACCGCCGTCGAGGCCGAGGCCGACGCCGACGCCGCCTCTTCCTCACGCTTGGCCGCGGCCTTCTGCGCACGCCGCTTCATGACCAGGGCGGAGCCGATGCCGAAGAGCACTGCGGCTCCCAGCCCCCACAGCGAGAAACGGCTGAGCCAGGCTTCCGCGACCACACCGACGCTGTAGATCAGCGCGGTCGTACCGCCGGCCCAGATGATTCCGCCGAGCACGTTGGCGATGAGGAACTTCCAGTACGGCATCTTCAGGACGCCCGCCAGCGGACCGGCGAAAATACGCAGCAGCGCGATGAAGCGGCCGATGAACACCGCCCACATGCCCCACTTCTCGAACTTCTCCTCCGCCAGGGCGACATGGTCGGGACCGAAGTGCTTGGGGAATTTCCGGCCGGCCCAGTTGAGCAGCGGCTGACCGCCCTTGCGGCCGATCAGGTAGCCGATGGAGTCTCCGATGATCGCGCCGGCGCACGCGCACGCGCCGAGTATCCACGGATTGATGTGATCCTGTGTCGCGGCCAGGATCGCCGAACTGACGAGGACGATCTCACCGGGCAGTGGAATGCCCAGGCTCTCCAGACCGATGACCACCCCCACCAGGAGATAGACGCTCACGGCCGGTACGGTCTCGAGCCACTCCTGGATGTGCAACGCGCTTCCTCCGCCTGGTGTCGGGCCCCCGTGGGCCGTTGCTCGGCGTCCCCTGACGCCGACGAACGTGTTGAACGCCGCTGAACGCGGATGTCGTGCGCGCCACGGCGCGCGGCGCGCCCGGGCAGCGTACTCGATCCGCGAATGAGTTCGGCCCGTCGCACGGTACGCGACGGGCCAGGAGGGGCGGAAGTGACGACAGAGAACAAACGGATGACGGATGAATCGGGGAAAGCCGGAGGAACCGGGACCGGGACGGAAGCCGGAGGAACCGGGACCGGGACCGGGACGGAAGCCGGAGGAACCGGGACCGGGACCGGGAAAGGATCGGCGGACCGGCCACCGGCCCTTGGGGTCACCGCCGGTCGCAGATCACTTCTGGTTGGGCCGCAGCGTCCACACGATCGTCATCTCACCCGTCACCGCGCCGTCCTCGCGCGTGATGGCGACCTTCACCGGGAATTCGGGGCGCTCCCCCGCGTCGAGCTCGGCGACGATCTCGGCCGCCGGCCTGCCGAGTTCCGCGGTGGCGGTGACCGGCCCCATGGCCAGCTTCTTGTAGCCGATCTCGGCTCCTACGGCCAGCGGAACCGCGCGCGAGAGCTGGTCACCGAAGGCGGCCAGGACGATCGCGCCGCTCGCCGACTCCGCAAGTGTGAACATCGCCCCGGCGTGCGGCCCGCCCACGTGGTTGTGGAAGTCGGCCTGATCCGGGAGCCGGACCACGGCACGCTCGGTGGTGGTCTCGACGAACTCCAGGTTGAGGGTACGAACCATCGGCACGGTGGCCGCCATCATCTCGCCGATCGACGGCATGGTCTCGGAGGACATGGCGGCATGTTACCTGCGGGTAGCTTGAGCTGGGAAGCCCCGCCGGTGATGCGACGGACGAGTCGCATCCGGGCCCCGGATCCCCGTACGGCAGCCTCCCGGACCTCACGTACGGCCCGTTTCCGGTCTGTCACCGCCGTCGGCCGCCCGTATCGTGGTGCGTCATGTGGCCAGATCAGCAGACGCGCCCCACAGCCGTAGACATATCCGTGCCCGTAGACGTAGACGTAGCCGTATCCGTAGACGTGGCCGAAGCCGCACCCATAAGCGCAACGCGGCAGCACCACTCCCCCTCGCGGGTGCCGTCTTGGCGATAATGCGCCGCCCCGCCTGGGCGGGGCGCAACTTCACCCTGCTGACGGCCGCGGCCATGGTGGCGGGCCTGGGAAGTTCCGGTTCGCTGATCGCGACGGCCTTCGCCGTACTCGGGGCCGGGGGCTCCGCGACCGACGTGGGACTGGTCGCCACGGCCCGTACCGTCCCGCTCGTCGTCTTCCTCCTGATCGGCGGCGCGGTCGCCGACCGCCTGCCCCGGCACCGCGTCATGGTCGCCGCCAACGCCCTGAACTGCCTCTCCCAGGGCCTGTTCGCCCTGCTGGTCCTGGCCGGGGAGCCGCGGCTGTGGCAGATGGCGCTGCTGGCCGCCCTCGGCGGTACGGGTCAGGCGTTCTTCAGTCCGGCGTCGGAGGGCATGGTGCTCTCCAGCGTGTCCGGGGAGCATTCGGGACGTGCCTTCGCGTTCTTCAGGATGTCGATGAACGGCGCGAACATCGGCGGCGCGGCGCTGGGCGGCGCCATGGTCGCCACCATCGGCCCCGGCTGGGTCCTGGCCGTCGACTCCGCGGCGTTCGCCGTCGCGGGCGCGCTGCGGGCCTTCCTCGACGTCCGGCACATCCCCCGGCGGACGCCCACCGGCGGGGTCTTCCACGATCTGCGCGAGGGCTGGCACGAGGTCGTCTCCCGGCCGTGGCTGTGGGCGGTGATCGTACAGTTCTCGCTGGTCAACGCGGTCGTGGCAGCCGCCGAGGCGGTGTACGGACCGCTGGTCGCCGAAGAGAGCCTGGGCGGGCCACGGCCGTGGGGGCTGGCCCTGGCCGCGTTCGGGCTGGGTACGGTCGGCGGCGCGCTGCTGATGATCCGCTGCAAGCCGCGCCGCCTGCTGCTCGCCGGCACACTGTGCGTCTTCCCGCTCGCCCTGCCCTCGGCCGCGCTCGCCGTGCCGGTGCCGGCCGCCGTCCTCATCGCGGTGATGTTCGGTACGGGGGTCGCCGTGGAGGTCTTCGGCGTGACGTGGATGGTGGCGCTCCACCAGGAGGTGCCCGAGGAGAAGTTCTCCCGGGTCTCGGCGTACGACTGGTTCGGGTCGGTGGCGATCGTCCCCCTGGCCACCGCGCTGGCCGGCCCCGTACAGGACCTGATCGGGAGGCGGACGGCACTGTGGGGCTGCTCCGCACTGGTGGTGGTGCTGACGGCGGGTGTGCTGTGCGTCGGGGACGTCCGCCGGCTGACGCGCCGTACGGATCCGGTTCCGCGGCCGGGCCCGGAGTCCGGGTCGGGGCCGGTTCCGGAGGCGGACGAGGCACCGGGCAGGGTGCCCGTACCCACACCCGCCTCCGCGTCCGAGCCCCCGTCCCCGTCTCCGCCCCTGTCCGAGCCCGCGTCCCCGTCCCCGCCCTCCGCCTGATCTCAGCCGATGCTGAAGGCGCCGTCCGGAGGTTCCGGCGACGGTATGGCATCCGCGTCGCGCACGGGTGAGGCGCCGGCCATCAGCCGTCCCAGTGCGGCGCCGTGCTCCACCCGTGCGGGAAAGGCGTCGGCGGCGGTGCGCCGGGCCAGCGGCCCGACCGGCAGCGGCACCCACGAGGCGACCAGCACCGCGTTGCCGAAGCGACGGCCGCGCAGCACGGCCGGCTCGGCGATCAGACACAGGTGCTCGAAGACATGGGAGAAGTTGGCGAGCTGACCGCGCAGGAAGGCGAAGGGCGCGCTGTCGGCGAGGTTGGCCGCGTAGAGACCGTCCGGACGCAGCGCGCGGGCCACCGCGCCCGCGTACTCCAGGGACGTCAGATGCGCCGGCACCCGCGATCCCCCGAAGACGTCCCCGACGATCACATCCGCGCCGGCCTCCGGCGCCGCCTCCAGGGCCGTACGGGCGTCCTCGGCTCGTACCGCTATGCCGGAGCCCTCGGGCAGCGGCAGGTGTTCGCCGACCAGGGCCAGCAGTCCGCGGTCGGCCTCGACGACGGTCTGGCGGGAGCCGGGGCGGGTGGCGGCGAGGTAGCGGGGCAGGGTCAGCGCGCCACCGCCCAGGTGCAGTGCGTCCAGGGGACGGCCGGGAGCGGCGGCCTCGTCCAGTACGTGTCCGAGCCGGCGCGCGTACTCGAACTCCAGGTGCTCGGGCGCGTCGAGGTCGACGTATGACTGGGGCGCGCCGTTGACGGTCAGCAGCCAGGCACGCGGACGGTCCACGTCCGGCAGGAGCTTGGCGGTGCCGTGGTCCACGGGCCGGGAGACCGGTATCGGCTCGGATGCTTCGTCCACCGGCTCATTGTGCCGGTACGTCCGGGCGCCGGACGCCGGTGCGGCACGGCGGCCGGACGCCGGCGCTCGAATCCGGTCACGGGGGTCCGTACGGGAGAGAGGACCGGTGGGAGTCCTCGTGTCACGTGATCACTGCGACCAGGCGCGTGCCGCCTCCACGAGGTGTGCGACTGCCTGCCGGCGTCCCGCCCGCGCGGCGTCCGCACGCTTGGCCGGATCCAGGACGTTCCGGCCGAAAGCGGCACGGGCCGCGCGGTCGGGCGTGAACACGCACACCCGGGCACCGCTCCGGGCCAGCCGTGCACCCTGGGACCGAGGTGTGGCCAAGGGGCCGCCGCCGGCCGCCATCGGCGCCAGGACCACGACCCGGTCGTACCCGGCGGCCAGATCGGCATTGGAGCTGGAGTGGACGCCGCCGTCGATCCACCACCGGTCGCCGATCCGTACCGGCGGCCAGATGCCGGGGACCGCGCAACTGGCCGCCACCGCATCCAGGAGTTCCACGCCGCTGCTGTCGTCGAAGGCCGTCCGCTCCCCTGTCTCCGCGTCCACCGCGGTGATCATCAGCCGCCGCCCCGTCGGCCAGTCGTGCGAGGCCAGCCGCTCGGCGACGGCGACCCGCGGCCCGGGTCCCGGGGCCGTACGGGCGGAGCGGGCGAGGCGGCCCATCCGCGCGCCGAAGTCCACGGCGTCGCGGGAGCGCAGGGCGATGACGGCGAACCGCGCCATCGCCGTCGGGCCCATCCGTACGGCGCTCTCCCCGGCGGGCGGCACGAGCTGGCGCTCGTACAGCTCTTCCGGTGTGAACTGCCCGGTCGTGATCTGGGCGCCGACGACCGAACCCGCCGAGGTCCCGATGACGGCGTCGGCGCCGCCGAGGCCGATCCCGGCCGCCGCGAATCCGGCGAGCATGCCGATCTCCCATCCGATGCCCGTGACTCCGCCGCCGCCCAGTACCAGTGCGGTCCCCGCCATCGCCGCCTCCTGCCCCTCGCCCGCCGTCCGCCGCCTGCCGTCCGTTCTTTCGCTTTTTCCGCCCGTCCATCAGGGCCGCCCCGTTCTCATACCCGCGCACGGGCGCGGTGACGACATCCCATCCCGCACGCGCCATGGCCCCCGACCATGGCGCGTACGGGCTCCTCACCGCTGCGGCGCGTACGCGCTGCGGGCCTGGCCCGCACCTCCCTCGTACGTGCCCCGTCCCCCCGCGCCTCGCGCCCGCGGTCTCCGCGCGCGGCCTACTCGTCCCCGACCGCGCGGACCGTGCCGGCGCCCACGGTCCGGCCGCCCTCGCGGATGGCGAAGCCGAGGCCCGGCTCCAGCGGCACAGCGCGGCCCAGCTCGACGGTCACCCGCACCGTCTCGCCGGGACGGGCGACGCCCCGTTCGCCGAGGTCGATGTCGCCGACCACGTCCGCCGTACGGATATAGAACTGCGGACGGTAGCCGGTGGTCAGCGGCGTACGACGGCCGCCCTCCTCCGTGGACAGGATGTACACCTCAGCGGTGAAACGGTGCCGCGGTGTCACACTGCCCGGCGCCGCGACGACATGTCCCCTGCGCACCTCGTCACGGTGGAGTCCTCGTAGGAGGAGTGCGACGCTGTCCCCGGCCTGCGCGGACTCCATCGGCTTGCCGAAGGTCTCCAGCCCGGTGACGATCGTCTCCCGGTCGGCACCCAGGACCGCCACCCGGTCGCCGACCCGCACGGAGCCGCGCTCCACGGCCCCGGTGACGACCGTGCCGCGCCCGGTGATCGTCAGCACGTTCTCCACCGGCAGCAGGAACGGCGCGTCGACATAGCGCTCCGGAACCGGCACATAGGTGTCCACGGCGTCGAGCAGCGCCTCGATCGCCCCGGTCCAGCGCGGGTCCCCTTCCAGGGCGCGCAGCCCGGAGACCCGTACGACCGGTACGTGCTCCCCGTCGTAGCCGTGCGAGGTCAGCAGCTCGCGCACCTCCAGCTCCACGAGGTCGGTGAGTTCCGGGTCGCCCGCGTCGGCCTTGTTGAGCGCCACGACGATGTGCCGGACGCCCACCTGCTTGGCGAGCAGCACGTGCTCGGCGGTCTGCGGCATGATCCCGTCGAGCGCGGAGACGACCAGGATGGCGCCGTCCAACTGCGCCGCCCCGGTGACCATGTTCTTGATGAAGTCGGCGTGTCCGGGCATGTCGACATGGGCGTAGTGCCGCGTCCCGGTCTCGTACTCGACGTGCGAGATGTTGATGGTGATGCCGCGGGCGGCCTCCTCCGGAGCCCGGTCGATCCGGTCGAAGGGGACGAACGTCCCGCTCCCCCGGTCGCTGAGTACCTTGGTGATCGCGGCGGTCAGGGTGGTCTTGCCGTGGTCGACATGGCCCATGGTGCCGATGTTCAGATGCGGCTTGGTACGTACGTATGCCGTCTTGGACATGATGGTCGTTCCTCGCAACAACGCGGTGATGACGGCGGCTGGGCGCCGTGGGACCCCTGGATCCGGCCGACCCTCCCCTTGCGGGGCCCGCCGGACGTGCCGGAGAGGGTCAGCTTCGCGTGCCGCCGGTTGCCGTGGCGGCGGTGAGCGCGGTGACGGCCGTCTGATCGTCGGCCGTGCAGGCCACGGCGGCGCAGTCGACGGCGGTGCAGATACCGGGGGCCGCGAGGAGCGCGGCGAGGGAGTTCACGGCAGCCTTCGGCGCGTCCGCGACTGCGGACGGGAGCGCGTGGAAGGAGTACCGGAACATGTGCCGAATCATCCCGCGTGGCCGCTCCCACGTCGAACGATTTATCCGCGGACGCCGTCGGGGCGGCGCGGCGGCACGCAGCCGACGCCGCCGGCGGCCGAACCGCCGCCGGCCGCCGGACCGCTCCCTGCGACCATCCCGGCCGGACCTGGGCCGGTCCGGGCCGAACCGAGCCGCGGGCCCGGCACCTCCCCCTCGCCTCCCCCTCGCCTCCCCCTCACCCGGTTCACGACCAAGACCCCAGAATGATGCCTTCCTGCCACTCTCGTCGGTTACGCTCCCGGGATGTTCGAACCCGCCGCACCACCCGTCGGCCCCGCCACGCGCTGCACGCGTGTGCTCTTCTCCCCGTGGTGCCGGCTGGCCCTGCTACTCCTCCTACTGGCGGGTGCCCTGACGGCGGTGCTCCTGTGGCAGCCGCAGCGGCTGCTGGCGGACGGCTGGCCGCCGCAGCTCGCCGGCGGCACGGCCGTGGCGGTCTTCGCACTCGCGTACGGAATCTGCACGGCGGCCTTCGTACCGCGCCCGATCCTCAACGTCGCCGCGGGCGCGCTCTTCGGCTCCCAGGCCGGCACGGTCTCCTCACTGGCCGGTACGGTCCTGGCCGCCGCCCTGACGTTCGGGCTCGGCAGGCTGCTGGGCCAGGACGCGCTGCGCCCGCTGCTCCGGGCCCGCTGGCTGACCGCCGCCGACCGGCAGCTCAGCCGGCACGCCTTCCGTTCGATGCTGCTGATCCGGCTCCTCCCCGGCCTGCCGTTCTGCGCCACGAACTACTGCGCCGCGATCTCCCGTATGGGCTGGCGGCCGTACCTCCTGGCCACCGCGCTGGGCAGCATCCCGAACACCATCGCGTACGTCGTCGCGGGCGCCCGCGCCGCCACCCCCACCTCGCCCGCCTTCCTGCTGTCCACGGCCTTCATCGCCGTCAGCAGCCTGGGAGCGGTGGTCGTGGCCTGGCGCAAGCGGAAGCTGCTGGGAGGCCGCTGACCGGCCGGTCTCCCCGGGCCCTTGAACCGCCATGAAACCTTCGGACGCTACGCTGCCCCCTGCCACGCAATACCCGCCCCCACACCCCACCATCCGTCCCCTTCATCTCCCTACTCCCACCCCGTCCGTACCGCGCCCCGCTGGTATCCGCTTGATCACCCTTTGGATAGCGTAGTTTTCAATGTCTTGGTTCGAATCATTCATCCTCGGCCTCGTCCAAGGGTTGACCGAGTTCCTTCCGATCTCCTCCAGCGCCCACCTGCGGCTGACCGCGGCGTTCGCGGGCTGGCAGGACCCCGGTGCGGCGTTCACCGCCATCACCCAGATCGGTACCGAGGCCGCCGTACTGATCTACTTCCGCAAGGACATCGCGCGCATCATCTCCGCCTGGGCCCGCTCCCTGGCCAACCGGGAACTGGTGCGTAAGGACCACGACGCCAAGATGGGCTGGCTGGTCATCGTCGGCTCCATCCCCATCGGCGTACTGGGCGTCACCCTCAAGGACGCCATCGAAGGCCCCTTCCGCGACCTGCGCCTGATCGCGACGACCCTCGTCGTCATGGGCGTCGTCCTGGGCATCGCGGACCGCCTGGCCGCCCGCGACGAAACCGGCGGCCGGCACCGCGCCAGCAAACAGCGCAAGTCCCTGACCGAACTCAACGTCCGGGACGGCCTCCTGTACGGCGTCTGCCAGGCCATGGCCCTGATCCCCGGCGTCTCCCGCTCCGGCGCGACGATCAGCGGCGGTCTCCTGATGGGCTACACCCGCGAGTCCGCGGCCCGCTACTCCTTCCTCCTGGCCGTCCCTGCCGTACTGGCCTCCGGTGTCTACGAACTCAAGGACGCCGGCCAGGGTCACGTCGCCTGGCCCCAGACCATCTTCGCCACCCTCATCGCCTTCGTCGTCGGCTATGCCGTCATCGCGTGGTTCATGAAGTTCATCTCCAGCAAGAGCTTCATGCCCTTCGTCATCTACCGCATCCTCCTTGGCATCGCCCTCTTCGCCCTGGTCACCGCCGGCGTCCTGAGCGCCCACGCGGGCGAGATCAAGGGCTGAGGAGACACCGCCAGTCCCCGGACCGCGCCCTTCCGCAAGGTGCGCGATCCGGGGCCGACGCCCTATCCGGCGATCGGGCGAGCCCCCGGGGAAGTCATGAGCCAACCGCTGGAGGGCGCACGCCAGGTCCGCCTGGCCGGTCAGGTCGTGCAGTAGGCGATGCGCGCAGGGCGTCGTGTCAGCCGTTGCTTCGGCTACGGACTCGGCGACTCAGCCCTGCGGGCCGGAGAACCTCTGCGCAAGGTCGCGATGCCTGTCCGCGGCCAGCTTCCCTTGGGCAAGGCTGATGGTCGATCCAGTCATACGGCTGAGGCGTTCGACCTCTTCCGAGAAGCGCAGGTGCTCGCGCCGCGCGTGCTCACGGCAGGCGCGGCAGGTGACACGGTCCGGGCGAGGAGAGGTCATCGCATACGGCACCCGCAGCCCGCATCCAGTAGTGACCAGGCTCGGCAGGTCACCGGCCAGTCCGAACGTGGAGGCCAGCACGTTGCGGGCGGCGGCATCATCGTGGACCACCTTCGACTGCACGTGGATGTGCGGATCGTTCCCGCCCATGAGCCCTCCCCGCCCCGGCGACCGGACTGACCGAGGTGCTTTCGCCCGGCCGCATCCTGCAGGACGAGTCTGCCAGGCGGACGAACCTGACGTCACGGCAGTTGGCGCCGCCGGTCGGGATCTCGACCGGTGTCTGCCGACGTACCTGTGGTCCGCCCGCCCGGTGGCCGCTTGCTCACCGTTGGGGTGCTTGCGTCATGGCCGTTCCCGGCTCGCTCGCTGCCGGCGCGTCCATTCGCTCGAACAGCGCGGCTGCTCGTACGGCGGTGCGGGAAGCCCGGTCCCCTGTGCTCACCAGAGCGAGCACCACGATGCCCACGCCGAGTACGGCCACCATCCACCAGACGCCGTGCGCCGCGCCCGTGAACGCCGTGCCGCCACGGGCGGTCGCCGCGCCGATGACCGTACCGGAGATCGCGACGCCCAAGGTGGTGCCGGCCTGGCGGCCGGTGGAGGCCAGCGAGCCGGCCAGCCCGGCCATCGAGCGGGGCATCCCGGAGATGGCCGAGTTGGTGATCGGCGGGTTGACCGCGCCGAGGAAGACGCCGAACAGCAGATAGACCGCCAGTACTGCCGGGAGGGGAGTATCCGGCCCGAGCCACAGTGACACGCCTCCGCCGAGTGCCAGGGCGGTACCTGCCACCAGCAGCGGCAGCAGGGGCCCGCGTTCGCCGACCACGCGCCCGGTGAGGGGCGATATCACCAGGACCGGCAGCCCGACCGGAAGCAGGCACAGTCCTGCCGTCACCGGCGGCAGGCCGCGTACATCCTGCAGGTACTGGGTGGTCACGAACAAGAACGCGCCGAAGCCGCACAGGGCGAACAGCGCCATCACGATCGCCGAACTGAACGGCACGCTGTGGAAGAGACGCAAGTCCACGAGCGGGTCGGCACGGCGCGATTCGTAACCGAGGATGCCCGCCACACCGAGCGCGGCCACGGCGAACAGTCCGACGATGACCGGCGATGTCCAGCCCAGCGATCCCGATTCGATGATCGCGTACACCACACTGCTCAGGACCAGGACCATCAACACCTGCCCGACAGGATCGAACCGGCGGGCCCGGGGTGCACGGGACTCGGGCACGAACAGCGCGGCGCACACGATCGCCGCGGCCACGATCGGGATGTTGATCCAGAAGACCGACCGCCAGCCGAGGGCGTCGACCAGCCCGCCGCCGAGGATCGGGCCGAGCGCCAGCGCCAGCCCGGACATCGAGGCGAACACCCCGATGGCCCGTGCCCGCTCGGCGGCACCCGTGAACGTGTTCGCGACGATCGCCATGGCCACCGGGTTGAGCATGGTCCCGCCGGCGGCCTGCAGCACACGTGCCGCGATCAGCCAGCCGATGCCGGGCGCCAGTCCGCACAGCAGCGACCCGAGGCCGAAGGCCGCGAGACCGGTCTGGAAGACACGCCGCCGGCCGATCCGGTCGGCGGTGGACCCGGCCAGCGCGAGGAACCCGGCCAGTACGAGGGTGTAGGCGTCGACCGTCCACTGCAGGCCGGACTCCGAGGCATGCAGGTCGCGGCCCATGGCGGGAAGGGCGACGTTGACGATGGAGATGTCCATCACCACGACGACGATGCTGGCACAGCAGATCGCGAGCACCAGGGACTTGCGGCGCGGGCTCGGTTCGCACGCCGCGGCGGGGGACAGTACGGATGGACTCATGGCCACGACGCTAGGATTTAGAGCGTGCTCGAAATCAAGTCGTACCAGGCACCGGCACCGGCATCCGACGCCGCCGAGCCGACGAAGGCGCAACCCGGCGCTGTGCCCGCAGAAGGCGTCACCATCGCCGATGCGGCCCGCCGTACCGGGGTGAGCGTGCACACGCTGCGGTACTACGAGCGCGCCAACCTGGTCGTCAGCCCGGTCGACCGCACGAGCGGCGGTCGCCGCCGCTACCGGGAACTCGACCTCAAGTGGATCGTCATCTGCACGAAGCTGCGCGCCACCGGCATGCCCATCAGGGGCATCCGCCGGTACGCCGAGCTGGTCGCCGCCGGACCGGGCAACGAGGCGGAACGGCTCGCCCTCATGGAGGCCCACCGTGCCGATGTGCTGGCCAAGCTGGCCGAAGTCCAGGAGAACCTGAAACTCATCGACCGCAAGATCGACATCTACCGGGGCAGCCTGGCCGCCGGTGACGCCGACCGGCTCTGGGCACCCGTTGACGACACCGCCGGGCGGCGCCAGGGCGGCAACGCAAACGCAGGCTGAGGTCGCCGGAGCAGCAGCCAGAGCCCTCCCAGAGCCCGCCGGGAGCCACGCGGAGCATCCGCCTGCTCTGCACGTGCCTGGCGGCGCTCAGTTGGGCCCGTACCAAGCAGGTCACCCGCCGGCAACACCCCAACCCGACATCACTGCCCGAATTCGGTCCTGCCGGGCCGGCCGTGTCGGACCACGCAGCTCGCCCCGGCACTTGCGGACCAAGGGAGCACTGGCCTCCATTCCATCCGGTGAGCTAGGTTGTGCGGCGATGACTACCGGGACGGCTTCGCGCCACTCACAGATAGATGACCCGGCGCTGCTTTGAGCGCCGTACGGGCCGGTGCCGGCCCGCTGTCGGACCGGGGATCCGGGGCTGCCGCGCGGGCCCCGCCTCCGTCGTGTTGACCAAGGCTCGATACGTCAACCACGACAGGAGAACTCATGTCCACCAAGACGCTGCACATTCCCACCGCGGACGGCCGCGCCGACGCTTTCGCCGCCTTCCCGGACGGTGGCCAGCGGCACCCAGGGGTGCTCATGTACGCGGACGGCTTCGGCATCCGGCCCGTACTGCGGGAAATGGCCTGCGAACTGGCCGGGCACGGGTATTACGTACTCGTCCCCAACTTCTTCTACCGGCACGGCCCGGCACCGGTGATCGAGCTTCCCGAGTACATCGGAGAAGAGGCCCGGCCCGGCATCTTCGCCCAGCTCATGCCCATGATCGAGGCGCACACCACCGAACGTGTCCGCAGCGATGCCGATGCCTACCTCAAGTTCCTCACCACCCAGCCCGAGGTCGTCGCCGGTCCGGTCGCGGTGACCGGCTACTGCATAGGCGGCCTTCTGGCGACCCGCACCGCCGCGGCCCACCCCGGCCAGGTGGCAGCCGTCGCCGCATTCCACGCTCCGGTGAACGCGGACGGGCCCGACGCCCTCGCCGCGATCACCGCCCAGGTCCACTTCGGCCATGCCGAAAGCGACCTGACGCCCGAGGCCCTGAGCGAGCTCAACCGGGCCCTGGATGCCGCGGGTCTCGACTACACCTCCGAGATCTACCCCGGCACCGTCCACGGCTTCACCATGTCCGACACCGACGCCTTCGACTCCGCCGGACTCAAGCGGCACTGGGACCGCCTGCTCCCCCTCCTTGACCGCACACTGGCCGGCAGTTGAGGCGAGGGCGCGAGCCCGGTGCGCCCAGCCACCAGGTCGTCAGCGACGCGGTGGTGCGAAATGACCAGGCCCGTGTCCCGGTAGCCGCCGTCCGATGCGGCAGGCGCCGCGGTTCACGCCCGCCGCAGTACGGAGCGGCCGGCGAAGCGTGCCGAGTCGCCCAGTTCCTCCTCGATCCGGATCAGTTGGTTGTACTTCGCCGTGCGGTCGGAGCGGGAGAGCGAGCCGGTTTTGATCTGACCGCAGCCGGTCGCCACCGCCAGATCCGCGATGGTGGTGTCCTCCGTCTCGCCCGAGCGGTGGGACATGACAGCCGTCCAGCCCGCCTGGTGGGCCGTGGACACCGCGGCCAGCGCCTCGGTCAGGGTCCCGATCTGATTGACCTTGACCAGGACCGAGTTGCCGACGCCGGTGCGGATGCCCTCACGCAGCAGCGTCTCGTTGGTGCAGAACACGTCGTCACCGGTGAGCTGGCAGCGGTCGCCTACGCGGGCGGTCAGCTCGCGCCAGCCGTCCAGGTCGTTCTCCGCCATCGGGTCCTCGATGGAGACGACCGGGTAGGCGTCGATGAGCTTGACCAGGTAGTCGGCGTGCTCGGAGGGGGTGCGGCGCACCCCCTCGCCCGCGTAGTCGTACGCCCCGTCGCGGAAGAACTCCGACGACGCCGGGTCCATGACCAGGCCGATGTCCGCGCCGGGGCGGTAGCCGGTGCGCTCGATGGCGGTCATCACGAAGTCGAGCGCCTCCTCGGCCGTACGCAGCGCGGGCGCGAAGCCGCCTTCGTCGCCGACGCCCGTGGAGTGTCCGGCGGCCAGCAGATCGCGCCGCAGGGTGTGGAAGACCTCGCTGCCCATGCGGACGGCTTCGGCGAAGGTGTCCGCGCCCACGGGCGCGATCATGAACTCCTGGAAATCCAGCGGATTGTCGGCGTGGGCGCCGCCGTTGACGATGTTCATCATCGGTAGCGGCAGGAGGTGGGCGTCGGCGCCGCCGAGGTAGCGGTAGAGGGGCTGGCGGCGGGCCGCCGCGGCGGCCTTGGCGGCGGCGAGGGAGACGCCGAGGATCGCGTTGGCGCCGAGCCGGGACTTCGTGGCGGTGCCGTCGAGGGCGACCAGCGCGGCGTCGAGACCTGCCTGATCCGCCGCGTCCCGGCCGCGCACGGACGCCGCGATCTCCTCGTTGACGTGGGCCACCGCGCGGTCGACGCCCTTGCCGTGCCAGCGCGCGGAGTCTCCGTCACGCAGTTCCACGGCCTCCCGGGCACCGGTGGAGGCACCGGAGGGCACAGCCGCGCGCCCCAAAGACCCGTCCGCCAGGACGACGTCGACCTCGACCGTGGGGTTGCCCCGGCTGTCGATGATCCGGCGGGCGGTGACGGCCTCGATGGAGGCGTTGACGGTTCCGACTGCTGTTGCGGACATGGGAGGCCCTTCCCGTTGTCGTGTGCCGTGGCCCCGGCTGCGACGACACTGGCGCTGAGCCCGACAGCACCAAACCCTACAGCAATGCTGCTCAGTTTTGCTGTACAGCATTGCTGCGCAGGCTGGGTGCACAGTTTTGCTGACCAATGGGGTAAAGTGCCCTATGCCCACCTCGGAAGCCGCCGCCATCGCCGCCGAACTGCGCACCGCGATGAGCAAGCTCACCCGCCGCGTCAAACACGAGGACCGGATCCCGCTGGGTCAGGTCGCCGTGCTCGGGGCGCTCGACCGCAACGGCGCCATGACCACCAGCGAGCTCGCCACCGATCAGCGCGTACGCCCCCAGTCGATGGCCCGGGCGGTGGGGCTGCTCATGGAACAGGACCTGATCACGCGCCGGGCGCACCCCACGGATGGCCGCAAGTCGCTGGTCGAGCTGTCGGACGCGGGCCGGGCCGCACTCGAAGCGGAGCGTGGCCGCAGGGTCGGCTGGCTCGCGCAGGCCATTGACGCCGAACTCACGGACGAGGAGCGGGCGTTGCTGGCACGGAGCGCCGCCCTGATGGAGCGGCTCGCCATGCGCTAGAGGAGCCACTCCGGTGAACTGGACCGATCCGGCACGCTTGTCAACGCAACGAGAAAAGAGCAGTAGGGCAGCGTCCTAGGTGGCGCGTCGCAAGAGTCGTTTGTAGCAGCACAGGGCTGCAGTGGCAGCGGCCGGCTGGAGCCCCGTACGGTCCATTGCGGTACCACTTTCCGCGCGCGACCTCGCCGACGCCATCTGGCCCGGTTCAGTCGAGGTCGACGTCGCCCATGGCTTCGAGGAGGCAGGTGAGGACTCGGAGGCAGGCGTCGATCTCGGTGCCGGTGAGGCCCTCGCCGGCCTGGCGCAGCACTACGCGTTCGCGGTTGACCGCAGCGGTGATGGCGGCCTGGCCCTGTTCGGTCAGCCGGATGAGGGATGACCTCTTGTGGGCCGGGTTGGGGGCGAACTCGACCAGCCCTCTTGCGGCGGCGTCGTTGACCATGCGCTGGACGAACTGGCGGCTGAGCGCCTGTGCCCGAGCCATCTGGGGGGCGGTCATGGGGCCGTGCTGACGGAGCAGGCTGAGGACGGCCCGCACCCCCACCGACAGCCCGTCGGCGGACATGTCGTGTTCCACCTTGCGCTGGGTACGCCGGTACAACGGCCCCACCAGGTCGAACACCTCGGTGAGCCGGTCCGCCAGCTCTTCGGACACCAGGCCGGAATCTGATTCCTTCACATCACCATGATGACACCTTGGTTGCCATTCTCTCCCGAGAATGACACCTTGGTTGTCATGAATGATCTGTTCTGGCTCGACACCGGCGTTGGCCGGCCCCTCGTCCTCCTGCACGGCGGCTTCCTGGACCACCACATGTGGGACGACCAGATACCCGCCCTCGCCACGCGGTACCGCGTCATCGCGCCCGACGCCCGCGGCCACGGCCGGTCCGCCAACGCCACCGAACCGTTCCGGCACACCGACGATCTCGCCGCGCTGCTACAGCACCTGGGCATAGACTCCGCGGTCCTGGTAGGCGTCTCCATGGGAGCAAGCATCGCGGTCGACACCGCACTGGAGCATCCGGAACTGGTCAGTGCCGTGGTCGTCAGCGGCGCCGGGACCAGTGAGGCGTACTTCACCCACCCCTGGACCATCCGGACCTGGGCCGACTGGCAGACGGCGATGGCCGCCGGCGACCTGGACGCCGCCGTCGAAGCATTCACACTCTTCGCCGCGGGCCCGGACCGCACCCTCGACGATCTCGCCCCTGAGGTCGTCGGCCGCCTGCGCGAGATGACTCGTAACACCCTGTCCAAGCACACCCCCGACGAACCCGACCTGCGCATCCCTGTCCCCGACACCTGGAACCGTGCCGCCGGGATCAAGGTGCCTGTGCTCGCCATCAACGGCGCCATCGACGCACCCGATCACACCGGCATGGCCGAACGCCTCACCCGTACCGTCGTCAGGGGCAGCGCGACCTCGATCGACGGGACCGCCCACTTCCCCAACATGGAACGCCCGGAAGCCTTCAACCAGGCCCTCGAAGACTTCCTGCGTACCTTGTGACCACGCGGCTGACGCCTCAGCTCCGCGCTGACCGGCGCCCGTCCACGACCGGCGGACCAGCGCAGGCCCTCGGGGCGGCTGCCCCAAGGGCCGTACCCGTGCGAACGCGTGCGCGGGCGCGGGTCGCCGTGGTGCGCCGTGACGTCGTCAGCACCAGGTTCCACCGTCACCGAGGTGGGAGAACGCCTTCCAGGCGGCCCGGGTCTTGGTTCCGGCAACGCCGTCGATGCCGCCGGTGTCGTAGCCGATGTAGACAAGGAACCTCTGGAGGCCCCGGATGGTGTTGGGGCCGACCTGGCCGTCGACGGTTCCGGCGTTGTAGCCGCGGTCGTTGAGGAAGAGCTGCCAGGCTTTCCAGCTATTGGTGCCGAGCTGGCCGTCGATGGCGCCGGGGTTGTACCTACCGCGCGGCGCGGCGTCGCGGACGTAGCACTGCACGCTCTTGCCTTCGGAGGTGGAGAGGCCGAGGTTGTTGACGGCTTGGACGGTGCTGCTCCCGCTGCGGACTTGCTGGGCAGGGGCGGCGGGGGCGGCGGTGGCCGCTGTGGCGCCGGCGAGTGTGCCGACGCTCAGGGCGGCGGTTGTGAAGGCCGCCAAGAGTGCGTTCGTGAGCCTGCTCGATGCCATGAGCGTCCCCTTTGGTGGGCAACCGGTGGAGTCGGCCGAGGTCCCGGCGGCGCAATGTCTAGCAGCGTGGCCACGACCGGGCGAGGGGCCACGGAAGAGTTGCCCTGTGAACCGGACAGGCTTGGACAGGCTCGTATCGAACGGTGGTCCCGGAGCGTGCAGTCGGCGTGCCGGCTGTCGACGCTCAACGACTTACCAGCCGGCCTGAACGAGCCCGTGAAGCATCAGCACTTTGATTGACCTGTACGGCCGGTGGCAGCCATGCGCGCCGACGGCGGCACCACCGGCCGTACCGAGGGTGTGGAATTACCTATGGGCGGTTTATGACGCCCCGCCGTCGATGTCGTTCTGCTGTTCCGCGAGAATGCGCGCTTTTCGATACCGCAGATCGGCCTGCCGGTGCCACAGCCGGGCCACCAAGGCGACGGCGCCGGCCGCGGCGATTCCTGCCACGGTCGACTGCCAGCCGGACATGGAAGCCATGACGGCCGTTCCCACGCAGACGGCCACGGCGATCGTGCCCGGGAAGAACGCCCTGCTGTTCGGTGGACGCGGCTCCTTGCGATTCATCACAGCACCGCTTCGGGACGCCATCACCACTCACCTCCCGATGCGAGGATCAGCACTGGTGAGCGCCCTGGACCGCGCCGGCCACGGCCCCTCCGAAGCCTCCCACGGCGGCGCCGCCCACACAGCCGGTCTCGATGCCGGTGACACAGCCGGCGACGCCGCCGAGTTCGGCCGTGTCCAGGCTCTTCTTGCCGAGGCACTTGGTCCAGTCCCAGAACCCGCGCGTCGACACCGTGGGAGCCACGACGCCCTTGAGTGTGGCCTTCGGAGTGTCGATGTGCTGGTGGAGGGTGTTGCCCTTGACGGTCCATGTCACCTTGTGCAGGTGGCCGTCCAAGTCCTTGACCGGTTTGGGCGTCATCGTGAGCAGCTTCTCGCCCTTGCCGTCCTTGATGGACACGCTGCCGTCCTTGTCGGCGGCAAGGTGGTGATCCCCCTTCAGCTTGGAGAACGTCCACGAGGTGTCGCGGGCAAAGGTCGTGGTCTTGCCGGAATCGGCCAGGACCTTGTCCAGCGTCTGTCCCGAGTGATTCGCCGCGGTGGCGCTCGGAGCAGCAGCGATAAGCGCGGTACCC
The DNA here is from genome assembly GCF_022695595.1 of Streptomyces sp. MST-110588. Lineage (NCBI taxonomy): Bacteria > Bacillati > Actinomycetota > Actinomycetes > Kitasatosporales > Streptomycetaceae > Streptomyces > Streptomyces sp. MST-110588. Next base: position 506,664 of record NZ_CP074380.1, read on the forward strand.
ACCGCAACGACCGCTGCTATGCCGGTTCGCCGACGTGCCGCCGTACGCATTAAGTGATTCATCTCCTGTTCGTATCCGCCGGAAGAGGGCACATGAGCCCCTGCCGAATGCATGCACACCGACACCAACATCTTTGCCCACCGCCCCGCAAAGCGTATTTACTGACTTGAGGCACCATTTGCCAAGGGTTTGCGAACGACGGCAAGCGGATCTGCTGGGGCCAGGGCGTTCCTGATGACTCTTGGACGGTGCCGCGGAGTCAGGTGCCGGCCGCGGCGACGGTCAGGGTGCCGGTGCTGTTGAAGCGGAGGGTCAGAAGCGGAGCGCCGGGGGAAGTTTCATTGCCGGAGGTCCCAGATCGCGGCCTGTTGCCGCTTCACCTCTTCGACGCGGTCCGCCGGAAGGAAGTTGCGGAAGAGGTCGGATTTCCCCTCCGCGACTTTCACGAAGAGTTCGACGATCTCCTCGGGGTCCTTCTGGCTTTCCCCGGTCATCTCGCCGTAGTCGTCGGTGAGCCGGACCTCGACGCCGAGATCGGTGGTGAAGTGCTCGGCGCTGAAGGATTTCTCCCGGTCGAACCAGACGCGTAGCGCGTCGCCCATCCGGTCGTTGAAACCGGTCTGATACGGGCCCGGGTTGATCGTACACACCTGGACGCCCAGCGGTTTCAGTTCGTCGTGCATCGCCTGGGCGATCGCCTCGATGGCGTATTTGGACGCGCAGTACGGGCCGAGGTACGGATTGGTCGTCAGGCCCGCGATGGACGACAGCCAGACGATGCGGCCGTTGCCGCGTTCCACCATCTGCCGGGCGAATCCCTGGGCCAGGGCGAGGTGGCCGAACACGTTCACCTCGAAGACCTGTCGGACCAGTTCCAGGGGAATTTCGGTCAGCGGGCCCATTTCTCCGACGGCCGCATTGTTGAACAGCACGTCCACGTCCCAGGCGTGTGCCTGGCGGCGGTGCAGCGCTTCGGTGACGTCCAGGTTCTCCACCTGAAGCCGATACCGCGCCGGTCCGCCTCCTCGATCAGCGCGGTCATCTGCGGGCGGTTCTCGGCCGCCGCGATGACATGGTGGCCACGTTCGGCCAGACGCAGGGCGGCGTCACGGCCGAAGCCGGAGCCCGCGCCGGTGATGAGAATGCGCTTGCGCTTGCCACCTGCCACGGCAACTCCCTTCCGCGGGTGATGACCGGTTCACGGCGCAACCTCACCCATTTCAGCGATACACACAGACAGTAGTCGATTGACTACCTTTTGCACGGGAACCGAGAGGCTGCTGGGTCCATTCGTCCGCCGCGCGGACCGGCGTCCTGATGCTGACTGCCGCGCCGATCCCGCTCCCCGCACGGTTCGACGGACCGACCCGGCCGCGGACGGACGCGGTGGCGTGCTCTTCGAGGGGCGGCGATCCGTCTCAGGGGTCTTGTGAGTGGGCTTCGGCGTCATGCCCAGCGGTCATCGCAGGACGACGTGGACACCCTGTTCCTCGAAAATTGTCAGGAGCAGGTCGAAAAGGGGCGCCTCATCTGCCTCATCTGCCTCACCGCCGCCGGCGGGCCTGTGCTCCGCCAACCGTGCCCTGGCCTCGGCCGAGCACTGCCATTCCAGGGTGAACGGAGGAACGGCACCCCAGCCGCCTCTCAGGCAGTCGTCGAGGGCATCGAGGTTCCATCCGAAGTATCCGCCGGGCCCGTTGACGGCCTCGCCGAGCGCGCAGTAGAAGCTGTCCGCATCTGCGATATGCCGACCGTCCAAGGTGAACACCTGGCCCGCGGGAAAGTCGGGCTTCCCGCGACGTCGATACTCACAGGACCGCAGGGCAACCGACAGCCAGGCTCGCCTGTCCTCCGGGTCGAGTTCCTGCCACATGCCGGTACGGTTCAGTCGGCCCGTACGGATCAGGTCCCACATCCTGGCCGCCCCCGGCAGCGCTTGATCACACCACAGCGTCACCGTGAGGTCGACGAGGCCGGCACCGTGGGCGCGGGCGGAGGGCTGGACGGCGACGACGGTGACTTCGTTGACGAAGTAGGACCCCATGGTGGTGCCGTGGGCGTCGAGGAGGTCGAGCCAGGCGTTGCCCGCCACGGCGCGGCGGCTGCCGACGTGGGCAAGGCTTTTCCGTAGGCCGCCCTGTGGGACGCAACCGACGAAGCGCACACGGCGCGCCCCCTCTTCATCGCGTTCCTCAAGCGGCGTGAACAAACCCTCGGCCTCGTGGGCGAAGCCCCAGAAGCCGGCGTCGTCCGCGTCCGCGGTCAGCGCGTATTTCTGTCCTTCGCCGTCCCGGCCGCCTGATGTTCGTATCGCACTGCCCATGAGGGCGTTGATTCTACCGGCGCAGCCGCCAGGCGCCGGGCCGGCTGCGTACGGCCTTGCAGACGCAGACGGTATCGCCCGGTCAGGCTCCCTCCGCCTCCAGGGCTTCGGCGACGGCCGTCACATATGCGGCGGCGGTCGTGGCGCCTGTCGTCAGGACGATGGCCTCGCCTCCCGGGCCGAAGCCGATGACCGCACCGGGGCCCGGGTGGGCGGTGGGCAGGGTGTAGCCCAGTCGGCTCATGAAGGCGCATGCGTCCGCCCATTCCTCGGGGCGTTGCCGCCGGGCCCAGTTGTTGAGGGAGACGGCCAGGGAGGCACGTCCGTCGGGGCCGTGCGGCGGGGTGCAGAGGAAGAGTCTTTGCTGCCGTCCGGTGTCGCGGACATGCTTCAACTCCCACTCCAGTCCCGGTGATGCGTGGATGACGGCGAGGAGGCAGCGTGCCTGGGCGATGAGGTCGGTGATCTGCGTTTGCCATTCGTCGTCCTGGACCCAGTTGCGGACGGCTCCCACGCGCGGCAGCCGGTCCGTCGGGTCCCCCAGGGCCGTCAACGGGCCGAGGCGCCGGTCGATCTCGTCCGCGAGGAAGAACTCGATCGTCTGCACGCCCTCGTACTTGTCCTCGAAGAACCTCCTGGTGATGCGCTGCCCCCGGTTCAGTCCGGCGGGCAGTTCCTTCCTGGAGAAGCTGACGGACTCCTTCCCGAAGGTGCGCAGGAACACCACCGGTGGACGCTCGTCCACCGCCCTGACCTGCTCGGCCGTGGGCAGCCTGCTCCGCTTGTCGAGCCATGCCATCCAGGCCGCCAGCGTCCCGCACAGGACGACTCCACGCCCCGCGAGGGAGATCGTGAGGTCCGTGTACAGGGGTGACAGGCCGACGGCCACCGCGCCCAGCACCGCGATGCCCGCGATCGTGGTGAACGGCACCTTGGACTGCCGCGGTCCGCTCGTACGGCGTCGGCCTGCACGGCGTCGGCCTGCACGGTGTCGAACTGTACGGCGTCGAACCACGAGGCCCCCTCTCTCGCGGTGCACCACCCCACGGCGAGCCGTCGCCCGCGCGTCCAGTGTGCTCCGTACCGGGCGGCGGTCACCACCCTTACCGGCTGATGCGGCAGGGCACTTCGAGCAGTTCGTACGACACGGGGCCGACCCCGAGCGAGATGCGCACCGAGTCCGGCATCGCCCGGCAAATGCCTGCCGCCGCCACCCTGCGTCCGGGACACTGGTGTACGGGCGGAACCGCGCTCGCGGCCCGCTTCCGGCGCCGAGGATCGGAGGCCGTCCCATGGCCCTGCACCGCAGTACGTGGCCGGTGGCCGTCGCGGCATGCGCGCTCCTGGCCCTGCCGTTCGTGACGGGTTGCTCGGGCGACACCGTACGGCCGAGCCGGGACACCACGCCGGCAGCCCCGCCAAGCACACCGAACACCCCGGACACACCGAGCAGTACGGTCCGGTCGTCCAACGGCCAGGCGGCAGACAGTGCCTGGCCCGCGGAGGCCCGGGACGCCGTGAACGTGGTGGACGACTTCTGGCGGTCGCACTGGAACACGTACTTCACCGGCACCTACCGCTCCCCCAAGGTGTTCGGCACCTACACGCCCGGCACCCCACAGGCCCCCGCCTGCAACGGTGAACCGGCCACCCCGTACAACGCGTTCTACTGTCCCTCCGGGGACTTCATCGCCTGGGACGGACAGCTCATGCGCGACGGATACGCCCGGGGCGACTCCTGGGTATACCTGGTCATCGCCCACGAGTGGGGCCATGCGGTGCAGCGCCGCGTCCTGGGACTCGGCGTCGCGGCTCAGGAGCTCCAGGCCGACTGCCTGGCCGGAGCCACCCTCTTCGGCTCGGACAAGCTGCAGTTCGAGCCGGGAGACACCGACGAACTGGCCGGGGCACTGACCGCCCTCGCCGATGACACCCCCTGGACCAACTCCCAGGACCACGGCAACGCCGAACAGCGCGTCACCGCTTTCAGCAACGGCGGTCGCGCGGGAGTCCGCGCCTGCCTCCCCGCCCGAGCGGCGCCCGACGCTCCGTAACGGCGGATCATGCTGTCCCGACGGCGCGTCACCTCTGGGCAGCGCGAGGGCCGTTGGTGCGGCGCCTAGCCGGGGTTGAGGACCTCATCGTCCGCGTGCGTGCCGAACTCGGCGACGCGTACCTCCGCGATGCGCTCGTACCGGCTGATCCGGTCGGTCCACTCCGCGTCGACACCGAACGCCACCTGCGCGAAGCCCACCCGGCCGACGGCCTCGGCCAAGCCCGGGTCGCCGGCGGCCAGCAGCCGCACCGGCGCGTCCAGCGCCACGGTGTGCGGCGGCACGAAGAACTCGTCCGGCAGAACGGTGCGCGCATGGACGAGCGCGCCGACAGCGACAACCGAGCCGGCCCCCAACCATGCGCCCTGCAGGACCGTCGCCGTGGTCGCCACATAGACGCACCTGCCGACCTCGCAACCCAGCAGCGTGGCATGCGGCCCCACGAAGACGTGGTCCTCGACAAGCACCGGCTGATCGCCGGCGACCGCAGATCCGCGCAGCACCGCGTTCTCGCAGATCACCGCCGCCTCCCCGACCTCGATCCGAGACCCCTCGGCATCGAGCACCGCACCGTACATCACCCGCGCCCTCGGCCCCACGCGGACATCACCGACCAGCGTGGCCGTCGGGGCGACGTAGGCGGTGGGGTGGACCTGCGGTTCCTGCCCGCGATGCCGGATGCGGATTCCCTGCGTTTCAGCGATCATGAGCGGATTCTCGTCCGATCGACCGCAAGCATGCTCGCGGGTTTCCGACGTCGTGTTCGTCGAGAACCGTACCCTCCGCGATCTGAGGCACTACAGGGCGAACCTTGCCTGATGCGGCACTAGATCGCCCGCGCCCACGGCCGTAGCTTCTCCGGGTTGCGGACCGCCCAGATCCTCGTGACGCGCTTGTCGGAGACGTCGAACGAGGCCACGGTGACGACGACGCCGGCACGCCGGGCCACCAGGCCCGGGGCACCGTTGACCGACCGCTCCAGGAGTTCGAGCCCCGGTGCCCTGTCGGCGATGGCGATCATGTAATGGGCGATGCGGGCGCCGCCTTCGACCGGGCGCAGGACGGTGCCGACCATGCCGCCGCCGTCGGCGGTCATCACGGCGGCCGGGTCGAGGAGGCCGACGAGCGCCGCGATGTCCTTGGTCTGCCAGGCTTCTTTGACGTGCCTCACCACGTCGGCCCGGCCGGTCGCCGGCACCGGAGCGCGCGCGACGTCCACCCGCCGCCGGGCGGAGGCCGCCAGTTGTTTGCAGGCCGCAGGGGTCCGGCCGAGGACGCCGGCGATCTCGGCGAACGGGTACCGGAAGACGTCATGCAGGATGAACGCCACCCGCTCGGCGGGCGTCATCGACTCCAGGACGACGAGGAAGGCCGTGGCCACCGACTCGTCAAGGACGATCTGGTCGGCGGGGTCCGGGGGGCCGGTGGGGGCGGTGCCGCCCGTGTGGTCCCCATAGCCCCCGTGGTCCCACTCGGTACGGTCGGGCAGCGGCTCGGGCAGCCATGCGCCGACATAGCGTTCACGGCGGGCCCGCGCCGAGCCGAGCAGGTCCAGGCAGATGCGGCTGGTCACCGTCGTCAGCCAGGCGCCGGGGGACAGGATCTCCGCCCGTCGGCTTCGCGGCAGCCCGTACCAGCGTGCGTAGGCTTCCTGTACGGCGTCCTCGGCCTCGGTCACCGAACCGAGCAACCGGTACGCGACGTTGATCAGTTGGCGTCGCTCGCCGGCTACCTCGTCCGCGCCGGCCCCCACACTCCCCATGCTTCCGGCCGCCCCTCGCCTTACCTTTCGCGGGCCCGTGTCGTCGGGCTGGTGAGACCTTATCGATCTGCTGCCCGAGGGCGGAAAAGGGGACCGTGACATGGCCACTGAGTCGACGGTGACGGCAAGGGCGCGGGCGAACGTACCGCGCGGCTCCACGCTCTTGCAGGTCGCGATCGGGTTGCAGACCCTGACCATCTTCCTTCAGGCGGTCTCCGCCGGACTGCTGCTGGCCTCGTCCTACGGGGAGACGCTGCACAGCGTGGGAGCCCGTGTGACGTACGGGGCGTCGATGCTGTACGTGCTCGCGGCGGTGCTGGCGTGGAAGCCGGGCGGCGGCTCGCCCCGGCCCATCTGGCATGCGTCCGGTTTCCTCGTACTGGCCTCGGCGCAGGTCGTGCTCGGCATCGCCCACGTCCCTTCGGTCCACCTCCCCCTGGGTGTCTTGATGTTCGGCCTGAGTGTGCTGGCACTGGCCCGGACCGTTGCTTCCACGCGTAGCCGGCACATCAGCGCACCAGCACATGAGCCCGGCGTCCGCGGGTAACCGTGCGGCACAGCGTGAGCACGGAGGGCCGGCCGGTGCGGGCGGTCCGGCCCATGCCCCGGGCGGCCCGTTGTCAGTGGTCCCGTGCATGATCGACCCATGACACAGAACACCGTCGATGCGCTGCACGCGCTCGCCCGCGAACATCTGCCCGCCGAGATCGCCGAGCGGTGGACCGGACTGCTACGGCCGGGTCTGGGCCTGGTGAACGCCGGGGACTCGGAATCGGACACGGTCGTCGGCCGGCTCGGCGGTCAGCCCGAGCTGCCCGCGTACGAGCAGTGGCCGGTGTGGGAGGGACACGGTCCGCTGTCCTTCATCGCTTCCCTGGACTGCGCCGCGCTCCCTTCCGCCGCCCTCGACATCCCCTTGCCGACGGAGGGCACCCTGGCCTTCTTCTACTTCGACGGGCAGTTGGACGACGGTGAGGCATTGGTCTTGCCCGATGACCCCGACAGTTGGGCGGGGGCGCGTGTACTGTACGTGCCCTCCGGCGTCCCCCTGGTGGAGCGGGCGGCGCCTGCGGGTATCGAGCCCTACCCGGAGATACGGCTGGCAGCCCATGTGGAGACCACGGCCCCCTACCTCTGGCATCCGGTGGTCGACCGGGAGTTCGCGGCGTTGCCCGACGATCATCCGCTGTGGAGCGATGACTTCCAGGAGGCCCTTTGGGACCTCCCGGGCGCCGGACACCGCGTAGGAGGCCACGCCGACCCGGTGCAGGACGATGTGGAGTCCGAGGTCGCCTGGGGCATCCTGGGCAGTCCGCCGAGCGGCGATCCGCGTATCCGTGAGGAGGCGCTGCGCTGGGTGCTGCTCGCCCAGTTCGACTCGGACGACGACGCCGGCATGATGTGGGGCGACTGCGGCACCCTGTACTGGCTCATGCGCCCCGAGGACCTGGCCGCACGCCGCTTCGACCGGGCGAAGTTCACCTGGCAGTGCGGCTGAGGCCGGTCGGGGTGTACCTGACCGGGAAGCCTCTGGTTGCGGGACCGGAGTCTCGCGAAGCGAGCTCTGACGAGCGCTTATGAGCTAGCCGGGTGCCCAGTCAGGGAGGCGGATGGCCAGGAAACCGGACGTTCCGGGCGTCGGACGTTCTGGGCGTCGGACGTTCCGGGTATCGGACGCTCAGCGAACCGGACGCTCAGGGAATCGGGTCGGTGTGCCGCAGTCGGTGCGGGAACGCCTCCACCAGCGTGCCCCAGCGGCCGAGAGGGAAGAACACCGTCACCCACGACCCGTCGGCGAAGCCGATCTCGTGCGTGCCGTGCCGTACGTCCTTGCGGTCCCGCAGCCAGGTGATGTCCTGGCGGGCGACGGCGTAGGCGTGCTCGACGGCGCCGGCCACCTTCTTGCGGTCGTGGGAGAGCTGGACGCGTATCACATGCATTTCGGTTCCGGTGAGCAGCAGCACCGACAGGTACTTCTCCTCGGTGCGCGGGCGCAGGGCCGCCGCCAGCCGCCCGGCCGCGCTCGGCCAGCCGCCGTACCACTGCGCGCTGCGGTCCTCGTTCCGCCGGTCCCAGGCGTCCATGGCCGCGTTGAAGGGGTTGAGCCGGTCCAGCACCAGATCGATACGGTTCACACCGTTGAACACCCGGTCGCCGACCGTGGGCCGTATGCCGAAGGCGTCCACCCGGTACGGTTTCGGCGGCTCCGGTACCCGTTCGCCCGGCTCGACGGTGTGCCCGTCCACCACCACCTCGCCGGGTGGCAGCAGCGCCGCCGCCCGCGCCTTGGCCTCGCGCAGGACCGCGTGCCGGTCGGGCGGCCTCACCCACTCCTTGAGACCCGACCAGAACGCTTCACCGATTGTCACCCGAACGCCTCCCGGACAGTCTTCCTGGCCTGGTCGGGGTTCTGCCCCATACGCTCGTCGAAGCTCCGCGACGGCGGGCGCTTGCCGTATTCGTACGCCTCCTCCGCGAGCCCGGGGCCGTTCTCCATGATCGAGCCGGTCACGGCGCCGCCCGGATCGGCACCGACTATCCCCTTGGCCAGCTTCTTGCCCTGCCTCCACGCCAGATACTGAGCGATATCGGTCATCTCGGGCCGCTGACCGCCCCGCACGCTCTCGAAGATCCGCCCCCTCGCGCCCTTCCACTCCTTGATCTGCGCGCGGTCCAGTCCGCGCAAGTAGCGGCGCAGCCGGGAGAGTTTGGCCAGGGCCTGGGTCCGGCGGGCGAGGTCGGCGAGCTTGTCGGCCAGCCTCGCCGCGATACGGGTCGCCTTGGCCGCCCGGTACGCCACGTTCGCCGCGCCCGCCAGCGGACCGATCGCCGCCGCCGCGCCCGCCGTCAGCAGCGAGAGGATCGCCGTGGTCGCGGCGGCGGCGATCACCGACTCGACGATCTCGACGAGCAGGTCCAGCATCGCCTGCTCGGCGATGGCGCAGGCCGCTCCGGCCATCTCCAGCAGCTCGGCGACGGTGTCCATGTCGTCGGCCTCGCCGAGCAGTGCCTGCTCGAAGTCGGTCATGGTCTTGCTGAAGCCTTCCGCGGCCTCGCTCTCCCACACCCGCTGGACGGACTTGCGCTCGGCGACCAGGTCCTCGACGACGCCCCGCAGGTCACGGGCCGCGCTTCGCCACTCCTCGGCCGTCTGCTCCAGCTTCTCGCTGTCGCCGGTGACCCAGTCGAACCAGTCGTCGACGCCGAACTGCTTGAGGACGCCCTTGATGACCTCGTCGAGGGTGGCCGCGAGGGGATTGCTCCAGTCCAGGACGTAATTGATGCGGTCCAGCGCACTGCCCGCGGCCTGTCCGGCACCCATCAGGCACCGCCCTTGAAGCCGCGCGCCGTGTCCTCTTCGTTGGCGTCGTAGTTGTCCGCGGACCCGCGTACGGCGTCGGCGATGGAGCGCAGCATCTCCGCGCTGTCCTCCAGGTCCGTACCCGACTGCTCCTTCTGGTCGATGTAGTCGGAGCGCAGATTGTTGGCCTCCGGCAACTGCCCGAAGACGCCGTCCGACAGATCCAGTGCGGCCGTACGACTGCGGATCTTCGCGATCCGGTCGGCCGCGCTTTCGGCGGCACGCGCGTACGCACGCAGCGCGTCGCTCTGAACGTTGGTGCCCTGACTCATGAGACCCCCGTTGCCATTCCTTTGCGAAATCATGACACACGATGCACCGGCGTACGTCAATGGAATCCCTGCACAGCAGGGGCTGTTGCCCCTTTTTGGCCGATGTGGAAGCAGCGGGCACAGCCGGCACCCTCGTACGTCAGAACGTCAGTGGCACCGTGGGTGACCGGGAGGATCGCGATCAGCGTGGTTCGTCGACATGTTGACCGGCCGGACGGGCGACGGCGTCGGACGGTGCCGGCCCAGGCGGTCCCGGAGCCCCGCTCTTACGGGATACTGCCCCTATGGCCGCCCGTGAGGCGCGGCCCGAGGACGTGCCGCAGGAGTCCGACGCCGGAAGCACCGAGGACCGGTTCGAGATCCAGGCCCGTCTGCTGGCCGCCGACGAGCAAGCGTTCCGCACGGTGTACGAGCAGTACGCGCCGCTGGTACGGGCCGTCGCGGCCCGGGTCACCCGGGACCACTGCGCCGTCGAGGACGTCGTCCAAGTGGTCTTCTCCCAACTATGGGAACGCCCGCTGTCCTTCGACCCCGCGCGCGGTTCGCTGCGGACATGGTGTGCGGTGGCCGCCCACCACCGGGCGGTCGACTGGCTGCGCAGGGAGCGGAAGCACCGTAAACCCAGCCCCCCGGACGACGGGCCCGCGCACCGGGACGAGACGGCCGACACAGTGATCGGAGGGCTGCTGACACTGCGGGTCAGGTCCGCGGTCGCCCAACTCCCGGACACCTTGCGCGTTCCGCTGCTGCTGGCCTACTACGGAGGACGGACCTACCGGCAGGTGGCCACCGAACTCGGCATTCCCGAAGGTACGGCCAAGTCGCGGCTGCGAACGGCCCTGCGCGCGCTGGCCAAAGAACTCGCGGAAGAAGGGGTTGAGCCATGAGCGAGGACGGCTTGGGCCCCGCCACGCCCGAGGGGCACGCACGGGCCCGGACGCTGCTGGCGGCGTGGGTGCTGCATGCCTGCTCCCCTACGGAGACGGCTGCCGTGACGACGCATCTACGGGCGTGCGAACAATGCACGGCGGAGGTACGGACGTTGGCCTCCGCCGTCGCGGAACTGGCCGGAGCGGAGCCGGCCGACGTCGGCATGACGGGAGTGCGACCAGCCGGACCGCAATCGGCCGAAGGACAATCGGCCGAAGCGCAATCGGCCGGCGCCGAACGTCGCAACACCGGAGCCCCCGCCGGCCCGGACTCCGAGACGTACCGGCGAACGGCCGCCGGCTCCTTCGCGCGCCGGCCGCCCGTGCCGCGCGAGCTGCCCGCGTACGTACGGCCCTATGCGGCGCAAGCGGCCACCCTGGACGCCGTACTGCGCGAACTGACCCCGGACGAATGGCGGCTTGAGACCGTCGAGGGCTGGAGCGTCGCCCAGTTGGTCGCGCACCTCGCGGCGACGGACGGCCTGCTGACCGAAGAGACCGGCGGCGAGGTGACCGGACCGGTACCGGTCGTACGCGGGGAAGGCGTCGCCATGCGCACCCGCACTTACACTTCCTGGGCCGCCGACGTGCCCCCCGGCGCCGTACACACCGCCTGGCGCACCCAGAGCGAAGCGCTGCGCTCAGCCCTGACGCATGACGGCCCGGGCCCCGGCCATCACCTCCTGACCCTAGGGGGCGGCGGCCTGCCGCTGCCGGTGGCCGACCATGCCGTCGGGCGGGCGTTCGAGACCTGGGTGCACACCCGGGACATCGGCCTGCGCACCGGACACCGGCTGCCGCCACCCACCCGCGCATCCCTCACCGCCATCGCCGACCTCGGCGTCCGCCTGCTGCCGCTCGCCCTACGGGCCCGGGGAACGCCGCTCGGCGACCGCGTACTGCGCGTGGAGCTGACCGGCCCGGGCGGCGGCACCTGGCTGCTGGAGGACTCCGGCCCCGCCACCGGCCGGCCGGACGCCGGATTCACCCTCGACACCCTGGAGTTCTGCCTCCTGGCCGGAGGCCGCCGCACCCCCGCTCACATCAGCGCCCACACCCACCTGACCGGCGATCATTCCCTGGCCCGGTCCGCCCTCGCCGCCGCCCCCACCTTCTCCGGCCCGTAACTCCACCGTTTTTCTGCCGCCGGTCTCTCGCCGTACGCGGCCATCGAGCCGCCTTCGCGAGCCGCGCCCTGTTCGCGACGGACTTCTGTCCCCGGCTTCGGGCACGTGGCCTTGCCCGAAGGCGAAGGCCGACCGTGTCGAAGACAGCCAGGCCGACGAACCGCGCGCTTGGCCCGGACCGGGAGCGGATGAGGAGAACCCGCAAGGAAACCGCGTTGCCGCGCTGTCCGCGTGGCGGGAATGCGACAGCACCCGTAGAGCGCGAGGATGCCGTCGCAGACCTGCCAGCCGGCCGGGGCTGGTGCCTGATGAGCTGATCGCGGAATGACTGTTCACGACAGGACGGAATTCATGTCCGCAACCACCAGCGCATCGGTCGACGGTGCGATTCCATCGGCTCGGCCTCCGCTGAAAGGCTGGCCGGCCGTGGTATCCGTGATGCTGGGGATCTTCGCCATCGTCACGACCGAGATCCTGCCCATCGGCCTACTGACCTCGATCGGCTCCGATTTCACCGTCTCGGACAGTGTGGCCGGACTGATGATGACGATGCCGGGAATTCTCGCGGCCATATCCGCTCCCCTGATCACCGTGGCCACGGCCCGCGTCGGCCGTCGCCTGATGCTGTGTGTCTTCATGCTCCTGCTGGCCCTGGCGAATTTGCTGGCCGCGGCGGCGTCCAGCTACTGGCTCGTGCTGGTTTCCAGGGTCGTGGTGGGAGTCACCATCGGCGGATTCTGGTCGATCGGGAGCGGGATCGCCGAGCGGTTGGTGCCGCCGGGTTCCGTCGGAAAGGCAACTGCCGTGATTTTCTCAGCCGTTCCGTTGGGCTCCGTTCTCGGGGTACCCGTCGGCACCTTCATCGGGGAGCCGGCCGGGTGGCGTACGGCATTCGTCGTCCTGGGCGCGCTGGCGATGGGGGTGCTGGCCTTGCTGCTGGGCAGCATGCCCCCGTTGTCTCCTGTTCAAGCCACCCGGCTGAGCGTCCTGAGAGGCATGCTGCGTGGCACCGACACCCGCTTCGCGCTGCTGCTGACGTTCCTGGCCGTGCTGGCTCACTTCGGAACCTATACCTATGTAACGCCGTTCCTGGAACAGGTCGCCCACGTCGGGGAGGGCCGTATCACCGGAGTTCTGCTGGTGTACGGAGCCGCAGGCATCCTCGGCAACTTCTTGGGCGGTGCTCGCGTGGCAACGTATCCGCGGACCGTCTTCGGGCTGGCGGCCCACTTAGCCGGGACCCGGCGGGATGAAAGCGGTCCGTTCTGAGGGGCGTCACGGTATCTCGGGCTCGACGATGTACTCCAGCACGTCGTGCCACCGCGAGTCGCTGAATTCCAGTGCCTTCGGGTCGACCTCTCTCATCTGGGCCTCGATGTGCCGCGCCGCTTCCTCCCAGTCCTCCTGTTCCTCATCCCGGTCGGCGTCGTAGTCCGGCTTGCCCTTCTCCAGCAGGTAGAGGAAATGGACGAAGGAGGGGAGGTCCTTGTTGAAGAGGTAGATCTCGGACCTGTCGTCGGGAAGGCAATAGACCGCTCCCGTGACGACGTCCAGTGCGAGGTCGTCATAGGGAATCATGCCGAAGACCACCCAGTTTCCCGCTTCTTCGGGGAGGTTCGTCCAGCGGATCCCCAGGTCCTTGTAGCATTCACCGAGTTTCTTGAGGCATCCGGGAGATCCGTCGGGCAGGTCGAACCAGGGGTTGTCGCGAAAAGGGATACCCACCTGGCGCAGGAAGTCCACGCTCTGTTCGTGTGCGATATCTGTCAGTTCTTCCGCCGGGAAGGTGATGAGTTCGTTTGGGCTGAACACGGTTTCCAGCGTTGCCCGGTCGATGGGGTTCGTCATGTGGGGGGCCTGTTCTTTCGTACGTCGACGTTCTGCGTGAGATGAACGATTCCGGTGGCGAAACAGTTCCGCGCGGGACCCGTGGGCCGGTCTCGGGGCGGTGCCTCCTCAGCAGACGTTGAGCAGGTGTTCATCGCCGCGTTTCAGGATGGGGGGACCAACTCGTGATTGAGGATGTGACATGAGCGCAGTTCGTGAGCATCTCCGTGCTCCTCATCTGTCGTTGCCCCGCCAACTGCCCGCGGGCAGCGCGCGGTCGCTGCCGATGCTGGACGCGGTGGTGGAGGTGTTGCGCGCCGCCGGAGAGGACGTGCATGTGGTGTACGCGGCGCACGGCGACGTGTTCAAGGTCGTACCGCGGCAGGAGGCCGACTGACGGCCGGTGGCGGGAACGAGCGGTCGGGATTCGGACGGAACGCGCCAAGTGGTGTAGGAGTGGCGCGCACGGAAGGCGTTGTCCGCGATGCTCATAACCTCGTCGACGGAAGGAACTCCTTCTGATGAAGACCGTGTTGCTCCGTTCAGCCGCGGCGTTCGTCGCCGCACTCGCTCTCCTTCTCACCGGATCCGCAGGGTCGCTCGCGGCGTCCGCCGCCCCCGCCGCACCGTCCGCCCCCGCCGATACGGTCTACGGCTGTCCTGCCTCGGGGGTGCGCTACCTCCCGTACCCGGACGACGCCCACAAGGTTGTGTACTGCGAGGCCGGCTACGCATATGTCACCACTTGTCCGGCGGACCTGATCTGGAACATCCGCTACGAGGCCTGTGACATCCCCTCCGACGCGCACAAGTACGCCACGTCGCTGGCCACCGGCACCGCACACCTGGTCCTCGCCCCGCTCCAGGTCAAGGGGCTCAACGCGCGGCTGACCTGGCGCGACGGCCGTCCGCTGGGCGGCGCCACGCTCACCTTCAGCACGACGACCGGTACGGCGCTGTGCACGGCCCGCACCGACCGCAACGGCTGGACCTCCTGCGACTCCGCACCCGGGCTCAACGTCCCGGTGGACACCCTGCGGGCCGGGTACCAGGTCACGTACAAGGGCATCGTGACCTTGGGCGCCTCGCAGGCGAGGGGCGCGGTCAGCACCACCTCCTGACATCTGCCTGCCGCCGGCGACCGGTCAGCCGGGATCGGTCCGGCCCGGGGCACGCCGTACGCATATCGGCGTACGGCGTGCCCCATTGTCATGCAGCAGAAGGAGCGACGGAACGGCGGAATAGCGACATGGCGGGGCGTCCGGGTTGCGGCCGGCCCCAACTTAACTGCCATCGACGCGATCTGACTGACCGTCAAGCGAAATGCCGCATTCCACTACGCCCCCGGATTCGGTCCTGAAAGGTCTTGATCTTCGCGATCGACCGTGGTTACTGTTTGGTTGGACGCCAGGGAATTTTTTCACGGTGACGGAATTCCGCGCTGTTTCTGCCGGCTACCGGCGGAGCAGTGTTTCCATTCCGTCTGAATTTCCCGTGCACAGAATTCGCTGCGTCTCGTAATTTCCATGTCAGGAGACGGAGGTGAATGCAGGATGAAGAACGACGAGCGCGTGGAGGACCGCGAACTCCAGGTCTACGAGGCCCCGGAGATGTTCGAGGTCGGCTCCTTCCAGGAGGACACCGGCTACATCGGCCGCAAGAAGACCGAGCCCATCGCCCAGATCCCTCGGAGCTTCTGGTAAATCGCGTCCGATGTGCACAGGTACTGACGTGCCGACGCACTGACGTGCTGACGTGCCGAGTCCGGTGAGGAGGAAGAAATGGTCGGTCCCGGGAAGCAATATTTCGTGGTTCTGCCGGACCACGAAACCGCGGCCACGGCCGCCGACCGGCTTCCGCCGGACAATGTTCGGATGCTGACGCACCGGTCCGGCCGGCCCTGGGTGGCCGGCCGGCTGGCCGACGGCCGCATCAGGTGCGCCGAGCACGGGGACACCCGGCTCGCCGTCATCGGCCAGTGCGCGGCGACGCCCGCCGAACTGGCGTCGGCAGCCGCGCGGATCACCGACGTGGCCCAGCTCGACGCGCTGGGCACGGCCTGGGCCGGCAGTTTCCACCTCATCGCCTCGGTCGGCGGCCGGCTGCGCGTCCAGGGCAGCGCCTCCGGACTGCGCCGGGTCTTCCACGGCCTGTTCGGCGGGGTGGTGATCGCCGCGGACCGGGCCGATGTGCTGGCCTCGTTGCTCGATGCCCCGCTGGACCGCTCGGCGCTGGCGCTGCGCCTGCTCGGTGACGTACCGCATCCGCTGGGCGACCGGCCACTGTGGAAAAACGTCACAGCAGTGCCCCGGGCTCGCGTCTGACGCTCTCCCCCGACGGGCGGCAGCACACGGTGAAGCGCTGGTGGCAGCCCCCGGAGCCGGTGCTGTCGCTGGAGGCGGGGGCGCGGGCGCTACGGCAGGCGCTGGAGGACGCCGTACGCGTACGGACCAGCGGCCCCGAACCGATCAGTACGGACCTGTCCGGTGGCCTGGACTCCACCACCCTGACCGCGCTGGCCGTACAGGACCGTGCCTCGCTGACCGCCTTCACCATGGAGAACGACGACGCGGCCGACGACGACGCCCACTGGGCCAAGATCGCCGCGGCCCATCTGCCGCACCTCGACCACGTCCTGTTCCCGGGCCATGAACTCCCCGGCTTCTACGAGGGGCTGACGGGCCTGGACGACGTACCCGACGAGCCGTCCATCGCGCTGCTGAGCGCTCCCCGGCTGCGGGCCGGCCGGGACCGGGCGACCGCCCACGGCTCGCGTCTGCATCTGGACGGCTTCGGGGGCGACCAGCTCCTGACGGGTCATCCGGCGCACTACCACGACCTGCTGCGCAGCCGTCCGCTGCTCGCGCTGCGGCGGCTGCGCACCCAGCACCTGCTCACCGGTACCGGCCACCCTGCCGGCAGTTCCGTACGGACCTTGCTCGACGGTGGTTCCTACCGCCGCTGGTTCACGGCCGGGACCGAGGCACTGGCCGGCGGCCGGCCCCGCCGCCCGCGCAACCCCCTCTTCGACTGGGGCGATGCCCTGCGCCTTCCCCCGTGGCTCACACCGGAGGCCGTCGGCCTGGTCACCGATGCCCTGCGGGAGGCGGCCCGGGCGGCACAGCCGCTCGCGCCCACCCGGGGCCGGCACAGCGATCTGCTGGCGGTCCAGGACGCCGGGCGCATGATCCGCCAGTTCCACCAGTTGGTGGAGGGGGCAGTGGGGACGACTGCTGGGGGGCCGGTCGGGAGGACGGCTGGAAGGACGGACGGGGGAAGGGAGTTCACGCCGGCTTCCCCGTTCCTCGACGATCGGGTCGCCGACGCCTGCCTGTCCGTACGGCCCGAAGAACGGGTGACCCCCTGGGAGTTCAAGCCGCTGATCAAAGCGGCCATGGCGGACGTCCTGCCGGGCGAGTTGCTGCGACGGCGGACCAAGGGGGACGGCTCGACGATCGCGGCCGAGGGCTTCGAACGGAGCCGGCGGGAGCTCGCCGAGCTGTGGGAGAACTCCCGGCTGGCCGAGCTGGGACTGATCGACCCGGCGCCGCTGCGCGAGCTGTTCCGCCGTCCGTACACCGCCCGGCTCCACGACGGGGCGATGCCGGTGACGCTCGGCTGTGAGCTGTGGGCGCGGGCCGCTGTACCGGCGGGACCGGCTGCTTCGGCCGGTTCGGCGGGTTTCACCGGCTCGGCGGGGGCCACCGGCTCGGCTGCTCCGGTGGCCGGTGGCGCCCGCGCCTGAAGAGGACGAAGAGGACGAGGACGGGCACGATGAGGACGGGAACCATGACGTTGAAACTGCGCGCCGATGTGTCGACGGCCGACACCGAGTACGGAACGGTCCTGCTGGACGGCTCCACCGGCCGCTACTGGCAGCTCAACGCCACCGCGAGCCTGGCCCTGCGGACCCTCCTGGAGGGCGGGACGGCCGAGGAGGCGGCCCGGCGGCTGACGACCGGTTACGACGTCGAGGAGTCACGTGCCCGCGCCGACGTGGAAAAGCTGCTGGCCGGACTGCTCGCCGCCAAGGTGGCGGAGGCGTGAGCACGGTCGTACCGCATCGCGCGGACCTGCGGCTCACGCCCGGACGGCGGCTGCTCACCGCGCTCGCGGTGTATGCCGCCCGCCGTCTGGCACGCAAGCCGCCGGCTCATATACGCACCGTACTGACCCGGTTGCGCAAGGGTGCCCGCCCCGCCACCTACGCCGAGGCGCAGACCGCCCGCGAGGCCGTACTCGCGGTGAGCCTGCGGTGTGCGGGCCCGGAAGGCTGCCTGCCCCGCTCGTTGGCGACCGTGCTGCTGTGCCGGGCGGGCGGCACCTGGCCGGCCTGGGTGGTGGGGGTACGGGCCCGTCCGCCGTTCGGGGCGCATGCCTGGGTGGAGGCCGAGGGGCGGATGGTCGACGAAGAGGCGGGACCGGAGTACTTCCGTGCGCTGTTCACGGTCCCGGCGGCAAGGTCCGCAGGAGCGGAGCAGAACCTCGGAAAAACGAGCGGAACCTCGAAGCAGCAGTGAGAACAACCGACAAGTAGAGACCGTTGGCGGGAAGTGGGGGTCACAAGGTGCGATGTTGTACGTCCCGTCGCACCCTGGGGCATGGCAGCGAGTCCGCCCGTGATCGTCCATCCGCCCACCCCGTCCGGCGGGCGCCGCGTCACCCTGCGCGGGCGGTTCGCCGGGCTGGCGCACGGCCGGGGCGATGTCGCCGAGTTCCTCCGCCGGGCCGGTCTGGCGCCGGACTCCGAGGACATCGACCTGGACGATCCCGAGCTGATCGAGTGGCGCGGTGGTGACCTCGACACATGGCCGGAGCCGCAGGGGTGAACCCCCGTAAGACGATCGCCGGAGGCGGAGAGTGTGTGACTGAACACACTGCGCCAACGAGGTTACCCGGGAGGTAACGGAACACGACTGGTCAGGAGGCCGCGTCCGGCCGTGTCGCGACGGAGGGGCGCGCGGGCCGCGGCCGTGCTCCGCTTCGCGGGGTGCGTTGTCAGTGGCTCCCTCTAGCATGTCTCCCATGTCCCCAACTCCCCCTGGCTGTGCCGGCACGTCGCTTCGCGCCGCCGAGGCGAACGAGGCGATACGACAGTTCGTACGCGCCCGCCGCGGGCATGTCTGGACTGCGGAGGACCGGTCGCGGTACCGGCAGTTGCTGGAGACGTGGCTGGTGGCCGTCCACGGGTCGGTCAGCGGGGCCTGAACGGCGAGCGGTCACGGACACCGCCGCCCCGCCACCGTACGGCGCCATCCGCGCACGTCACCACCTCCTCACACCATCAACATCACTCCCCCTCCTCGCATCATCTCCCATCTCCACGTCCCCGCAACGATTCCGCGCATCATCTCCGGACATCGTCTCCGCGGGTCATCTCCACGTCCGATTTCCGCCAGCACTCATGCCCGGCCCGGCGCACAGTAGTAAGCGCGGCCCACGAGAATCGGAGGGGACCGACTGCGCCTCGCTCGTGCCTCTCCGGCTTCCCGCCGGCCTGTCCGGCCCGCCGCGCCTCACTGAACGCGATACGAAAGCACCCCACCTCATGGCTCTCCATACGACCGCCCCCGCCACCGCCTTCCCTCCCACCCCTCCCAGCACTGTCACCGCCACCGCCACCGCCACCGCCACTGCCGCGGGAAGCAGCACGCTCTACGCGTCGATCGGCAGTCCGCTCGGTGAACTGCTCCTGGTCGGCGAGGAGAGCCCGACCGCGCGCGGCGGCATCGCCCTGGCCTCGCTCTCCATGTCCGGCCAGAAGGGAGCCGCGATCGTGCAGGACGGATGGCGGCGCGCCCCCGAGGCGTTCGCCGAGATCGCCGAGCAGCTAGCGGCGTACTTCGACGGAGCGCGCACCCATTTCGACATCGACCGCGTCATCGGCCGGGGCACCGCGTTCCAGCAGCGGGTCTGGGACGCGCTGGAGACCATTCCGTACGGCACCACCACCAGCTACGGCGCGCTGGCCGAGGCAGCGGGCATCTCCCGTGCCGCGGTCCGCGCCCTGGGTACGGCGATCGGTGCCAATCCGCTGCTGATCGTACGGCCCTGCCACCGCGTCATCGGCGCGAACGGCACCCTGACCGGCTATGCGGGCGGGCTGGAGCGCAAGCGGCGGCTGCTCGACCTGGAGCAGGCATGACCACCCGTGTCCCGTCGGCGGTGGACAGCGCGGACAGGCCGGGCCGTCCCGCCTGGACAGACGATCCAGGTGGGACGGACGAGCCAGGTGGGACGGACGGGACGGACCGGCTGGGCCGGGCCGACTGGCCGTCCCTGACCGATGAGCTCAACGCGTACGGCTGTGCGCTCACCCCGCGCTTGCTGAGTACCCGGGAATGCCGGGAGATCGCGGAGCTGTACGACGAGGCGGAACGGTTCCGCGCAACCGTGGACATGGCCCGGCACCGCTTCGGTTCCGGGCAGTACCGTTACTTCAACCGTCCGTACCCGGAGCCCGTCCAGCGACTGCGCGAGGCGTTCTATCCGCGCCTGCTGCCGATCGCCCGCGACTGGGCGGAGAAACTGCGCAGGCCGGCGCCCTGGCCGGACACGCTGGAGGAGTGGCTGGCGATGTGCCACCGGGCCGACCAGGCCAGGTCGACGGCGATCCTGCTCCGCTACGAGGAGGGGGACTGGAACGCCCTCCACCGCGATCTGTACGGCGATCTGGTCTTCCCGCTCCAGGTCGTCATCGGGCTCGACGAACCGGGCACCGACTACACGGGAGGCGAGTTCCTGCTGGTGGAGCAGCGTCCTCGTGCCCAGTCGCGAGGCACCGCGACCGTTCTCCGGCAGGGGCACGGGTTGATCTTCACCACCCGTGACCGGCCGGTCCGTTCCACGCGCGGCTGGTCCACCGGGCCGGTGCGGCACGGCGTCAGTACGGTCCGCTCGGGCCGCCGCCATGCGCTGGGCCTGGTCTTCCACGACGCCGCCTGACAGCTCCCCGCCCGCTCTCGTCTCCGTCCGCCGCGGCACTCACCATGAGAAGTAACGACTTCGCAAGCATCGAGAAGGGATGAAACCGGCCGAATGACCGCATCGCCGCAGCCCGGAGCGCACAGACCGTCCCGGCGGCCCATGCCGCCCGGAGATCTCACACTGCCCGGCTTCGGCCCCCCTTCCGATTCCAATCCTTCCGATTCCGGCCCTTGCGATTCCGCATTCTCATCCGCCTGCGGCCCCGCGGCGGACGCGGTGTACGATCACGGCTCCCCCTCCCGACCCCGCACGAGCCCCGCGCCGGGCGCGGTGCACGTCCCCGCCTGGCTGACCTTGGAGCAGCAGCGGGAACTGGTCACCGCCTGCCGGGACTGGGCGCGCGGTCCGGTGCCGATCCGGCACACCAAACTGCCGCGCGGCGGGGTGATGTCCGTACAGACGGTGTGCATCGGCTGGCACTGGCAGCCGTACGCGTACACCCGTACCGCCGATGACGTCAACGGCGCCCGCGTCGCCGAATTCCCGGACTGGATGGTGGAGTTGGGGCGCCGGGCGCTGGTCGACGCGTACGGGGAGGAGAGCGCCGGTGACGGCTACACACCGGATACGGCACTGATCAACTTCTATGACGGGGACGGGCGGTCCAAACTCGGCATGCACCAGGACAAGGAGGAGCGGTCCGACGCGCCGGTCGTCTCGCTCAGCATCGGTGACACCTGCGTCTTCCGCTTCGGGAACACCGAAACCCGCACCCAGCCCTATACGGACATCGAACTGGCCTCCGGTGACCTGTTCGTCTTCGGTGGACCGTCCCGGTGGGCGTATCACGGGGTGCCGAAGACGTACCCGGGCACCGGTGACCCTGCCACCGGCCTGGCCCGCGGCCGTCTGAACATCACCATGCGGGTGACAGGTCTCCCGTAACCGCCGGCTACGGCCGCCTGCCACCCATTCCTCCCGCTCCCCCCTTCCCTCCCCCGTGCCGGCGCCGGGCCGAGGACGCACACTGGTCCCATGTGCCGAAGCATCAAGACACTCCGTCCGCCCGCCACCCCGGAAGTGACCGACGAGGACATCCGCGCAGCGGCGCTGCAGTACGTCCGTAAGGTCTCCGGCTTCCGTGCGCCGGCCACCCACAACCGCGAGGTGTTCGAGCACGCCGTGGACGCGGTGGCCGCCGCGACCCAGGACCTGCTCGCGGGCCTGCGCGTCCGCGGCAGCTCAGCTCACTGATCCCGGCTCCGGCCCGGGCCTCGGCCTCGGGCCGGAGCTCAGGCTCTGCCTCGGCCTCGCGTAGGTTGCCGGCGTCTCACAACTCCACCAGCGCCTGCACCGGCAGGTGATCGCTGGGGAACTGTCCGTCCCGCGAGAAGGTGTTGATGTCCGCACGGCGGATACGGACGGAGGGCGAGGTGAGGATCCAGTCGATCCGGTCGCCGTCCGGTACCAGCGGCCGGTAGCCGTGAAATGTCGCGTACGCGGAGCCACGCGCCTCGGCACCGTCCCAACTGTCCAGCAGCGCTCCACCGTCGAGCATGGCGGTGTAGACGGGGTTCTTGTGCGCGGGGACGTTGAAGTCCCCGGTGACGATGCGCGGCAGCGCCGGGTCCAGCGCACGCAGGCGGTCGGTGATCAGTGCCGCCGACCGTTCACGGGCGTACTGGTGGGCATGGTCGAGATGGGTGTTCAGTACGGAGAACTCGGCCTCCGTCCGCAGATCCCGGAAGCGCACCCACGTGACCATGCGGATGACGGTGTTGCCCCAGGTCGCCGAACCGATCAGATACGGGCTGTCGGACAGCCAGAAGTGGTCGTACTCGATCGGCTCCAATCTGCGGACGTCATAGAAGACCGCCACGAACTCGTCGCGGCTGCCCCCGGCCCGCCCCGTTCCCAGCCAGGCGTAGTCGTCACCGAGGTCCTCTGCCATCTCGCGGAGCTGGCCGTACAGCCCTCCTGCGTACCGAGAAGGTGCGGAGCGGCGGCCCGCAGCAGTGCGCGCATGACGGGCCGGCGCTCCGGCCACGAATGGGGCCCTACGTCCGAGGCGTAGCGCACGTTGAAGCTCATGACCCGCAGACCGGGGCCCGCCGCGCGGGCAGGGGAGGAGGCAGGGGCGGAGCTGGGGCCGGCATCGGCGTCGGCGCCGGTGCCGGTGGTGCCAGGGGCGATTCGCTCCCCGAACTCGGGATCGTGACCGATACCAGCCATGCCGACTCCGATCTATCCGGGACCTTTCCAGGACCTTTCCGGGACCTTTCCGACACTTCTCGTGGATTTCCCCGGCGACCCACCGCCTTTGCCCCCCTCCCCCTTCCCTTGCTCCTGCCCTCTCCCCTGCGTCTAAGCCGTCACTCGGCCGCCGCTGGCCCCTGCCAGTCGGCGAACCGGATACGGGACAGCTCCCGTACGTCCCCGATCGTCCCCATTCGTCCTTGCCCAGCCGCGAGAGCGGCCGAAGCTTCGTGATCTCGGGGTGTCCGTCGACCATCACCTCTTCCGAAACAGCCGCATGCACCACCCGTCCGAAGACCACGGTGGAATCACCGAGCAGCAATGTGCTGTGCAGCTCGCATTCGAACGCCACCGGCGACGCCGCGACCCGCGGCGGCTTGACGCGCAGGCTCGGTTCACTGTCGATACCGGCCCGCTCGAACTCGTTCACCCCACGCGGGAAGTCGACGGCGGTGTCATTGATCTGCCGGAAATGCCGCTCGTCCGCCAGGTTGACCACGAACTGCCCGGTTTCCTCGACATTGCGCAGCGAATCCTTACGGCCCACCGCCGTGAACTGAACGATGGGCGGAGCGACACAGGAAATGGTGAAGAACGAGTGCGGGGCGAGGTTGGGCACGCCGTCCCGGTCGATCGTCGAAACCCAGGCAATGGGCCGCGGAACCACCGTCGCGGTCAGCAGCCGATAGAAATCGTTACGGGAAACGGCAGCGGGATCGAAGTCAATACGCATGAGGAGCAGTATCCCCTGCGTACGGACTCGTCCCGCCCCTGGTCCGGACCTTGGGCGCGGCGCCGCGCCTCGTTCGGGAACCGCTTGGCCAAGCATGAGCCTGAAGCATCAGCCTGCTACCGCTCCTTCCTCCCTCACCGCCCCTCCCCGCCACCCCCATCCGGTATCTCTTGGCTGTTCCCCGCTACCGGGTCATCGCTGTGTGGGAGGGTGCCAGCGTCTGGGACCGATACCGGGAGGGCCACAGTGGACCGTGAGCGTGAGGAACGCCGAAATACGGATCGCCGAAGTACGGATCGCCGAAGTACGGATCCCCAACATGGGGAACGCGAGCAGCACGGAAGCAAGGCACCGCACGAGGGGCCGTACGCGGCCGACCGGCCGGGTATGTGCCCTCCGCTCCAGGGACACATCGACCGCGCCACGGAATTCGCGCCCGAGGACGAGGAACGGCAGCGCCAGGATTTCCTGGCCGGCACGGTGCCCGCGGCCGGCGCCGGTATCGCCGTACCCGGGGACGGGCCGGGCGGACCACTGGACGCGCTGTTCATGATCTTCGTCCACGAGGACCAGCGCACCTTCGGCCCGGCTCCCCAGCTCAAGGAGGCATTCGCCCTGCTGGACCGGTACGGGGCGGTGGGCCTCCACGACCAGTTGTCGGTGGGCACCGGCTGGGCCGGGATGGGCGGCAGGGACCCGCTGGTCAAGCTCAAGCTGCAGTTCCACGACGCGTTGTCCGGGTCGACCGGCATCGTACTGGCGGCCCACCGGAACGCCACGGGTGGCGGCATGTCGTCGGCGGCGGCATGATCGCCCTCACCTCCCTGGAACGGATGGACCGGGCGACGTCCCGCCCCGGTGCGACCTTCGCGGACGCGCTGGAGGTGTCCATCCTGTTGGAGGTCGGCACCTCGCCGGTCCTGGAGCGCATGATCGACATCTACGACTGGCCCAGGCCCTGACCTTGCTCACCCCTGGGCAGCCGTCCCGAACCCGCGTCAGTCAGTCATTCGGCCAGTCGGTCAGTCGGTCAGTCGGTCAGTTGAAGGTGACCGAACGCCGAGGCGGCGGGAGGCGGTCGAGTATCTCCCACAGCGGCCGGGAGCCGCCCGCCCACTCCACCAGAACCGCACGGTCGACCAAATGGATCCCGTGCCGGTGCCCCCACGGTATCGCCTTGGACGAGAAGCGGCCGTTGGTGACGACCACGGCGACATCCGCCCGGTGCACCGGCTTGGCCGTCCCGTTGACCTGTTGCAGCACCCCCGTCCCCACGGCCTGCCCGCGCAGCCCGTCCCGACGGTGCTTGCACTGCACGGCCCAGACCCGGCCCAACGGGTCCGTGGCCTTCACGTCGCACGCGTCGTCACCGGCGCCTCCCAGCCGCTCGGCCCGGCACCCGTCGCGGCGCATCAGATCACGTACGGCCGTCTCGAAGTCCCGATGGTCCAGCGCGTCCAGTTGAGCCGGCCGCAGGCGCAGCGCCTGGCGACGGACCCGGTCCCACGCCGCCCGCTGCCGCGCACGGTGGACATACCCCCCGGCCGTCAGCGCGGCCAGCACCCCGACCAGCGCCAGGACCCATAAGTGGGCAAGCAGCCACTGTGTCAGCAGCACGCCCCCGACGGCAGCGGCACTCCCGACGCCCACCACGGTATTCCGCCGCTGCCGCGCCTTGCTGCGACGCCGGACGGGCACGCGGCTCACCAGGCACCTCCCCGCACGGCGCTGTTCACAACGGCCGGCCCACCCTCACACATCCCGACCCGCCTGACCCGTACGACCACGACCATCCGCCTCAACCCCCCTCGCGTTCGAGCCCGTTGGCTTCCTCACACCCACCAGCACAGCACACGCCACTGACAACGGCCCCTCCCGAGCACCCACGCCTGGAGCGGCACCAGTTGCCGCGGGCGGCGGCCGGCCGTACCGCGTGAGGAGGATCAAGGAAGACCCGTTCGCCGTGTGGTGTTGTGGTCGTCGATGGGCCGCCGCGAGCGCGGGGCCTGGATTGAGGGGTATGAGTGATGAGTGCGGATCTGTACGGGATTCCGTTGCGGACGCTGGCCGGGGAGCCGGTATCGCTGGCCGACTACCGGGGGCGGGCGCTGCTGGTCGTCAATGTGGCGTCCAAGTGCGGGCTGACGCCGCAGTACGCGGGGCTGGAGCGGCTTCAGGAGCGCTTCGGGGCACGGGGGCTGAGTGTGCTGGGCTTCCCCTGCAACCAGTTCGCGGGGCAGGAGCCGGGTACGGCCGAGGAGATCAGTACGTTCTGCTCCACGACGTACGGCGTCAGCTTCCCGTTGTTCGAGAAGACGGAGGTCAACGGGCCGGACCGGCATCCGTTGTACGCGGAGTTGACCCGCGCGCAGGATGCCGAGGGCGAGTCCGGGGACGTTCAGTGGAACTTCGAGAAGTTCCTGGTGAACGGGCAGGGCGAGGTCGTGGGGCGTTTCCGGCCGCGGGTGGAGCCGGAGAGCGAGGAAGTGGTGCGGGCCGTCGAGGCGGTGCTGCCGGGCTGAAGCCGCCGGGGTGGAACGGGTGATGCGGCACTCGGCGGAGCGTGATGTGCCGGGTGCCGCATCGGCTGTGGGGATGAGGTGAGGGAGGGAAAGATGTGGGCGGGTGGGCGGGAGTCAGGCGATGACCGAGTTGTCGGAGTTGGTGGTGGCGGCGGTCCGGGGGATTGCGGAGGGAGGGGGGTCGCACAGGTCGAAGCAATGGGTCATTCCGGTCAGCCGCAGCAGGCGCTGGGTGCTGGGGCTCGCGGCGACGCCCGCCAGGCGCAGCCGGCCGTCCCTGGCAGCGATGCGCTGCCGTGCCCGGCACAGCAGGGACAGGCCGCCGCAGTCGATGAAGGTCACCTCGCTCATGTCCAGTACGAGGTCGGGACGGCGTACGTTGGTGAGTTCGTCGATGCGCTGCGAGAGTGTCGTCGTGGCGAAGATGTCGAGTTCTCCGCTCAGTTCCAGTACGACGCCGAAGCTCGTCGGCCGTACCCGGCTCCCGAATGTCCGCCCTTCGTCCAGCATGGCGTCCCCACCTCCGTACCCGTGCGTATTCGGCCGCGCGCAGGCGGTGGCGGGATGCGAGAGGTGAAGGGCCCACCCGGCGCGGAACCGTGCGGGAACGACCACCGTCGGCGCCGGGCATGCGCGCAGTTCCAGCCTCCGGCGGGGTCTCGGTCGGCGGCTGCGTCAAGCATGTCTACGGTTGCGCCCAACCGTGTCTAGTACTTGTCTACGGTTTACCCGCTGGCCGCGCGGCTCAGTCCGCGCGCGGCGTACGTATGGAGGTTGGCTCAATTCAGTACTGTCCTGGGCCGACTGTCATGGACGGCCGTGGCTCGTTATGGACTGCGGTGGCTGGTCATGGTCGGCCAGGGGCCGCGTCGTCGCCCAGGGCGCAGAGGAACGACGGGCCCGGGCGGGGCCGGAGCGCCGGTGATCACCCCTGGTCACCAGGGAGAGGAGTAGGGGGCAGCGGCTCCGCCTTTACCGGTGGCCGCGCCGGTCCGCTCTCGTGGCTCCGGAGGATACGTCGCCACAGGAGGTGCCGGGCGGTTTCTCACCCGGTCGCAGGAACCCGTGGCGGGCGCGGTGGCGACGGGTGCGGACGCGTGCCAGCGTGGCTGGAGGGTGGTGATCTGGTTCGGACCGTTTTCGGAAGGGGGGAAACGCCGGACGACACCCGACCGACCGACCAGCCGACCACCGGCCGATCGCATTGCCGACAGCGGCCGACAGAGGCGAGGACCCTCTCATGGAAAGACCCAGAGTCCTGATCGTGGGCGGCGGCTTCGCCGGTGTGGAGTGCGCGCGGGCCCTGGAACACGGCCTGCCGGCCCGGGAAGCCGAGATCACGCTTGTCACGCCCAACAACTACCAGCTCTACCTGCCGCTGCTCCCCCATGTCGCCGCCGGAGTGCTCACCCCGCAGTCGATCGCCCCCTCGCTGCGCCGCATCCTGCGCCGTACCCGCATCGTGCCGGGCGGGGTGATCGGCATCGACGCCGCCTCCAAGGTCTGTGTCGTACGGCTGATCACCGGCGAGACCACCGACGTCCACTACGACCGCCTGGTGCTGACGCCCGGCAGCGTCACCCGTTCCTTCGACATCCCCGGGCTGAGCGAGCACGCACGCGGCATGAAGACCCTCGCCGAGGCCGCCTACGTACGTGACCACGTCATCTCGCAGCTCGACATCGCCGCGGCCTCCTCGGACGCGGCGGAGCGCGCCGCCCGGCTGCAGTTCGTGGTCGTGGGCGGCGGATACGCGGGTACCGAGACCGTCGCCTACCTCCAGCGGCTCACCAACGCGGCGGCCAAGCGCTACCCGCGCCTGGACCCCGCCCAGATCAAGTGGCACCTGATCGACATCGCGCCGAAGCTGATGCCCGAACTCGGCGACCGGCTCGGCGGCAAGGCCATGGCCCTGTTGCGCAGGCGCGGCACGGACGTCTCACTGGGGGTGTCCGTCGCCGAGGTCACCGCGGACACCGTGCGCTTCACGGACGACCGGCTGCTGCCCTGCCACACCCTGATCTGGACGGCGGGTGTCGCCGCCAGCCCGCTGATCGGCACGCTGGGCGCCGAGACCGTACGCGGCCGGCTGGCCGTCGCCTCGAACCTGACCGTGCCGGGGATGCCGGAGGTGCTGGCCTGCGGTGACGCGGCGGCCGTGCCGGACCTCACCAAGGAGGCGGGCGCCGTGTGCCCGCCCACGGCGCAGCACGCGCAGCGCCAGGGCAAGCACGCCGCGCGGAACATCATCGCCGGGCTGCGCAACGCTCCGCTGACCCCCTACCGGCACAAGGACCTCGGCCTGGTCGTGGACCTCGGCGGCACGGACGCGGTGTCCAAGCCGGTGGGGATCGAGCTGTCGAGCCTGCCGGCGCAGATCGTGGCGCGCGGCTACCACCTCATGGCCCTGCGCACCGGCACCGCCCGGTTCCGTACGACCGCGAACTGGTGCATCAACGCCACGGCGGGCGACGATTTCGTACGGATCGGGTTCCTGGCGCGGCAGCCCGCGACGCTGCGGGACTTCGAGCGGACCGATGTCTACCTCACGCCGGAGGACGTGCACAAGCGGCTGGCGGCACGGCAGACGGGGTGAGCCGGCGCCGATGAGGCCGGCAGCAGGTCAGGTGGGGCGTACGGCAGGTCAGGTGGGGCGTACGGCAGGCCGGGGGGAGCGTGCGGCAGGCCGGGGGAGCGTGCGGCGGGCCGGATGAAGGGCCGGTCGTCCGGCGCCACCTCGGCGAGCGGACCGGCGGCGCGCAGCACGGTATCCAGCGCCAGGTCCGGATCGGCCGCGTAAGCGCCGCTCGCCCAGGCCGCGTTGGCCTCGATGACCGCCCAGTGCCCGTCGGTCCGGCCGATGTCCACGACGATCGCGGACGGCAGGGTGGTGCCGGCGCGGGCGAGCAGCTCGGCGCCGAAGGAGGCCGCGTCCGGCGTGAGCGGCCCCAGGCGAAGGCTGCCGCCGTCGGCGTAGCGGCTGCCCGTACGGACCTCGCCGTCGAGCAGGTAGAGCCGGTATTCGACGTCGAAGGTCACCACGTCGGCGGCCAGGACCAGCGTGTCCGGGTCGACCGCGTCCGGCCCGGGCAGCCGCGAACCGTCGGCGTAGACCCGCGCCGCGATGCTCTTGTCGTTGGGCGACTTGACGAAGACGGGGCGGCGCAGGGCGTACGCGTCCCGGATGGGCATCGTCCGTATCTCACGCCGTACGAGGTCGTGCGGCAGCTTCGCCAGCCAGTCCGCGGGGGCTTCCAGCGGGGCGATGCCGAGCGCGGGGGCGACGGCGTCGGCGAAGGAGGGGCCCGCGTGGAGGTGGGTGGCGCGCAGTCCTCGCGGTACCTCGAAGGTCGGCAGTTGGACGCGGGGGATGCCGCGCCGGCCGGCGGCTTCGCCCAGGGTGGCGGCGGAGGCGGTGAGGCGGGGCGGGAGGAGGAGGGTCATGGCGGTCATGGTGGGGTCAGTCTTCCGTACCGGTCCGCCGCACAGATCCGCCGGGCCCGCCCGTGCTTCAGGGAATGCCTTGACCTCGACCTTGGTTGAGGTCATAGCTTCCTCCATGTCGCCGGTCATCCCCGGCCCGCGATCCCGATCCCGGTCTGATCCCGATCCGATCCGATCCCGATCCGATCCCCGTGATGGCCACGACGCGCTGGAGAACCACGATGGACATGGAAGTCACCGCCTGGCACTCGCTGCACAGCACCCTCAACGCCCAGCGGGACCGGCGTCCGCTCTCCCGCCGCACCCTGCGCCGTATTCTGGCCTTCGCCCGTCCGCACCGCCGCCTGCTGGCCCTCTTCCTGGTGCTGAGCACCGTCACGGCGATGCTGGCGGTGGCGACCCCGCTGTTCGCGGGGCGTGTCGTGGACGCGATCGTCAAGGGCGAGGCGGCCGGCACCGTACTGGGGCTCTCCGGCCTGATCGCCGTCATCGCGGTGGTCGAGGCGGGGCTCGGCCTGCTCACCCGCTGGCTGTCGGCGAGCATCGGCGAGGGCCTGATCCTGGATCTGCGCACCACCGTGTACGACCACGTGCAGCGGATGCCCGTCGCCTTCTTCACCCGGACCCGCACCGGGGCCCTGGTCAGCAGGCTGAACAACGACGTGATCGGCGCCCAGCGGGCCTTCAGCGACACCCTGTCGGGGGTGGTCAGCAACATCGTCACGCTGCTCCTGACGCTCGGGGTGATGCTGAGCCTGTCGTGGCAGATCACCCTGATCGCCCTGGTCCTGCTGCCGGTGTTCGTGCTGCCCGCGCGCCGGGTCGGCCGCCGGCTGGCGGGTCTGCGGCGGGAGGGCGCGGATCACAACGCGGCGATGGGTACGCAGATGACCGAGCGGTTCTCCGCGCCGGGGGCCACCCTCGTCAAGCTCTTCGGGCGCCCGGACCGCGAGTCCGCGGAGTTCGCGGCGCGGGCCCGGCGCGTACGGGACATCGGGGTGCGCTCGGCCATGGTCCAGACCTACTTCGTCACCGCCCTCACCCTGGTCTCGGCCCTGGCACTGGCCGTCGTCTACGGCCTCGGCGGCTACCTCGCGCTGCACGGCCGGCTCGACGCCGGCGCGATCGTCTCCCTCGCCCTCCTGCTGACCCGCCTGTACGCGCCGCTGACCGCGCTGTCCGGCGCCCATGTCGAGGTGATGAGCGCGCTGGTCAGCTTCGAGCGGGTCTTCGAAGTGCTGGACCTCAAGCCGCTGATCGCCGAGAAGCCGGACGCCCGCCCGGTGCCCAAGGGCCCGGTGTCGGTGGAGTTCGACTCCGTACGCTTCGGCTACCCGTCCGCCGACAAGGTCTCCCTGGCGTCGCTGGAGGAGGTCGCCACCTTGGACACCCGCGGCGGTGACGAGGTCCTGCACGGCATCTCCTTCCGCGCCGAGCCGGGGCAGATGGTGGCGCTGGTCGGTTCCTCGGGCGCCGGCAAGTCGACGATCGCCCAGCTCCTGCCGCGGCTGTACGACCCGGACGCCGGCGCCGTACGCCTGGCGGGGGTGGACGTACGCGATCTGACCGCGGCCTCGCTCCGCGACGCCCTCGGCATGGTCACCCAGGACGGCCACCTCTTCCACGACTCCATCCGCGAGAACCTGCTGCTGGCCAAGCCGGAGGCGACCGAGGAGGAGCTGTGGGACGCGCTGCGGCGCTCCCGCCTGGACGGGCTGATCGCCTCGCTCCCCGACGGCCTGGACACCGTCGTCGGCGAACGCGGCTACCGGCTGTCGGGCGGCGAACGGCAGCGGCTGACGATCGCCCGGCTGCTGCTGGCCCAGCCCCGGGTGGTGATCCTGGACGAGGCCACCGCTCATCTGGACAACACCTCGGAGGCGGCGGTGCAGGAGGCGCTGACCGAGGCGCTGGAGGGGCGTACGGCGGTGGTCATCGCCCACCGGCTCTCGACCGTACGGGCCGCCGACCTGATCCTCGTCGTGGAGGAGGGGCGGATCGTGGAGCGCGGCACGCACGAGTCGCTGCTCGCGGCGGGCGGGCGGTACGAGGAGCTGTACCGTACCCAGTTCGCTCAGGCGCGGACCTCTGCGGAGCGGGCCGCGGAGCAGGCGGTGGATCAGGTGGCCGGGCAGGTGGCGGGGCGCACCGAACAGGCCGGGCGGGCCGAGGACGCCGAGCAGCGGGTCGCCTGAAAGCCGCCTGGAACCGGGCGCGAATCGCCGGGAAGTCCCCGCCTCTTGGCGGGGACCTCTTCATGCCGAAAACTGAGGTGATGACCCAGCGCGCGGAACACTCGACCGTCATGGACCGCCTGGCCATCGACGACCTGGTCACCGGCTACGCGATCGCCGTGGACGACGGGGACTGGACTGCCTACCGGGCCCTGTTCGCCCCGGACGGCCGTGCCGACTATCGCACCGCGGGAGGCATCGAGGGCGATGTCGAGGAGATCGCGACCTGGCTGGCCCAGATGATGCGCCGCTTCCCCGTCCGGCAGCATCTCATCGTCAACCGTCGTATCACCCTCGCACAGCGGGACGGCGCGCCCGGCGACACGGCCACGGTCCAGGCGGACTACCTCAACCCGATGCGGCTGGCGGACCCGGACACCGGCCCGGCCGACGGGCCGACCGCACCCAACTTCACCTGCGCGGGACGCTATGCCTTCACCGCCCGGCGCGGCGCCGGCGGCTGGCTGCTCAGCGAAGTGGTCGTCCACGAGAAGTGGCACAAGATGCTGTCCGGTACGGCGTGAGCCACGGACGACGGGAGGCGGAGAGGGAGGCGACGCCGGCACCCGCACCGGCACCCGAACCGCCGCCGGTGCGGGCAGCGGCTGCATCGGCAGCGCCTCCCCGGAGGGGTAGCGCCTGGCTCGCCTCCCCCTGGCTCGCCTCTCCTTGGACGCGCGCCGTCGCCCTGCTCGTGGCCGGGGCGCTGCCCGCGGCGGCCTTCCCCGCTCCCGCCCTGTGGTGGCTGGCGTACGTCGCCCTCGTCCCGTGGATCCTGCTGCTGCGCTCGGCCCCTACGAACCGGCGGGCCGCCCTGGAAGGCTGGCTCGGCGGCACCGGTTTCATACTGGCGGTGCACCACTGGCTGCTGCCCAGCCTGCACGTCTTCACCCTCGTACTGGCCGCGCTGCTGGGCCTGTTGTGGGCTCCCTGGGGGCTTCTCGTACGGTCCTTGCTGGGCGGTACGGGAGGTGGCTCGCGCGAGGACGCGGGTCGGAGGTCGGGAAGGGGCACGAGCAGGGGCGCGGGCCAGAGCGCGGGCAGAGACGCGGCCCGGGGCACGGCCGGTGCGGCACGCTGCGCCGCGGCCCTGGTCCTGGTGCCGTCCGGCTGGCTGCTGGCCGAACTGGTCCGGTCCTGGGAGTTCCTGGGCGGCCCTTGGGGTCTCCTGGGCGCCAGCCAGTGGCAGGTGCCGCCGGCCCTGCGGCTGGCCTCGATCGGCGGGGTGTGGCTGCTGACGCTGCTGATCGTCGCGGTGAACACCGCGCTGGCGCTGCTGATCGCGGTGCCGGCGGCGCGGCTGCCCGCGGTGGCCGCGGTGACGGTGTGCGCCTTCGCCGGCTGCGCGGCGTGGTGGTGGGCGCCCCTGCCGCGGCCGGCCGGCACCGTACGTGTCGCGGTCGTCCAGCCGGGCGACATCGCCGGCCCGGCACCGCGTCTGGCGCGCAGCGAGCAGTTGACCCGCTCCCTGGCGGGCCGGGGGGTGCGCCTGGTGGTGTGGGGTGAGAGCAGTGTGGACCGCGACCTGACGGCCAGTCCGGGCACGGCCGCCCGCCTCGCGGCGCTCTCCCGCACGGTCGGCGCACAACTGCTGGTGAACGTGGACGCGCGGCGCCCGGGACGGCCGGGCATCTACAAGAGTTCCGTACTGATCGGTCCGCACGGGCCCACCGGCGACCGCTACGACAAGATGCGGCTGGTGCCCTTCGGCGAGTACGTCCCGGCCCGCTCCCTGCTGGGGTGGGCCACCCACGTCGGCAAAGCGGCCGAGGAGAACCGCATGCGGGGCAGCCGGCAGGTGCTGATGCCGGTGTCCTCGGCGGGCGGTCTGCGCGTGGGGCCGCTGGTCTGTTTCGAGTCGGCCTTCCCCGACATGAGCCGCCGGCTCGCGGGGGACGGCGCCCGACTGCTGGTCGCGCAGTCCTCGACCTCGACCTTCCAGGAGAGCTGGGCGCCCGCGCAGCACGCCTCGCTCGCCGCGCTGCGTGCCGCCGAGACCTGGCGTCCGATGGTCCACGCCACACTGACGGGCGTGAGCGCGGTGTACGGCCCCAGGGGCGAGCCGGTGGGCGGCCGGCTGGGTACGGACCGCAGCGCCGCCGCCGTGTACGACGTACCGCTCGCGCGTGGCACCAGCCCGTACGTACGGATCGGCGACTGGCCGCTGTACGGGGCCCTGGCGGCGCTCGCCGTCGGCTGCGCGGTGCCGGTGGTGCGCAGGGCCGGGCGGACGGCTCGGGCACGAGCCGCCGCCCGGTCCGGTGTCACCAGCCGGGAGGGAAGTTGACATGGGTGACCAGGCTCTGCGGCATGTCGTCATCCGGGCCGTCGGCCTGGGCGGCGGTCGAACCCAGGACGACCGCGGCCAGGGCGGTCAGGGCTGTCAGGGCGATGAGGGCGGTTCTGGCACGCATGGTGCGCTACTCCTTGGGGTGAGCCGGGCAGGTACGTACCACCGAAGCTGCCACCAACCCCGCCACCCGCAAACCCGCCCGGCTCCACCCGGGTGACCTGCGGGCTGACGCGGTGTCAGCCGCCGTGCGCCCGCCGGGGCCCTGCTCGGCGGGCGCGGCGCGGGTCAGGAGACCGTCGCGAGCGCCTGCGTGGCGAGCGCCTCGGTGACGACCCGTTCGCACAGCTCGTGCGTGCGCAGCGCGTCCGTGGCCGTCAGCAGCGTGCCGGACCGTACGGAGTCCAGGAAGGCCAGCGCGACCTGCTCGATGCCGCGCTGGCGGGAGACCGGCTCCCAGTCCCCGCGGCGCCGGATGCTCGGCCGCTCCTGATGGTCGATGACCTCGGCCAGGTTGACGACCTGCCGCTTGGCGTCACCGCCGGAGACGTCGAGGATCTCCTCGCAGGACCCGCTGAGGCGGTTCATGGTCCCGATGGCCGTGAAGCCGTCACCGGAGAGCTGGAGCACGACGTGGTGCATCAGCCCGTCACGGATCCGGGCGCGTACGTCGATGTGCTCGATGTCGCCGGGGACCAGGAAGCGCAGCGTGTCGACGACGTGGATGAAGTCGTCCAGGACCAGCGTGCGCGGGTCCTCGGGGAGACCGGTCCGGTTCTTCTGCATCAGGATCAGGTCGCGCGGGTGGTCCAGGCACGACGCGTAGCCGGGCGCGTGGCGGCGGTTGAAGCCGACGGCCAGGCTGACCCCGCGCTCCTCGGCCAGCCCTACGATCCGCTCCGAGTCGGCGAAGTCGTACGCGATCGGCTTGTCCACATACGTCGGCACGCCGGCCTCGATCAGCCGGGTCACGATCTCGGGGTGGACGCTGGTCGGCGCGTGCACGAAGGCCGCGTCCAGGCCGGCCGCCAGCAGCGAGTCGAGGTCGGCGTGGCGCTGCGCGGCGGGCAGGTGGTAGGCGTCGGCGACCCGCTCCAAGGTGGCCGGGGTGCGGGTCTGGAGGTGGAGCTGCACGCCCGGCTGAGCTCCGAGCACCGGCAGATATGCCTTCCGGGCGATGTCGCCGAGTCCGATGCAGCCGACCTTCACTGGTTCTCCCTGGAGTGCGCGGTGATCTGTGTCCCCCGAGTGCCGGAAGCATACGCGCCGGGCGGCGGGCACCAGTCCGCGATGCCGTCCAGGGCACGCAGTCCGAGGTCCGGTGCGCGGCGGGCGGCCAGGGCCAGACCGGCGGCACGCAGGAGGTGGGCGGGGAGGGAGGACCAGGTGGTGGCGCGGCTGACGCGTGCCGAGCGGCGTACCACCTCTGTGGTGCGCGGTCGGCGTTCTCGGGTGTAGCGGGCCAGGGCGGCGGTCAGGGTGGGCGGGTTGCCGGATCCGTACGACTGGTCAGGGCCGTTCGGGCTGCCGGTGGCGAGGCCGACCAGATGGGCGAGGACGACCGCGTCCTCGATGGCCTGGCAGCCGCCCTGTCCGAGGCTGGGGGTCATCGGGTGTACGGCGTCCCCGAGCAGCGCCACGCGTCCGTGGTGGAACGCCGGTACGGGGCGGGTCCCCGAGTACACGTCGTTGCGCAGGATGGCGGCCGGGTCGGTGGCGCGCAGGATGGCGGGGACGGGGTGGTGCCAGGTGCCGAAGCGGCGCAGGAGCTCGGCGCGTTCGTCGTCGGGGGCGCTGCCGCCGGACGGGACGGCGGCCTGGGCGTACGCGTAGACCCGGCCGTCGGACAGGGGGATGGTGCCCCACAGGCCGCCGCGTCCCCAGGTCTCGTGTGCCGCGCACGTGCGGTCCGGGGCCGGGACGACCATGCGCCAGGTGGTGACTCCGGCGTACCGGGGCTCGGGGTGGGTGGGGAAGAGGAGGCGGCGGGTGGCGGAGTGGATGCCGTCGGCGGCCACGACGAGGTCCGCGGTGAGATGGTCGCCGTGGCCGGACGGGTGGGGGCGGCCGTGGCGGTCGGTGAGGTGGACGCGGGCCGGCCGGTCGGGGCGCGCGGGGTCGCCCGGATCGGCCAGACGGGCCGTCACCCCGGTCCGTACCGCTCCCGTCGGCAGGCGGGAGGCGAGCAGGTTGACGACATCGGCACGGTGCTGGATGACCACCGGGCCGCCGAAGCGCCGTACGGCCGCGGTGTCGGTCGTACGGGACAACCGGTGACCGCCGGGGAGCCGGAGGTCCCACGTGGCGCGCCGGACGGCCACGGACCGTACGGCGTCGCCCACATCGATGGTGTCCAGGGCGCGCTGGGCGTTGGGGGCCAGGGCGATGCCGGCTCCGACGGGCTCCAGGGAGGCGGCTCTTTCCAGGACGGTGACGGACCACCCTCGCCGGTGCAGAGCGGCGGCGGCGGTCAGCCCGCCGATCCCGCCTCCGATGACGATCGCGGTGCGCGCCGGATGCTCTGCGCGGTCTTCCATGGCCCCTCCCGGACTTCGCGGATCCTCGGAACGACAACCACAGCCGGTAACTACAGTCGTAGTTCCGAGGGAGAGGCTACTACAGGCTCCACTACAGGTGTAGTCGGCGGGATAGGCTCACGTGTATGACCACTCGCAGCCCCTCGCGCCGGGAACTCGTCGCCGACACCGCACTGGCCCTGCTCGCCGAGCGCGGCCTGCGCGGGCTGACCCATCGGGCCGTCGACGAGGCCGCGGGACTGCCGCAGGGGTCGACGTCCAACCTCGCCCGTACCCGCGCCGCGCTCCTGGAGACCGCGGTACGGCGGCTCGCCGAGCGGGAGTCGGCCGTACTGACTCCGCGTGAGATGCCGCGGACGGCCGCCGGCGGCGCGGCGGCTCTCGCCGACGTGATCTCCCTCGTCCTGCACCGCTACCTCTCCCGGCACCGCCACTTGGCCGTCGCCCGGTACGAGCTGGCGCTGGAGGCCACCCGGCGCCCTGAGCTGCGCGCGGTCTACGACCAGGCCGGCCGGGCCTTCCGCCGGCCGGTCATGGAGCTGCTGACGGCCGCCGGGTCGGCCGAACCCGAGCGGCACGCGATGAGCCTGATCGCGTGGTGCGACGGCGTGCTCTTCTCGTGCACCGCCGGACAGTTCCACGCCGGTCCGCCCAGCCGTCATGACCTGCGCATCGGGTGCGCGGAACTGCTCGCCGGGATGCTGGGCGGATAATCACTGGTCCGTACGGGAACTGCCCGCCATGCTGTCCGCCATGACGACTTCCGACGCCCCGGCCGGCGCCGCTTCCCGCACCACTCCCGACACCGGTGCGCACGCCACTCCCGGCGCCGGTGCGCACGCCACGTCCGGTAACGCTGCCGACGCTTCCTCTGCCGACGCTTCTTCTGCCGCCGGCTCCACATCCGCACGGACCGTGCCGCCCGGCATCGCCGACGAGCGGACCATGCTGGAGCGCTGGCTCGACTTCCACCGCGCCACGCTGGAGGAGAAATGCGCCGGCCTGGACGACGAGCGGCTGCGGACGGCGGCCGTCGAGCCCTCCGAACTGACGCTTCTCGGACTGCTCCGGCACATGGCGGAGGTCGAGCGCCACTGGTTCCGGCGGGTGCTGACCGGCGAGGACACGCAGTGGATCTACTGCGACGAGGACGACGAGGACCGCGACTGGCACCCCACCGACCAGGACACGTACGAGGAAGCACTCGCCACCTGGCGCGCGGAAGTGGAGGACGCCCGGCGCAGGGCCCGCGGCCGGGCGCCGGATGACGTGGCGCAGGGCCGCTACCGGGGAAACGCCTGCAACCTGCGCTGGATCTACGTCCATATGATCGAGGAGTACGCACGGCACAACGGCCACGCCGACTTCCTGCGGGAACGCATCGACGGCAGCACCGGCGTGTGAGAGCCACGCCGGAGTCCTGCTGAGACTCCGGCTCCGTCCCCTCGCCCACGGCCCGTCGGCGTCTGCCTCCGCCGCCTCCTTCGGCCGCCTCCTTCGGCCCCTGCGTCCACTCGGAGGTCTGCGATCACCCTTGCGGGGAATACCCAAGCCTTCACGCACCCACCAGAGTTGCGCGAATGCATCGCATTATCACAACGGGACTTCTCGTCCTGCTGACGGCCTCGGCGGCCACCGGGTGCGTCGTCGTCCCCCCTCGCCCGGCGGTGGTCGGCCCGGCACGGCCGCTGCCGCCCGTACCGCCCGCGGGTGCCTCCGACCCCCTTCCGGTCGCGCCGCCCTCGTACGAACAACTGGTCACGACCCGCCCGGCGCCCACGGGACACGACGAGCCGCGGAAGGCGGACCCGTGGCGCGGGGCTCCCACGGCGCCGGTGGTTCACCCGGCGAGCCGCGCGAACCCGCCCCGCCTGCTCCGCCCGGTCCGCCCGGCCCACGGCCTTCGCGGCAGGCACAGGGCACACAAGGGACACCGGGCGGCGCTCCCGCCCCACCGGGCCGTCCCCCGATCCCCGTACGTCACAGTGCGCCCGGCGCTTCCGGCGCACCGGGATCTGTGCGCGCTGGCCCGGTCCTACGCACGCCAGCAGTGGAACGCCGACACCGGCCGGGCCTGCCGCCGGCTCTACGGGAAGTGACCGGACAGCTCTACGGGAAGTGACCGGCGGCGCCGTCGATGCGCAGCTCCAGCCGTTCGATGGCGTCCCTGAGCCCTTGGCCGTACGCGTCGTCGGCGAGCGCGTCCACCGCCCGCCGGGCCCGGCCGAGCTGGGCCCGGGCCTCCCGGTGCCGGTCCAGCCCGGCGTAGTCGGCCGCCAGACTCAGATGCAAGGACGGGAAGAACGCCCTGAGCGCCGTGGCCGGACACCCCCGGGCCGGACCCGGAGCCGGCTTCGCCCCCGCGCCGCCGTCGGCGGAATGCCCGGCGGCGCAGGCCCCGGAAGCGGCAACCCCGGCCGCGGAGTCCCCGTCCCCGGCCGCGTTCCGGTCCCCGGGCGGGAGATGCCCGGCCGGAAGGGACCCGGCCGCGGGTTCCCCGGCAGGAGCTCCACCGACGGCGGAGGCCGCGGCGTCCCCGTACCAGGTGAAGCGCTCGGCCGCCTCCAGGGCCCGGAGGTCCCACGCCAGCTCGTCCGCCGGGTCGTCCTGGGTGTCGGCCAGGTAATGCGCGAGGGCGCAGCGGTGGAAGGGATTACCCCGCGAGCCGACCTCCTCCCACAGGTCCGAGAGACGGTTGCGTGCCTCCTCCCGGTCGCCGCCGTGGTGCAGCATGATCGCCTGGCCGATACGGGTCAGGACGACGTCCTCGGACGCCTCCTCACACTGACTCTTCGCCACCGCACTCTCCCGCACTCGTCCCTGGGCACCACACCTTTCCCCGACGCTAACCGCCACGGCTTCCCCCCGCTCGGTGTGCGCGACGCGCGGAAGACGCCGTACCGCGCGGGCGACGTACCGCCACGGCGGCGCATGGCCAAGGACGCCTTGCCACGACGGCCGCGGAGGCGGCACCGCGCACGGAGACGACCCGCCGCGCCGGGCGCATCGCCCGGGCCGGCGCCGGCCCGCCGGCTCAGCCCAGGTCGGGAATGCGCCAGTCGATCGGGGTGTGCCCCTGCGCGGCGACCGCCTCGTTTATCTGGGTGAAGGGGCGGGACCCGAAGAACTTCTTCGCGGACAGCGGCGAGGGGTGGGCCCCCTGCACCACGGCGTGCCGCTCCTCGTCGATCAGCGGCAGCTTCTTCTTGGCGTAGTTCCCCCACAGGACGAACACCGCCGGGTCCGGCCGGGAAGCCACCGCCCGGATCACCGCATCCGTGAACTTCTCCCACCCCTTGCCCTTGTGGGAGTTGGCCTCGCCCGCCCGGACCGTGAGCACCGCGTTGAGCAGCAGTACGCCCTGCCGGGCCCACGGCATCAGATAGCCGTTGTCCGGGACCGGGTGGCCCAGCTCCTCCTTCATCTCCTTGTAGATGTTGCGCAGCGACGGCGGCGTCTTGACACCGGGCCGCACCGAGAAGCACAGGCCGTGCCCCTGGCCCTCGCCGTGGTACGGGTCCTGGCCGAGGATGAGCACCTTGACCTGGTCGTAGGGCGTCGCGTCGAGCGCCGCGAAGACCTCCTCCCGGGGCGGGTAGACCGGGCCCTTCGCCCTCTCCTGCTCGACGAACTCGGTCAGCTCCTTGAAGTAGGGCTTCTCCAACTCCTCGCCGAGTACGCCGCGCCAGGACTCGGGCAGCATGTCGGTCATCACAGGGCAACCTCCGGTGTCGTTCCGTTCTCCACGACGAGAACCTACCGGCGACCACTGACAACGCCGCCCGCGGGCCACCCCGCGCCCGCCCCGGGACGTACTTCTCCGCGCACTACCCGGCACGGTCCGCGCGTTTCCCGGCACTCTCCGCGCACTTACCCGCCGCGTCAGACGCCGGCGTTCAGGAACAGCCCGCCGTCGACGACCAGCGTCTGACCGGTGATCCAGCCCGCCGCGTCGGACAGCAGGAAGGCCGCGGCTCCCCCGATGTCCTCCGGAACGCCCAGGCGGCCCATGGGATAGCCCGCGGCGGCCTCCTCCTCGCGGTTCTCGTACAGGGCGGCGGCGAACCTGGTCTTCACCACCGCCGGGGCGATGGAGTTGACCCGTACCAGAGGCGCGAACTCGTGGGCGAGCTGGAGCGACAGATTGACCATCGCGGCCTTGCTCATGCCGTACGCGCCGACGAACGGCGAGGCGCCGATGCCCGCGACGGAGGCGATGTTGACGATCGCGCCGCCG
The DNA here is from genome assembly GCF_022695595.1 of Streptomyces sp. MST-110588. Lineage (NCBI taxonomy): Bacteria > Bacillati > Actinomycetota > Actinomycetes > Kitasatosporales > Streptomycetaceae > Streptomyces > Streptomyces sp. MST-110588. Next base: position 547,499 of record NZ_CP074380.1, read on the forward strand.
TGGTCCTTCTGCCAGGCGTGCCAGACGCGCTGGGCGAAACCCAGCGCCGAGAGGACATTGGTCTCGTACACCTTGCGGGCGACCCCGAGGTCGAGGTCGGCGATCGGGCCGAACACCGGGTTCGTACCGGCGTTGTTGACGAGGTAGTCCAGCCGCCCGAACTCCTCCATCGCGCGCTCGACGGCGGTGGCCCGGTGGGTCTCGTCGTGCGCCTTGCCGGCGACGTAGACCGCCCGGTCCGCGCCGAGCTTCCCGACGGCTTCCTTGAGGGCGTCCTCGTTGCGGCCGGTGATGCACACCCGGTCGCCGCGGGCGACGAGCGCCCGGGCGATGCCGTATCCGATACCCCGGCTGGCGCCGGTGACCAGCGCGGTCCTGCCGGAGAGCGCGGGGAGCCCGGAAGGTTCGGGCGACTCGGGAAGCTCGCTGTTGTACGCAGTCATATGACGGCTCCTGAATGCGGTGGGCGGTCAGTTGAGGGGGCCGCCGGCCACGTACAGGACCTGACCGGAGACGAAGCCGGCCGCGTCGCCGGTGAAGAAGGCGATGGCGTTGGCGATGTCCTCGGGCCGGCCGACGCGCTGCACCGGGATCTGGGTGGCCGCCGCGGCCTGGAACTCCTCGAAGCCCATGCCGACGCGCTCGGCGGTGGCGGCGGTCATGTCGGTGGCGATGAAGCCGGGGGCGACCGCGTTGGCGGTGACGCCGAACTTGCCCAGTTCCTTGGCGAGGGTCTTGGTGAAGCCCTGGAGACCGGCCTTGGCCGCGGAGTAGTTGACCTGCCCGCGGTTGCCGAGCGCCGAGCTGGAGGAGAGGTTGACGATCCGGCCGAACCGCGCGTCGACCATGTGCTTCTGGCAGGCGCGCGACATCAGGAACGCGCCCCGCAGATGCACGTTCATGACGGTGTCCCAGTCGTCGTCGCTCATCTTGAACAGCAGGTTGTCGCGGAGCACGCCCGCGTTGTTGACCAGGACGGTCGGCGCTCCGAGGTCCGCCGCCACCCGTGCGACGGCCGCCTCCACCTGCGCCGAGTCCGAGACGTCGCACCCGACGGCGATCGCCCGGCCGCCCACCGCGGTGATCTTCTCGACGGTGTCTGCGCAGGCCGCCTCGTCCAGGTCGAGGACGGCGACGGCACGGCCCTCGGCGGCCAGGCGTACGGCGGTGGCCGCGCCGATGCCCCGGGCCGCGCCCGTCACGATGGCCACGCGCTGTTCGGGCCGCTGGGGCTGCTCGGTGGTGGACATGCGGGGTTCTCCTCACCCTCGAAACCTCGACAAGCGGGCCGCCGTACCCGAAACAGGCCGTATCCGAAACAGGCCGTGCCTGGAACAGGCAGGTGAGCAACCGCTTAGTAGCTTCAGCAGGGCTGACGCTAGAAGCCCGGCCACCCGCTGTCAACGCCCTGGTGACGCGGCAGTACCGCGCCTCCGGGAAGTCATCACCGCACCGGCAGGTCCAAGTCACCACACCGGCAGGCCCGCCGGTCAGCCCACGAGCAGGTCCGGGTCACCGCACCAGCGGGCCCGGGTCACCGCACGAGCAGATCCAGCAGCCGTTCGGCCTCTCCGCCCGGGTCCGAGGTCAGCCCGGTGTGCACCGGTCCCGGCTGGACGATCGTGCTGCGCGGCGCGATCAGCCACCGGAAGCGCCGCCCCGCGTCGTCCCCGGCCGCCTGTCCGGCCCGCTCGCCGCCCACGCAGATACCTTCGACGGCGCTCAGCGCGGCCCGTACGCCTTCGATGTCGGCCGACGGGTCCAGCGCGCGCAGCCGGTTCTCGTCCAGATGTGTCCGGGCCTGGACGAAGCGCCGGGCGTGGCAGTACACGACCACCCCCGCGTTGATCATTTCCCCCCGTTCGACGCGCGGTACGACCCGCAGCAGCGCGTACTCGAACACATCGCGTCCGTTGTGCAGCCCGCTCACTTCACTGCCCTCCGCGGCGGCTTGCCCGCCAGCCACTCCGGCGCCCGGGAGGGCTTGTCCTCGGTACGTTCCCCCAGAACGATGTGCTCGTCGACCGTCGCGGCGCGCGCGAGCAGCGTGCTCACATAGGCGCGGCGCAGCTCGTCCGGGGAGTCAAAACCCGGCTCGTCCACCAGCCACTCGTCAGGGACCTCGGCCGTGACCTCGGTCAGCAGCTCCTCGGTGATCCGCGGCGCGAACTCGGCCGCTGCCGCCGCCAGGTCCGGGGCGAAGGACGCCAGGACGTGGTCGGAGGCGTTGTAGGGCCTGGTGGCCGCGCTGGCGGCGGCGGGCCAGTTGTGGTGCCAGATCATCGTGGCACCGTGGTCGATCAGCCACAGCTCACCGTGCCACACCAAGAGGTTGGGGTTGCGCCAGGAACGGTCGACGTTGTTGATGAGCGCGTCGAACCACACCACCCGGCCGGCCTCGCGTGAGGACACCTCAAAGGCGAGGGGGTCAAAACCGAGCGACCCGGGAAGGTAGTCCATCCCCAGGTTGAGCCCGCCGCTGGCCTTCAGAAGCTCCTGCACCTCCTGGTCCGGCTCGCTCAGCCCGATGACCGGATCGAGCTGTATACGGACCAGATCCGGCACCCGCAGCCCGAGCCGACGGCCCAGCTCGCCACAGATGACCTCGGCGACCAGGGTCTTGCGGCCCTGCCCGGCACCCGTAAATTTCATGACATACGTGCCCAGGTCATCGGCCTCGACGATGCCGGGGAGCGACCCGCCCTCACGCAAAGGCGTGACGTAACGAGTAGCAGTCACCTCTGGAAGCATTACCCCAGGCCCCGCAGCTCGCTTGCCTTGCAATCCATGATCCACTCCAAAAGAGTACTCCTGGGGAACCGGCCGCGATCAGCCCTGGGGAGAATCTGGGGAGTTTCGACCGGCACGCCGATCCCCTTTCCTCCCGTTCCTCCCGAGCAGCCCGTCGATGGCAGTGCGCCCCTTGCTTCCGGTTTCTTGCTTCCGGCCTCCGGCACGAAGTGAGCATAATAACTGAGCGTGATCGCCGGTGAGCAATGACCGAGCCACCGCGCCGAAGTCACCACGGACTCACCTGCCTCCAGCATCATCGGGGCATAGGTGTGCCGCAGCACACGGAAGCCGTCTTTCGACGCAGTCAGCGACCGCTTCCGCCTGTGGCAGGGCTGCCGAAGCGGGTCGGGGATGCCGCCGCCGTACACCGCAACAGCCTGCCCGTTGCGGTATCCGAGCCCGAACCGGCCTTGTCGCCGCCTCGGGCGGAACAAGAGGGCTTATGTCTTTCACGGCACCGTCACGGTCGCCGCCCTTCGTCTCGGGCTCCGACCGTAACCCGTCGGACGCTCACCGGCCGGTGCGGCGCTGGTAGTAGGCGTATGTCACCAGTCCCAGCAACGGGCCCCAGGCGAGCAACGGCAGATAGCAGGCCGTCAGGACGACTTCTTCGACCTGCGTGTGGCCGGAGGGGAACCCTTCAAAGAAGATGCTGAGGAAGAAGTAGTACACGACGCCCATGGACGCGAGGGCACCCAGCGCGGCCGGGAGCACCGCGGCGAGTGGGCGCACAGTGCGTCCGCCCAGCAGCGGGACCCATCGCGGCAGCACCTCTCCCCAAGGCTGGATCAACCCTAGGGTGAGCAACCCGAGCCCCTCGGAGACCGCGAAGAGCACGATCAGATACAGGTCGAGCCCGGGACCATGCTCCCGTGCCTCAGCGGTGCCGAAGCCCGGGATGGCCAGCATCACGCCCATCCGCCACAGCCCCGACGGCAGAATGACGAACGGCACAGCGTGCGCCGCGATCCGCGCCCAGCGCGGCACGTCCAACGACGAAGACCCGGTAGTGGGAGCGGGTGCGAAGTTCTCTTGCTCAGTCACCGCTTCATGCTTTCCAAGTCCTCCTTCCGGCACATCCATCCAGCGAAGCAGTACCGCTCAGCCGAGCGGCGGAGAAGCATATCCTCAAGAAGGATCAGTTGGCGGCGCGACCTACCGGACACTCCCTGACTCGAACACCTCACGACCGCCCGCCTCTGCCCGGCCTTGCCACAGCCATCCGCGAGGACCGGTCCGCGATCGTGCAGGGCATCACTACACCGTTCAACTCCGGTGTCAACGAACGAGGGTCGGATCACCGACCTGAAGCTTCAGAAATGGATCACGGCCGGCCGCGCGGGAGTCCCGCTGCTCCGCCACCGAGTCGTCGTCCCAGGCGTCGTTGCGGTTGCTGGGCAGCGGCCGGGCGACGGCGACGGCGAGTCGGTGGTCGGCGTCGAGGACGACCTGGCGATTGGTGGAGTATCGGTAGGCCTTGGACTGCTCGGCGATGGTGTGGTCGCGGGCGAGGACCAGGGTGCCGTCGGCGATCAGCACGGTGTCCTTGCGGAACCGCTGGCAAGACTGCGAGGCGAGCGCGGGTCCGAGGTGGTCGGTGATGTGGTCGGCGGCCGACTTGGACACGCCGAACCGCACGGCCAGTTGACGCCGAGGCAGGTTTGTTGCCAGTACGCGGCGACCAGGAGCACGCGGACTTCCAGCAGCAGGCTCCAAAGGCCGGCCCGTGCGCACCGGATCGGCGCCCGCACGCCGCAACGCGGTGATCAGCTTGCTGAACTGCCGTGGGTTCAGACCGGTGAACGGGGCTGTCCAGGACGGACAGGACCGTCCTTAACGGTGAACGGCGGCAGGGGCGGTGGAATGGGCAGCCCAGCCGTTGGGCAGCGGAATTCTCCCCTGGAGAGAAGAGTTCACTGCTTTGTTCAGAAGCGTGGGGCTGCGGTTACCAGGACGAAGCCTTTAGCTGCCGCGCAGAGCGTCCCGGATTGCGTCGAGTGCCTCATCGTACTCGTTGCGCGCATCGTATAGGCCATCGAAGACATCGCTCCACGCGGCTGACTGAGCGGCTTGGGGGTCGGCGAGTCGAGTGAGGTCGCCTCTCTCAAGCCTTGAGCCTCCAAGTAATGCAAGTCAAAGGCGATGCCACCAGATGGGACGCCGTCCGGGTACGCAACGCCAAGCCCTTGACAAACGCCGTAGGCTTCGACTCCCGCCAGAAAGGAAGGAGTCTCCAGATATGTGTCCAACTGGCCCGCAAGTGCCGCATGAACCGGTGCTGTCCGCTTCATGTAGACGGCTGTTTCGGGGGGTGTCCTGCCTTGGAGCCAAGAAGTGACGAGTACCTGGACCATGGTGCTGTAACTCTGCGGCGACAGGGGAAAGTCCCGGCGCGCTGCACGATGAGCTGCCTCGCTCACGAAGCGAACAAATGCCGAATCTTCCGTTGGCGCGTGCGGGTCCGTCTCGGTGGCGATCACATCGGGAACAGCCGCGGCAAGGCTCCACAAGTCGGATCGTGGGACCGATAGGCCCACTGATTCGAGAGCCAATGCCCACGCGTCGATCGGTATTCGGCGTTCTTCCAGGGCCGCCAGGACAGCGATCGATTGAGTAAAGGTTGCTGCTGGGAGGGCATGCCGTGTGGGGATGCGCAGCCATTCTCCTTCCAGGGTGTCGGCTTCAGCAGTGATCTGCACAGTCGCCCCGACTTCCGCGGACAGCAGAGGCTTGACTTCATGTGTGATGCGGAGCGGCTCGGAGGAGGTGAGTGGGGGGCCGGCCCACTGAACATGGTCCAGGTGAATGACGCCTGGCGAAGCGGCCGTCGCCTCTTTGGCCGCGCGCAGCCTCTCGTGTGCGAGCGAATGTACGGCCTCGGCCGACTTCGGACGCGCAGGATACGCAAGATGCGCAAGACGTGTACAAGCCGAGGAGACCACGTCGATCAGTACGACGGACGACGGCCGTCTCCTCTTGCTCCTCTCAGTCCTCGGCGAGCAAGCCGGGTGCGGTGGCCGTGGCGGGAAGGGAACGCGGACGGCCGGTCGTCAGGCGGCGCATGCAAGGCCGTTCGATGAGGGTGTGGAGCAGCCAGGCCGCTGCCAGGGCCACCGGGAAGGCGACGCACGCGACCCAGTAGGCGTTCCCCAGGCCGTCCGCGTAATACAGGAGAGCCGCGATGACCGTGGCATGCTCCAGGTAGAAGGCGTAGGAGAGGTCGCCGAGGAAGACCGCGCCCGGTGTCCGTAGCAGGGACCGTCTGCCTTGTGTGTCCAGCGCCGCTGTCGCCCTGATCAGGAGGGCGACGGGGACCACCGTGGCCGCGGCCGGCAGGAACGGCGCGGGAAGCACCGCCACGCCCAGGAAGAGGGCCGCGCACAGCAGCCCGGCCGATGCGGTGACTCCGACCCGGACGCGGAATCCATTCATGTGCATCCGGGCGAGGACCATCCCCAGCAGGAACTCGGGCAGCCGGCACGGAGGGAACATGTACACGAGCGCCATCTGCGTCATCGACACTTTGCCGGGCAGCGGACCGTGTTCGAGGAGAGGTCCGTCGATGCCCAGCATGCTCAGCGGCACCGCCCAGACCGCCACCGCGGCGATCAGGGCCGCGGCCGGGAGCCCCTTCGTACGGATCCGTGTCACCAGTGGCAGCAGCAACGGAAAGAGCAGGTAGAACAGCAGCTCGCAGGTGAGCGACCAGGCGACGCTGTTGCCCGCCAGCCCGAATCCCGGCAGTGGGATCAGGGTGTGCACCAGAAGGGCGTTGGCCAGGTCGCCCAGGACCGTGGGGTGGACGCCGTGTGTCGGCATTCCGATGCCCCGAACGAGCACCATGATCGTCGCCCAGACGACCAGGTGGTTCGGATAGATCTTGACGATCCGCCGGCGCCAGAAGCCTCGTACGGTGTCCGTCTCGCGCGCCGAAAGAGTCAGCACGAACCCGCTGAGAACGAAGAAGACCGAGACGCAGACCGGACCGAGCAGGAAGAGGACCGGGCTGGGCCAGGTGCCCGTCCGTGCGGCCTCCGAAGTCGCCACGTGGCAGACGAACACGCCGAACGCGGCGACGAACCGCAGACCGGTCAGGGAGGGCAACCGCACGAATGCGGCCGGCGGGGGCATGGCCAGGTTGCTCCTCGTACGTCTGCGGACATCACGGGCCCACTGTCTGAACGCGGCCCCGTCCGCCCGCCCGACCCGCGCGGCGACTCACCCCATCGAGGTGAAGCACAGGACCGAATGGCTGCCTTCGCCGACGCCAGGAACAGCGCTGCGAGTCCATGCCATGGGCGTGTCGCCGGGTCGAGGCGCCGCGTTCGGCATTCGGTAGGACGCTCTCAACTGGCTGCCCCGTTCTCGGGCTGATAGACCGGTAATCGCTTGCAGCGCCCGGCCCTGCCCGGAGGGAGCACGCGTGGCCCGGAAGCCGCTGCGGCACGTCCTGGTGCGCTGCGGGACACGGCCGCTGCGGGACACGGCCATCGGGTGATCCGTCGGCTGTCCCGTTCGCTCGTCGGATGCGGAATGCGCGGCAGTTCGGCGTCGGTCGGTGCCGGGCCGGCCGGCTCACCGCATTGCTCGACGCATGGGTGCCGGCGCGCGGTCGCGCGCCGGATCTGTACGAGCCGGTACCGGCGCCGGCCGACAGCGCTTTGTGTCCTGCCTTCGTACCTCGCCGCACGCGAGACGGCCGTGCCTGTCTCCCTGTGCCCTATGCCTGCTTTCCGCGGCTCCCAGCGGGAAGCGCCCGATGTGCCGCCCATCCGGTGGTACGCCCTGTGACCGTTCGTCCGAGAAAGGATGTGATTCCCATGCGCAAGCCAGTTCGCCGCGACCCGTGGCCCTGGATCAGTTGATCCGCCCAAGGGCGCCGTGCCGACTCGACGGTCGGCGCGCGCTGCCTTCTGATCGGCGGTCGCCGTCTATGGGCGAGGTTTCCTCAATTGCCTTCTCCCATGGTACGGCGACCGCCGTACCCGCCTGCCCCACCTGGAAGGAACGCCGATCCGGCATGAGCCTCACGGAACGCATCACTCGTATCGTCAACCAACCGGGTCGCGGTCTGCTCGCCGCCGACGCGCTCGGCAACGTACATCTGCTGGACACCGGCCTGAAGGTGCTGACCTCGTCCGGGGCCACGTCCCGCGCGCAGGTACCGGCCGGCGACCCCGTCTTCGCCATCACCGTGGCCGGACGGTGGATCATCACCAGAGACAAGCTCGGCACCATTTCCCGCTGGGACGCGACCACGCTGCGGCTGGTCGACAGGCTGGATGCCGCCGCCACCTGTGACCGGGCTCCTTTGATGGACGGCGAGGAGCCGTCGCCCACCATGGTCCGCGGGATCGGCGTGTGGAACGGAAAGGTTTACCTCAGCAACGGCTACTTCCAGCTCGTCGTGCTGGATCTGGACACCTTCGCGGTGGAGCACATCCAGCAGTGGAACCCCCCGTTCTCCCGGCTCGAATGGTTCTGCACCGACGCCCCGGGCGTCCAGGCCGTCTCCGACCGCAACGGCCGGGTCTACATCGGCTCGCTCGACGACCTGGACTTTCCCGTCGTGAGCCAGGTCGACAGCTCCAACATCCACCGCCTGCTCTACGACAGCCGCCACCACCGGTTCTGGGCCACTCTGGACGGCGGTACGGGAGCGGACCGGGCCATCCGTAACGGCGTGGCCACGGTCGGGCTGGACGGACAGGTCCTGGAACGGTCGCTGTTCGCACGCAACGATGTCGAGGCACTGGCATTGTCCCCCGACTTTTCCAAGGCCTATGTCGGCGGGTTCGACGGTGAGCTGCTCATTTTCGACAACACCGCACCGGAGCTGCGTATCGCCAAGCGCGTCACCGGTTTCAGCCATCAGATCTTCGACATCGCCGTCGACGACAACGGCGCCGTCCACGTTCTCAGCCAGGACGGGGAGATCGCCACGTTCGACCCCGACGGCGCCTTTCTCAACCGGCTCGATTACGCGCGGCAGAGCGCTTGGGACATCCGCCCGGTACCGGGTGGGCGCGGACGGTTCGCCGTGGCGACGGACGACGGAGCCGCTTTCGTCGACGTGGTGGAACCGTGCCCGGGCCACCCCGCCCTGCGTCTTTCCGCACACGATACGGACGGGGCGGGCTTCACCCGCCGCATCCTGCCGACCGAGGACGGCTGGTTCGGCATCGCCTGGCCTCGTGAGGTACTGCGGACCGAGGGTGAGCGCCGCGCCTGGACCGTACAGATGCCCGACATCGTCCACACGCTGGCCCTTTCTCCCGACGGCACCCGGCTGCTCGTCGCATGCAACGCCGGCGGCATCGAGCTGGACGCCGAAACCGGACAGGAGACCGGCCGGATCACCGACCTGCCGGCTTCCGCCTGGGTGAGCGGCTATCTCGCGGACGGGCGGAGGTTGCTGGGCAGCCGCAACGGCCTGCTGCGCGCCTATGACGCCGCCGGGGAAGTGACCTGGGAGATCGATCTCGGCGGTTATCCCAAGCGACTCGACGTATTCGGCGACCGGATCCGTGTAACCGGTGCCGGGGGTGTAAAGGAATATCTCGTCGACGAGCAGAAGGCGGACCGTCAGTTCGTCGAGCTCTTCGACAATACCGTGGAGTGTGCCACCCTGATCGACGGCACATTGTGCGCCGTCTCCTACGGTATGCAGCTTGGCGCCTTCGACTACGAGACGGGTGAGCTCGTGGGATTCGCCGAGGATCTGCCCGACTACTCCAAGAGCATCGCTTCCTTCCACGACTCCACCGGTGCGCCTGTCGTCGTCGTCGGCGGCCGTAGCGGCTTTCTGCGCCTGTACCGTCTGGACCGCTCGACACCTCAACAGGTCTTGCATCCCCTGCGCGAGCTGTGGCTGCCGCGGACCCCCGCCTGCGGGGACTTCCAGGTGAAGGTGGAAGCCGACGGCGCGGGCGTCCGATGACCGGTGACGAAGCAGGCGGCGGCGCCTTGGACGCAGCCGGCGCCTGCACCGCCGAGGCCGTGGAACCCTCACCCCTACGTGACCGCAGGTTCCGCATCTTCGCCACCGGGAACGCGCTGAACAACGTGGGTGAGGCCGTTTACGCCACCGTGCTGCCCCTCATGGTCTACGACCTGACCGGATCTCTCGCGGCGATGTCCTTGCTGGCCGCGGCCATCCCGCTGAGCCTGGTCGCCGGACCGTGGCTCGGCTCCGCGGCGGACCGCTGGGGACCGCGGGTCCTCGTGGTACCCGGACTGCTGGTCCAAGCGACGGGCGCCGTCATCATGAACCTCGGTGTGACGGCCGGTCATGCTCCGACATGGTTGCTGTTCGGGTGCGCCTTCCTGATCGCCCTGGGCGGCTCGGCGTACCTGACCGGCTGGGTCACCGGCGTACCGGGCATGTTCCCCGACTGCAAGGTCCGCGCTCGCGGAACGTTGAACAGCATCTTCTTCGCCACCACCGTGGCCGGCCCGCTCCTGATCACGGCAACCCTGCCGTGGATCGGCTACACCGGCCTGCTGTGGCTGAACGCCATGACCTTCGCGGCACCCATCGCCGTATGGGCGATGGGAATCCACCCCCCGCGCAAACAGCCGGTGCCTGCGGCGCGGCCCCGGGCCGGACGCGGCGTACGGGAGGGGTGGCGGGCCATCACCTCGGACCCGCGCATGCTGACCATCACGGTCGTCCATGTCGTACTGGCACTGCTGTGCGGCACCGGCCTGCAGACGCTGCTCGTCTACGACCTGCGGCACTCCTGGCACGTGTCCGGCGCCACGTCCTCGGCAGTGATCCTGGCAGCCAACGCCTGCATGCTGCTGGGCAACCTGCTGGTGGCCCAGCGTGCCACCTTCCGCCCGCACCTGTCACTGACACTCGGCACCGGCCTGCGGGCCCTGACGCTGTTCCTCCTCGTCGCACCGCTGTGGCCCGTCTTCGTAGGGGCCATGGCTCTCGGGGCCCTGGGGCAGGGAGCCGTTCTGAGCACCATGGTGATGATGCGCGTCAAGTACGTCTCTGCAGAGGTACTGGGACGCTCCTCCGGGCTGCTCTCCCTGCTCGCAGGAGGCGCGGCTCTGCTCTCCCCCGTCCTGACCCCTGCCCTCAGTCACGCACTCGGCGTCCGCGGGGCACTCCTCGTACTGGGCCTGCTGTCGCTGAGCACACTGTTCTACCTGCGCCACACCTGGCGGGCCTGGGAAGGCGCCGACCGGGCCGTGCCGACCGGCGCCTGTCCCGCCACCGCGAACGCCACCGCCGGAGGAGGGGCATGACCGGCACAGCACCGAGCAGCCACTCCGCGGCGACGGCCCCCGGCCCGGACACGCAACCGCGTACGCCTCCGGCAGCGCCGGCTCCGCCTGCCCCGCCTGTCCCGCCTGTCCCGCCGACCGCGCCGGCGAAGGAGCAGGGCAGGGTCGACGCATACATCCGCACGGCCGTACCGGTGTCGCTGCGCTGTGGTGAGCGCACCCACCAAGCCACCCTGACCACCTTTCACAACCTCATGGACGCACGTGAGCACCTCGCCGTGCTACTCGGCCGGCCCCGTACGTCCGTCCCCTTGGTGCGGCTGCATTCGGAATGTCTCACCGGTGACGTGTTCGGCTCCGAGCGCTGCGACTGCGGAGCGCAACTGGACGAGTCGCTGGCCCAGATCGCCACGGTCGGCGGGGTGCTGCTGTATCTGCGGCAGGAAGGCCGGGGCATCGGCCTGTACAACAAGCTCGACGCCTACCGTCTACAGGACCGCGGGCTGGACACGTACGCCGCCAACCGGGCGCTGGGCCTGGAGGCCGACGCCCGGGACTACACCGCGGCGGCTCAGATGCTTCTCGCGCTGGGACACCGCGAGATCGATCTGCTCACCAACAACCCCGACAAGAGACACCAACTGGAACGCAACGGCATCAGTGTCCGCTGCATGGTGCCCACCATGGTCCATCTGACGGCACAGAACTCGGCTTACCTCAAGGCGAAGGCGACCATCACCGCACACACGCTTTCGCTGGAAGGACTGCATAAATGATCCGCCGGCAGGTCGGCGACCGGTCCGCACAGCTCGACGACCGGTCCGCACAGATGTGGTTCCGGGACCGGTCCATGAAGTCCGCGCGTACGGGCTGACGCACATCAAGAGCCCGGCCAGGAACGAGGCCGCTCGCCCGGTCGTGACGGCCGCCGTTTTCCTTGCTGCTTTCCTCGTTGCGCCCCGGGCCCGGCCGACGGTCCCCGTGCGGGGAAGCATTCCACCACCCGAGAAAGAGGAATTGCACATGATCCAGCACAGCAGCCCGATCAGCGGCGTCGCGGTCTGGCAGGACCGCTACGTCGTCACGGCTGGGTATGACAATCAGGTCCTGCTGTGGGACCAGCGGACGAAGCGTCCACTGGCCCGTGCCTACCACGACCACCTGGCCAACCAGTGCGCGTTCTCCCCCGACGGCACTTTGCTGGTGACTGCATCGAGCGACTTCTCCGCGCGCTTGTGGTCGGTACCCGATCTGCGCCTGCGGGCAGTGCTCGCGGACCACGACGACGATGTGCAGATGGCCGTCTTCCACCCGGAGAGGGAACTCATCGCCACGGCGTCCTTCGACTACCGGGTCCGCGTCTTCGATTTCTCCGGAGCGCTGATCCAGACCTTCTCGGGCCACACCGACCAGGTCAACTCGGTGGAATGGACGAGCGGAGGCGACGAACTGGTCTCATGCAGCAGCGACGGTACGGTCAGACGCTGGTCGCTGACGACGGCGGGCCTTGTCAGCGAGCTCGATCTGCAAGGAGGCCAGAGTGACACCGTGGCCATCGCCCGCGACGGCACCATCTTCGCAGGCGACGACGACGGCCGGATCATCGTCACGGACGGGGATTCACCTCTGGTGATTCAGGCGCACAAAGCCGGTGTCAAGCGGCTGGCCCTCGACGAGGAGCGCGGGCTGCTGGCCTCGCTCAGCTACGACCGCACCATGCGTTTGTGGGACATCCGCGGCGACCGGCCGGTCGAGGCCGAATGCACCGAGCTGCCCACGGACGTCTGGGCACGCTCGTGCGCCTTCGCGGGCGGCACCACGATCGTCCTCGGCACCTTCGGCAGCACGTACCGCACCTACGATTACGGCGCTCACCGGTGGGAGACGGCCGAGATCCCGACGACCGACGGCATCAACGCGGTCCTGTCGGTGAACGGCGGGACCTTCACGGTGGGGGACGCCGGTGTCGTCCGACGCAACGGCACGCCGCTGGCGCGCATCGGGAGCCTGTGCAACTTCCTCACCCGGACCTCCGGCATGGTACTGACCGGGGGTCAGCTCGGCGTCCTGTACGACGCCGCCACCGGACGCCGGCTCCATGAGCACCACTCGCCGCTCAATTGCGGAGTGCGCTTCGCGCATGCCGGAGTTGAACATGTCCTGATCGGCTCGTACACCGGAGAGGGACTGCTCTTCCGGGTGCCGGAAGCCGGCCGGATCGAGCATGTGCGTGATGTGCCACTGCACACCAACGCCATCAAGGGTGTCGCCGTTTCCGGTGATCTGCTGCTGTCGTTGTGCGCCGACGGCAGCGCCACCTGGCTGGACATCAGCGCACTGCGCACGTGCGGATCCGTCGACCGGTCGCACGAACAGGTCGCCAACGGCTGTGTGGGGCTGGGAGACGGGGATTTCGCCAGCGTGGGACGGGACCGCATCATGCGGCTGTGGACTTCCGACCGGAAAGCCGAGGCCATCCCCACCCCGCACACGCATTCGATCAAGGCCATCGCCGCCGACTCCGGCGGACGGCTGATCGCGACGGGCGGCTACAACGGCATGGTCGCCGTCTACGACCGGGACGGCCGGCAGTGGAGCACTCAGGAGCGCCCCACCACTTCGGGGATCTCCGCACTGGACTACGACGCCGAAGCCGGTGTCTTCCTGGCCTCGTCCTACGACGGCCGGGTCTACGACATCAGCCCGCTTCCCGTCCCGCGCCTGACGGTTGCCGCATGACCGCCACTACGACGACCACCACGGCCACCCCCACGGCCACCCCCACGACCACCACCATCGCCCCGGATCTCGCCGGCGATCTGTGGAAGTCACTGACCAGCACGGTGGGGCTGATCAGTACACGGCATGAACACGGCGTCAACATCATGGCCGCGGAGTGGACGTCCTATGTCAACCGTGAGCCCCTCTACGTCTCCGTTGCCCTGCGGGACACCTGCGAGACGCAGCGGCTGATCCGGGAGGCGCAGGAATTCTCGGTCACTCTGTGCGCCGACACCCAGGCGGCACTGGCCACCTTCGTCGGTAGTTTCTCGCTGCGCGAGGTGGCGAAGAGCGCGGCGCACGGCCTCGTCCTGGGGGAGCCCGCAGCGACGACAACTCCCTGGGTGACGGGTGGCGTGGTGGCACTGGAATGCGTACTGCGGCAGGCGGTCCCGCTTCCTCAGTACACGCTCTTCCTGGGCGAAGCGCTCGCGGCCCACCGGGGCACCGGCCGGACGCCTCTGGTGAAACACGGTGGCCTGCACGAACTGGGGGCGCCGTTGCAGAACACCCGTGTGACGGCCGCCGCACAGTTGCTGCCCGGAGACCCGCCACAGCTACGGATCGCGGCAACCGGCGCCTGCCGCCCCGGCAGTCCGTGGCAGCTCAGCCTCCGGTCCGGGGCGGGCGACGTTCTCTCCCTGGGAGAGCAGTGGCCCGGCACGTACGGAGACCTGCTGGTCGACCTGCCCCTACCCGACCAGGCCGCCCGGTGGCGGCTGCCGGACTGCCGCATCCTCGTCGAGTACGAGGGCTCGGAGCCGGGCACGGCGTTCGTCTCCTGCCCGGCCACCGCACCGGTCGGGTAACGGGGGTACGTCACTTCACGCACATGCCGCGCCCTCCCACCCAGGGCTCACACGGGGCACGGCCTCGCACACGACCACGAGACGGAGCGGGCCTGATGACAGATCTGCACATGAAAGAGGAAGCCGACCTCGAACGGGTCTGCTCCGCGTCCCGACAGCACCTCCTGCTCGGCCGCCGCCCCGAGGAACTCGTGGCGATCGCCGAAGGTCCCAACGCGCCGACGGCCGAACGCGTGACCGCCGGCGCGATGCTGGCCCTGTTCGGCGACCCGCGGACTCCGGCAGTGCCGACGCTGGCCCGTGTACCCGGCGGCCGTGTCGAGATCGGGCTGCCTCCGGCCGCCGTCACCGAGGTCGCAGCGCGCTGGAAGCACGTCGGAGTCCTCGCGGAGTGGATCGAAAAAGAAACGCCCGTCCATTCGGTTGTTCTCCGGACGTTCTGGATCGGAACCTATCCGGTAACCAATTCCCAGTACGTGGAATTCCTTCTGGACAGCCATCACCCCCACCGCCCCAGTACGTGGTATCTGGGGGCGTACCCCTGGGACCGCGCCAACCATCCGGTGTGCGGCGTACGTGCCGAGGACGCCGACGCCTACGCAGCCTGGCTCACCGCGCACACCGGACACCCGTACCGCCTGCCCACCGAGGCGGAATGGGAGCACGCCGCGAAAGGGTTCGCAGGCACCGAATACCCGTGGGGTGACACCTTCGACCCACAGCGGGCCAATACCCGGGAAACCCGCATCCACACCACCACACCGGTCGGGGTCTTTCCGGGCGGCGACTCCCCCTTCGGCATCTCCGACATGGCCGGTAATGTCGAGGAATACACGGCCGACGACTACCAGCCCTATCCCGACGGCCGCCGGGTCGGTGACCATCTCGACCAACTGCTCGGCACATACCGGGTCACCCGCGGCGGCAGCTTCGCCCGTTACGGCGACCTGGCACGGACCCGACGCCGCCACGGGGCACACCCCGGCCCCCTGTATCCCTGCGGTCTCCGTATCGCATCGAGTTCTCCGCCTCCCACATGACCTGCTTCACCGTGGCGTGAGCCGACGCGATCGCGGGCAAGTGCATGAACCGGTGATCGGCCGGCGCCCGGTCACTGTCTCCCGTAGAACGCGTTGACCAGCGACTCCATGCCCTTCTGGAACGAGCAGCACAGCGCGATCCAGGACCCGTCCACGAAGACCAGGTCGTAGCGACCGCGGGGAAGGTCGTGCGCGGCTTGGGGCGGAGTCCGGCGATGTCGGAGCGTGGTACTTCGACGGCGAGTTCCAGCTCGGGGTCGCGAGCCCGCCAGCCGGTGGCGAGGTCGGTGAGCACGAACAGCCGGCGGTCGGTGATCGCCTGGTGCCGGGGTTGCCGCCCGCGTTGGTGACCTGGACGTGGTAGCGCCCGGCCATGCTCGTCCAACCGCCTTCCATGGGCTTGCCGTACATCACGTGCTCGACCGCGTCGTCGACGGCGTCCTCGAAGTTCTCCTGGGCCTCGCTCAGCCCCTCCGCGACGTTCCCGGCGGCGCGGGTCATCCGGTGGTTGGTGAACCGGTTGTCGCTGACCGCGTCGATCGGGCGCGACGCCTTGCCGATGACCTTGTCCAGCGCCCCCCAGATCCGCTTCTCCAGAGCGGATTTCTTGGCCGGCACCCGCATGTGGGCGGGGACGAGCGGCAGGTTCGGATACACGCCGTAGTCCTCGCTGTGCAACAGCACTTCGCCGGGCTGGAGGAACTGCCGGCAGGGAGTCTCGTGGTCGATCACTCAGCCATTCTCCTTGTGTGCGGACGGCGGACGGCCATGGCGGACGGCGTACGCGTATGGCGTATGGCGTATGGAGCCGACGTACGCAGCACGGCGCACGGCCGCCGGGCTCCGCCCATACGCCGTCCTGTTCCGGGGCCTGTCCCGGACCCGGGTCTCAGCCGAAGGGGTTGTCGGGGTCGCGCGGCTGCTGGGCGGACGCCGGGCGGGAGAGCAGGCGGATGTCCTGGCCGGCCGCCGGCTCACGGTAGCGGTCGAGGGGGTCCTGCGCGGCGGGCGACGGGTCGGTGGGTACCCCGGTCCTCGACGGCGGGCTCAGCGGCCCGCTGACGGCCGGCTCGCGGTAGCGGCCGACCGGGTCCTGTGCGACGGGCTGTGACGGATGGAAGTCCGAGGCCGGCGGCAGGTGGACGTCCCCGTGCCGGGACGGCGAGGAGCCGCCGCCGGACTTGGAACCGCCACCGTCGATCATCTCGTCGAGCTTCTCAGCGCCCGCCTGGACGATGGGCGCCACAGCCTGCGTCGGGTCGCCCGAGAAGCCCAGGCCCGCCATGCCGAGTCCGACGGCGCCCTTCATCGGCACCTTGATCGCCTTCAGCGCCTTCTTCGCGGCGAGCGCCTTGAGGAACTTCTCGGCCTCGACCGGGTCCTTGATGTGCTTCCAGGTCCAGGGCTTGAGCTTCTTGACCTTCGACATCTTCTTGGCTTTTTTGAGCAGCTTGATGATGTTGACGAAAGCCTTCAGTTCCTTGGCCAGTTCGGCCAGCACCCTGGCGATGCGGGCCGAGACGAAACTCGCTTCGGCCACGGCGGCAGCGGCGGCGGCAGCGGCCGAGACCCCGGCTGTGACGATCGAGGTGGCCAGTGCCACGGCGAGTTCGATGATCGCCCATTCGATCAGCTCGCGGATCAGCGTCTCGACGACCTGCTCGGCCAGCTTGGCCTGCGCGCCGGCCTGCTCCAGGACGTCCGCGACGGCGTCCATGTCGGCGGCTTCCTGCTCCAGGGCCGCTTCCATCTCGGCCAGGTGTCCCTGGAACGCGTCGGCCGCGTCACCGGTCCACTCGTGGGCGAGGTCCGCACGGTCGCGCCGCTGGTCGGCTATCAGTTCGCGCAGTTCGGAAGCCTGCTCACGCCACAGTGCGGCGGTTTCCTGGAGGCCCTCGTCGTCGCCGGTGACGGCTTCCAGGTGCTCGGCGAGCGGTTCGACGAGCGGACGCATGATCTCGTCCACGACGGAGTCGAATCCGCTCATCCAGTCGTTGACCTTGTTGTACGCGCTGAGCGCCCCCGTTGCCACTCCGCTCATCGAGTGCCCCCGGCGCCACCCTGGACCTGCCGCATCGTGCGAACGGTCTCGTCCTCGTCGGACTGGTAGGCACGCGCGGTCTCGGTGACGCCCTCGCTGATGTTCTCTTCCAGCTTCGCCGCCGACTCCAGGATCTCCAGGGAGTCCTCGCTCTGCTCCGCGTAGGCGCTGTAGAGCTCGTCGGCCTCCGGCAGCTTGCCGAATGCCTGGGCGTTCAGCGAGTGGGAAGCCAGCTTGCTGCGTATCGCCCGCAGCTTCTCCGCGCGCTGGTCAGAGCTCTTGGCGAACTTGTGCAGAGCTTCTTGGGCAGCGGTGAACTGATCCGCCACAGATCTCCCCCGATCCGTCGGTTGTCATGGACACTCGATTGGCATGGCGTAGTCAAAGGACTTCCAAGGTTCGGCCAACCTTACGGTGCCACCGATGCCGGGAGTGACGCGGGTCCACACACCGCGGCACCCCACGGCTCCATACGTCCGCCCCTTCCCCTATGAGCCGGCGACGACCTATGAGCCGACGGCCTATACGGGCCGACGGTCCCATGGAGGATGACGGGCATGGACATCCGGCAACTGGAGTACTTCCTCGCGATCGTGGACCACGGGGGTTTCCACCGGGCGGCCTCGGCCCTGTACCTCTCCCAGCCCTCGCTGTCCCAGGCCGTACGGGCTCTGGAGCGGGACCTTGGCAGCAGCCTGTTCCACCGCATCGGCCGCCGGGCGGTGCTCACCGAGGCGGGGGCGGCGCTGATCGAGCCCGCCCGGGCGGCGGTGCGCAGCCTGGAGACGGCCCGTGCCAGCGTCGCGGCCGTACACGAACTGCGCGCGGGACGGCTGGACCTCGCCTCCATGCCGTCCCAGACGGTCGAGCCGCTGACGACCATGATCCGCGCGTTCAGCGGCCGGTACCCCGGGGTGTCGGTGAACATCCGGGCCGCCTTCACCTCCCGCGAAGTCGTGGAGACGGTGCGCACCGGCGCCGCCGAGCTGGGTCTCCTGGCCACCCCGGGACCGCTGCCCGACAAGGAGGTGGTGTCCTACGCCGTGGGCGAGCAGCGGTTCGTCCTGGTCACCCCGCCCGACGGGCCGTTCCCGGCGGGGCGGCCGGTCGCCGCCGAGGAGCTGGCCGGCGCGCGGCTGATCGTCGGACAGCGGGGCACGGGCATGCGCGCGTACGTCGACGGGCTGCGCGAGCGCGGCGTCGGCTTCACCGTCGCGGCGGAGACCGAGCACCGGGTGGCGATCCTGCCGCTGGTGCTGGCGGGGGTCGGACTCGCCGTGGTCACCGAGTCCTGGCGTACGACGGCCGAGCGGGCCGGCGCGGTGGTCGTGGACATCGAACCGAAGACATCGCTGCGGATCGGGCTGGTCAGCCGCCGTGTACTGTCCCCGGCCGC
The DNA here is from genome assembly GCF_022695595.1 of Streptomyces sp. MST-110588. Lineage (NCBI taxonomy): Bacteria > Bacillati > Actinomycetota > Actinomycetes > Kitasatosporales > Streptomycetaceae > Streptomyces > Streptomyces sp. MST-110588. Next base: position 566,597 of record NZ_CP074380.1, read on the forward strand.
CCGTGCGTTCGTGACCTGCGCGCTGGCCGCCGTCACGGTCTGATAGGCGCTCCTTACCAGGCAGATCGGCGAAGCGTCTTGGACGCCCGCGTGGCCTGATTGCTGCAATCGGCACATGTCCCCCAACGCAGACCGCACCTACGGGCGGCAGCACATGGTCCGCCACCACATCGCACTGATTCCCGGCGACGGCATCGGAGCCGAGGTGCTGCCGCCCGCCCGGCAGGTGCTGGACGCCGTCGGCGCCCGTCACGGCATCGGCTTCTCGTACACCTCGTACGACTGGTCCTGCGAGCGGTACGTCCGCGAGGGGGCGATGATGCCCGAGGACGGCCTGGACCGGCTGCGCGAGAAGGACGCGATCCTGCTCGGCGCGGTCGGTCATCCAAACGTGCCGGACCATGTCTCCCTGTGGGGACTGCTGATCCCGATTCGCCGTGGTTTGCGCCAGTACGTCAATGTGCGGCCGATCCGGGTCTTCGAGGGGGTCGGCAGTCCCGTACGTGCCGCCGCGGCCGGTGAGGTGGACTTCGTCGTCGTACGGGAGAACGTCGAGGGCGAGTACAGCGAGATCGGCGGGCGGCTGAACCGGGGGTTCCCCGAGGAGATGGCCGTACAGGAGTCCGTGTTCACGCGTGCCGGGGTGACCCGCGTCCTGGACTACGCCTTCGGGCTGGCCGCCGGGCGTGGCGGGCGGCTCACCTCGGCCACCAAGTCCAACGGCATCGTGCACACCCTGCCGTTCTGGGACGAGCTGGTGGCCGAGCGCGGCGCCGCCCATCCGCGGGTCGTCTGGGACCAGGAGCACATCGACGCGCTGGCCGCGAAGTTCGTCCTGGAACCGGCCCGTTTCGACGTGGTCGTCGCCTCCAACCTGTTCGGTGACATCCTCAGCGATCTGGCCGCCGCCGTGGCGGGCTCCATCGGCATCGCGCCGGCCGCCAACCTCAATCCGGAGCGCGAGTTCCCCTCGATGTTCGAGCCGGTCCACGGCTCCGCGCCGGACATCGCGGGCCGTGGCATCGCCGATCCGCTGGGGGCGATCTGGTCGGCGGCCATGATGCTCGACCATCTCGGCCACCCGGAAGCGGCCAGGGACGTCACCGATGCCATGGCCGCGGTGCTGGCCAAGACCGACGTACGCACCCCCGACCTCGGCGGCACCGCCACCACCGCCGAGTTCACCGCGAAACTCCTCGAACTGCTCTGATCCCGTCGGGGCGACCGCTCCGCCGGCCCGCCTCGCCCTGTCGCCCACCCACCCTCTCCCCCATTCGCCCTTTGGCCCTTTGGCCCTTTTGCTCCGCAGCCCCGCGTGCCGACCGCGTCCACGTTCCCCGACGAGGAGAAACGCCATGGCAGCAACCGCGTCCCCCACCGCCCCCGGCTCCGCCCCGCCCGGCCACCACGCAAGCCCTGGTACCGGCATCTGTACTTCTGGGTCCTGACCGCGATCGTCTGCGGCATCCTCACCGGCTGGCTCCGGCCCGGCGTCGGCGTCGCCCTGGAGCCGGTCGGCACCACCTTCGTGTCCGCGATCAAGATGCTCATCACGCCGATCGTCTTCCTGACGATCGTGGGCGGCATCGGCGGCGTCGACAGCCTGCGCCGGGTCGGCCGGGTCGGCCTGAAATCACTGGTCTACTTCCAGGCCGGCACCCTGGCCGCACTCGCCGTCGGCCTGATCGCCGTCAATGTCTTCCAGCCCGGCGCCGGCGTCCACGCGCACCCCGGCGAGCTGCGTCTGTCGGGCGACGCCGCGCGGTACGTCAAGGACGGCGCGGACCGGAGCTGGTGGCACTTCCTCACCGACATCGTGCCCGACAGCGCGGTGGGTGCCTTCGCCGAGGGCCGCATCCTGCAAGTCATCTTCTTTTCCGTGCTGTTCGGCATCGCACTCAAAGCCGTGGGACCGATCGGGATTCCGGTGCTCGAAGGCATCGGTCGGCTGAGCTCCGTGGTGTTCAAAATCCTGCATTACGTCATGCTGGCCGCACCCGTCGGCGCTTTCGGTGCGATGGCCTTCACCGTCGGCAAGTACGGCATCTCCACCCTCACCGGCCTCGGCCGGCTCATCGGCCTGTTCTACGGCACGTCGCTGTTCTTCGTCGTCGTGGTGCTCGGCGGCATCCTGGCCCTTTTGAGAATCAATGTCCTGCGGCTGCTGCGCCATCTGCGCGAGGAATTCCTCATCGTCCTGGGAACCTCCTCCTCGGAAAGCGTGCTGCCCCGGCTGATGACCAAGCTGGAGGGACTGGGAGTACGCCGTGACATCGTCGGACTGACCGTACCGACCGGCTATTCCTTCAATCTCGACGGGAGTTCGCTCTACCTGTCCCTGGCCGCCGTCTACATCGCCCAGGCCACCGACACTCCACTCGGTTTCGGCCAGCAGCTCGGCCTGCTCGCGGTCATGATCCTCACGTCCAAGGGGTCGGGCGGCGTCACCGGTGCCGGGTTCATCGCGCTGGCCGCCACCCTCTCCACCGTCGGCACCGTGCCCGCCGCCGGCATCATGCTGATCTTCGGAATCGACAAATTCATGTCCGAGTGCCGCGCCCTGACCAACCTCGCCGGCAACAGCGTCGCCACCCTCGTCGTCGCCCGCTGGGAAGGCGCCCTGGACACCGCACGCGCCAACCGGGTCCTGCGCACCGGAATTCCCGAGCCCGCCCCGGCGGAAACACCCGGGGCCGAGGGCCAGGGCGTTACGAAACCCACGTCGGCGCGAGAGCAGCGGTACGAGTCGGGCGTCCGTTCCGCGGTGCGCTGACCACGGGGACCTTTCAGCCGCGGAAGACGGCCACGGCCGCGGCGGGCGCCCGGAGGCCGGCCGCGCAGGTCCGGGCGACTCGTGGAGCGCGGGGTGCACGGCATCCATATCGGCTATTCGAGGGACACCGAGGAGAAGTGTCTTGTATAGGTCTCTTATGGATTCCACCGATGCCGCCAAGACTTCTGATGCCTCCGTTACTGCTGATGCTCGCCCTGCGGACGACTTTCCCCGTCAGTTCGCCCGCACCCGCCGCTTCTCCCTGGGCGTACCGGCGCATTTCACCGTCTCACCGGACGGCCGCCGGGTGCTGTTCGTCCGTACGGGCGGCGGAACCGATCCCATAGGACGGCTCTGGCTGTACGAGGACGGCAAGGAACGGCTGCTCGCCGACCCGGCGCGGCTGGCGGAGGCCGGATCGGTGGGGCTCTGTGAGGAGGACCTGCCGGAGGAGGAACGGGTACGGCGCGAGCGGGCCCGCGAGCGTGCGCAGGGCGTGGTGGCGTACGCGGCCGATCGCGCGGCGCGCGTCGTGGCCTTCGCACTGTCCGGCGCTCTCTGGGTGGTCCGTACGGACGAAGGGGATGAAGGAGGTAGAGGGGGCGAAGGGGCACCTTTCCTCGTACCGACCGCGGGTCCGGTCGTCGACCCGCGGCCCTCTCCGGACGGGCGGTACATCGCGTACGTGACCGGCGGCTCGCTGCATGTCGTGGAACTGGACGGGGACGGGGACGGAGGCGGGGCCGCGGGAGAGGCCGGAGGGCCGGGCGCGGACCGGCGGCTGGCCGCAGCGGAAGGCCCCGACGTCACCTACGGGCTGGCCGAGTACACGGCGGCGGAATCCATGGGACGGCTACGCGGTTACTGGTGGTCGCCCGACAGCCGGCGGCTCCTGGTCGCCAGGGTCGACACCTCCGGTGTGCAGCGCCGCTACATCAGCGATCCGGCGCGTCCGGAGCAGCCGCCGCGCGCGATCCGGTACCCGGCGGCTGGAACGGCCAATGCGCAGGTGTCGCTGTGGCTGCTGTCCCTGGGCGGGAACGACGGCGCGAACGAGGGGGAGCCCCTCCGTGGCCTGGAAGTGGCCTGGGACCGGGAGGCGTTCGAGTACCTGGTCTCGGCCTCATGGGACGCGCATGGCCCTCTTGTCAGCGTACAGAGCCGTGACCAGCGCACCCTGCGCACGCTCGCGGTCGATCCCCTGACGGGCGCGAGCCGGACGCTGCACGAGCGGACCGATCCCGCCTGGGTCGAGATCGTGCCCGGCACCCCATCCCGTACGGCCTCCGGCGCCCTCGTACTCCCCCATGACGCGGACACCACCCGTCATTTGACGGTCGGTGGCGCCATCGTCACCCCGCCCGGCCTACAGGTGCGCAAGGTCATCGACGTCACCGGTGAACGCGTGCTGTTCACGGCGAGCGCGGACCCTACTGAGACTCATGTGTGGTCCTATGAGCCCGGCGGCGGCACCGGCGAATCCGCAGGCCGCACCGGCGGGTCCGGGAGCAGCACCGGCGAGACCGGGAGCGGTACCGGCGGTGGATGCACCAGGCTGAGTGACGGTCCGGGACTGCACACGGCCGTGACCGGCGGCGGCACCACCGTCCTGGCCGGCCTCACCCCGGACGGCCACCGCGTGACCGTGATGCGCGACGGCGCGCCGGCCGGCACGATAGCCGCCCTCTGCGAGGAACCATCCGTCCAGCCCCGCCCGGTCCATCTCACGCTCGGCCAGCGGGAGTTGCGCGGCGCGCTCTACCTGCCCTCCTGGTACGAGCCGGGGGCGCGCAGGCTTCCGGTGCTGCTCGATCCGTACGCGGGGCCGAGCGTGCAGCTCGCGATACGGGCCCGCAGTTGGTTCGCGTGCGTGTCGCAGTGGTTCGCCGAGCAGGGTTTCGCCGTGCTGGTCGTCGACGGGCGCGGTACGCCGGGCCGCGGACCGCGCTGGGAGAAGGAGGTCCACGGCGACCAGTTGACGCCCGTACTGGAGGACCAGGTCGCGGCCCTGCACGCGGTGGCCGGGCGCTTCCCGGACCTGGACCTGGAGCGGGTGGCGATCCGCGGCTGGTCCTTCGGCGGATTCCTGGCCGCGGCGGCCGTGCTGCACCGGCCGGACGTCTTCCACGCGGCGGTCGCCGGAGCGGCGCCCACCGACCAGCGTCTGTACGACACCCACTGGAAGGAACGCTATCTGGGTCATCCGGAAAAGTGCCCGGAGAACTACGCGCGCTGCTCACTGGCCGGCCACGGCCATCTGCTGCGCCGCCCGCTGCTGCTCATACACGGGCTGGCCGACGACAACGTGGCGCCGGCGCACACGCTGCGGTTCTCGGCGGAGCTGCTGGCGGCCGGCAAGCAGCACACCGTGCTGCCGTTGCCCGGGGCGAGCCATGCGCCGGCCGACGAGGCGGTCAACGAGAACCTGCTGCGCTTCCAGCGGGACTTCCTGCTCGGCGCGCTGGAGAAGCGGACGGCGGACACCGGTCAGCCGGAAGGGTGAAAGCCTTACCGGGAACGGAAACTTCCGGGGATTGAACGCCGGTCCCGGCCGGTCCGTATGGAACCTTCGCAACGCCTGTGGGGCGTACGGCACGGATGAAGTGTCCGGGGTGTGCCCCACAGGACGCGTACGGCCCCTGTAACCCGTATGGCCCATCCACCCCGTACGGCCGTATGGGTACATGCCTCGCAGGCAGGGCAGTGAAGCGAGAACCGGAGGCACACCATGACCCAACAGGAATCCTCGGCGGCGGAACGGCGCACGGGCGGGACGACGGCACGGCGTACGGTCGTCGTGGCGGCGGGAGCGGCGGGGCTGGCCGCCGCGCTCGCGGCGTGCGGCAGTGACGCAAAGGGCCGGCAGGGCGACGGGACACCCGCACGGTCCGCGCAGCCGCCCACAGGCTCCCAGGGTCCCGGAAACGGCGGTGGCAGCAGTGGCGCCGGAGCCGGGGCGGGGCATGTGCTGGCGAAGACCTCGGACATCCCCGAGGGAGGCGGCAAGGTCTTCAAGGACCGGAAGGTGGTGGTGACCCAGCCGCAGGCGGGCCGGTTCAAGGCGTTCTCGGCGGTGTGCCAGCACGAGGGGTGCATCGTCGGGGACGTCTCCGGCGGCACGATCAACTGCCCGTGTCACGGCAGCAAGTACGACATCGCCGACGGCAGCGTCAAGCACGGGCCCGCCAGGAGGGGGCTGCCCACGGCTGATGTGAAGGTCAAGGGCGGTTCCCTGGAACTCGGCTGATCGGGCCTCGGTTCGGCTGACGGCTCCGGTCGGCGGTGCTGACCGGCGGTGCCGACCGACGGTGCTGACCGGCGGTGCTGACCGGCGGTGCTGACCGGAAAGGCCGGTTTAACAGGCCGGCCGAAAGGGCTGGCCGGCGGGCCGGTCAGTTGGGCCGCACGGTCCGGCCGCCGGACCGGCGGGGCTGCTTCCAGCAGGTGAGCACGTCGTCGGTGGCGGTGACGGTGGCGACGAGAGCGAGGGTATGCGTGACCATCGCCCGGGTGTACTCGGCGGGCACACCGGCGATGGCGTCCGCGGGCACCACGGCCGTGTAGCCGAGGTTGACCGCGTCGAAGACGGCGTTGGGCACCGCGACATTCGCCGACACACCGGTCACGACGAGCGTGCGGCACCCGAAGTTGCGCAGCAGCGCGTCCACGTCCGTGCCGGCCAGCGGCGAGAGCCCGTGCAGCCTGCGCACGATCAGGTCGTCCTCGCAGACGGGGATCGGGGCGGCGACGCGTACGGCCGTCGTCCCGGTGAACTGTTGTACGGGCAGGCGCTCGGCGGCCTTGAAGAGGCGCGCGTTGCGGCTCGCGCCCCGACCGTCGGGGCGGCGCTCGGCGACCGCGTGCAGCACCTGCACACCGGCGTCGTGGGCTGCCGCGACCAGCCGGGCGATGTTGGCCAGCGCCCCTGTCGTACGGGCGGCGTCGGCGAGTTCGGGCAGCGCGCTGTCCGGGCCGACGACGCCGCGTTGACACTCCACGGTGAGCAGCACGGTGTTCACCGGGTCCAGCCGCTCGCACAGCCACAGCCGCTCGCGCGACCGCTCATCCGACGACGACATGGTCTCTCCCCTCGGACGATGCTCGTGCCGTGCGTTGCTGGTGCCGTGGGTTGTCCGCTCCGTGCGTTGCCCGCTCCGTGGTTCGCCTGTGCCGTGGGCTGCCGTGGGCGCGGCGCGTGAGGCTACCCGCCATTGCGTACGCCGGGAAGCCACCCCATGCTTCCTGACACCCGGTCCGGCCGGAGCGGACCGTGCCGGACGGGTCGGAGCACGGAGGTGGGCCGGGATGGTCGTCGGACAGCGGCGCGGGCGCCGCATCATGATGGCGCCGGACGAACTCGACGCCTATCTGGCGGAGCAGCGCACGTGCCGGGTCGCCACGGTCGGGGCGGATGGCGCGCCGCACGTCGGAGCACTGTGGTTCGTATGGGACGGGACATCCATATGGCTGTACTCGGTCACCCGCAGCAAGAGGTGGGCGCAACTGCGGAAGGACCCGCGGACCGCGGTGATCGTCGATGACGGGCAGGGGTACGGGGAGCTGCGCGGGGCGGAGCTGAGCGGCCGTGCGGAGTTCGTGGGCGAGTCGCCGCGCGCCGGGGCGCCGTGCCCGGAGCTGGAGGTTCCGGAACGGCTGTTCGCCGCCAAGTACTTCGGTGTGGAGGCCATGCCGTACGACGGCCGTCACGCGTGGCTGCGTCTGACGCCGCAAGCCGTCGTCTCCTGGGACTTCCGCAAGCTCCCGCGCTGAGGGCCGAGGGCTGAGGGCTGAGGGCCACACACGGCGTCAGGGGCCGGGCTTCTGCCACGCCGGGGCGCCTCCGCCATGCCGGTGGGCGGGGTGATCGCGATGTCAGTGGTCTCTGCGAGAGTGGTGGCAGTCAGCTCGAACCGCGCCGGGCGCGGGACCGGGACCGTACGGCCGCGCGATGCGTCGGGGGCCGATGAGGACGAGGACGAAGGAGAACCGGTGGACGTGCTCTTCCCCGCGCTGCGCGAGGCATCGCCCAGGCCCGCGCTGCGCTTCGGTGACCGTGCGCTCAGTTACCGCGAACTGGCCGCGGTGGCAGGCCCGCTGACCCGGCGGATCGGTGGCCAGGCGCGGGTCGCGGTCTGGGCGACGCCTTCGTTGGAGACCGCCGTCGCCGTGGTCGCCGCGCTGCAGGCCGCGGTGTCCGCCGTGCCGGTCAACCCCAAGACCGGTGAGAGCGAGCTGGCGCACATCGTCTCGGACAGCGCGCCCACGCTCGTCCTGGCCGAGCCCGGCGCCGACCTCCCCGGCCCGCTCGCCGCCCTCCCCCGGCTGGACATCGATCCGTACGCGCGGGACGGGGAGGATCAGGAGCTTCCGTACGAGCCGGGCGAAGAGACGCCGGCGCTGATCGTCTACACCTCCGGCACCACCGGTCCGCCCAAGGGGGTCGTCATCCCCCGGCGCGCCATCGCCCGCACGCTCGACGCGCTCCGGGACGCGTGGCGGTGGACGGCCGAGGACGTGCTCGTGCACGCACTGCCACTCTTCCACGTCCACGGGCTGATCCTGGGCGTCCTCGGCCCGCTGCGGCGCGGCGGCAGCGTCCACCACCTGGGCCGTTTCTCCACCGAGGGCGTCGCCCGCGAACTGGCCGCGGACGGCACGATGCTCTTCGGCGTACCGACCATGTACCACCGCCTGGCGGCCGAGGCGGGCGGCAACCCGGCGCTGGCCAAGGCGCTCGGCCGGGCCCGCCTCCTGGTCTCCGGCTCGGCGCCCCTGCCGCTGACCGTCCATGAGCGGATCGCCGCGGCCACCGGCCGCCGGGTCATCGAGCGGTACGGCATGACGGAGACGCTGATGAACACCAGTGTCCGTGCGGACGGCGAGCCCGCCCCGGGGACCGTGGGTGTGCCGCTGCCCGGGGTGTACGTCCGGCTGGTGGATGACAACGGGCAGGCCATCGAGGAGAGCGACGGCGAGACCGTGGGTGAGGTCCAGGTGCGCGGCCCCAACCTCTTCGTGGAGTACCTCAACCGCCCGGACGCCACGGCCGCGGCGTTCGACGGCGGCTGGTTCCGTACGGGTGACATGGCGACCCGGGACGCGGCGGGCAACTACCGCATCGTAGGCCGCAAGGCCACCGACCTCATCAAGAGCGGCGGGTACAAAATCGGCGCGGGGGAGATCGAGAACGCGCTGCTGGCCCATCCAGGGGTCGCCGAGGCCGCGGTCACGGCCGAACCGGACGAGGATCTCGGCGAGCGGATCGTCGCCTGGGTCGTACGGGCCGAGACCACCGTGTCCGCCCCACCGGCCGCACCCACCGGCCCCGCCGATCCCACCGACCCCATCGCACCCACCGCTCCCGTGGACGAGGCGTCCGGCGGTCCGCGTCCGTCCGCCTCGGAACTCGTCGACCATGTCGCCCGGCAGCTCGCCCCACACAAACGGCCGCGCGTCGTCCACTTCCTGGACGCCCTGCCGCGCAACGACATGGGCAAGATCCTCAAGCGGGAACTCCATGCGTGAGGCTCCGGGCGGCGAGGGCGCCAGGGAGGCCGGGGACATGGGGAAGAAAGGCGCCGGGCGGGGTCCGGCCGGGCGCTGGTCGGCGCGGGAAGCCGTCGCGGCGCTGACCGAGGACTTCACCGAACTGCCCGCGCCACCGGGCGTTCCGGGGAACATCGAGGGAGAGCGGCCGGCCACCGACGGCCCGATCGGATGGGCCGGTTACGGGGCCGCGCACACCCGGGCCCGGGAGCGTACCGGCGAGTGTGAGTCCGTGGTCAGCGGGGTCGGCAGGATCGGCGGCACCGAGGCCGTACTGATCTCCTTCGAATTCGGCTTCCTGGGCGGCTCCCTCGGCGAGCGCACCGGCGACCGTCTGGAAGCCGCGCACACCTACGCCCGGCGGCACCGCCTGCCCGTCGTGTCCTTGATCGCCACAGGCGGCAGCCGGATGCAGGAGGGCATGCGGGCGCTGATCCAGCTCCAGCGGGTGGCGGGGCAGTCCACGCTCACCCGTGCGGCCGGGCTGCCACAGATCGCCGTGGTGCGTGACCCGACGACCGGCGGCGGCTGGGCGACGCTCGGCGCGGGCGCCGATGTCGTCCTCGCGCTGCCCGGTGCCCAGATCGGCTTCGCGGGTTCCCGGGTACGGCCCGCGGACGCCGATCCGTACGCCTACTCCGCCGAGGGCCAGTTGGCGGCCGGACAGGTCGACGCCGTCGTGCCGCCCGACCGTCTCCGTACGACGCTCGAACGCTGGCTGATGCTACTGACGGCCAAGGCGCCGGGAGCGGAGTCGGAGTCGGGGCCGGGGGCGGATTCGGGGCCGGGCGCGGGGTCCGGGCCGGAACCGGTGGCGGACGTACGGAACGGCGTCCCCGGCTCACCGGACGACCGCCCCGAGTCACATGCCGACCGACCCGACCCCACGGTCGACCGCTTCGAGTCACAAGCGGGCCGCCCCGGGTCGACTGGCTCGCGCCCCACCGAGCCCGCACCGTTGCCCCGCGCTCTCGGTGCCCATGACCTCCCGGAGACCGGCTGGAGTGCGGTAGGGCGCGCTCGTGACGACCGGCGCCCCGCGCCACGGCGTATCTGGACGCGTACTTCGACTGGCGGGAGGAGCTCAGCGGTGACCGCTGCGGCGGGGTCGATCAGGGCATACGGTGCGGATTCGGCCACCGCGACGGCCGTACGATCGCCTTCGTGGCACAGTGCGGCACGGCCACCCGCCCGGCCGGATTCCGTACCGCCGCCCGCCTGGTCAGGCTGGCGGACCGGATCGGCGTTCCGGTCCTCACTCTCGTGGACACACCGGGCGCCGCCAACGACGCACCGGCGGAGCGGGCGGGTGCCGGCGCGGCCATCGCGGACATGTTCGCCGCCCTCGCCTCGGCCCGTACGCCCGTCACGTCCGTGCTCATCGGCGAGGGCGGCTCCGGAGGCGCGCTGGCCCTGGCGGCCCCGGGCCGGCTGTGGGCCGCGCCGGACAGCTACTTCTCCGTGATCGCCCCCGAACTGGCCGCGGCGATCCTCAAGCGTGACGCCACGGAAGTACGCCGGACCGCCGACCAACTCCACATCCGCCCACAGGACCTGCTGCGCCTGGGCATCATCCGGGGAATCATCGACCGTGACTGATTCCCGATCATGCTTGTCAAGGGCGCCGGGAACGTGGTGAAGGCCGGGAAGTGATCCCGGCGCTCGCCGCGACGGCGGGTGAGATCATGAACGGATGAACGAGACATCCGCTGCTCTGGCGACCGCCCGGTGGCCGCTTTCCGCCGCTGGGGAGACTGATTGGCTGCGGGAGCTGGCCAACGATGACGGGCTCACCGGCTTCATGCCGCCGGCACTGCCCGACGCCGCCTGGGTGCTCCACTCCATGTACGAACACGAACTCGGGCCCACCGACATGTCCTATGTCGCATATCAACGAGCCGTGCTGAACGGCGGCGGGCCCGAGATCATCCCGGGCCTCGACCCGGCGGACGTGTTCGGGTGGACGCTGGGGGAGCCCCCAGGCCCCCGTTGGCGCCGGCTGCGCTGGGCGGAGCTCTCGCGGCGGACCGGCGATCCTGTGGTGCCCGAGGGGCGGCTGCCCTGCCACCTCTCCTTCCCCTCGTTTCAGGAGCCGAGCGGATGGCCGGTCGGCATCGCCGGGGCGTCCGAGGGCAGCCTGGACCGGACCGACTGGAACCGCCTGGTCGACATCCTCACCGAGCACAGCCCGCAGGGTGCGGAGACCGGTTGCCTGGCCTACTACACCCCGTTGTTGCACGGGGCTGAGGACTTCGTCAACCTGCACGTTCGGGCCGGCACGCTCGCGGATGCCAAGGCGCTGTACGACCACCCGGAGGAGGGCGGTTGGTCCCCGTCCAACTTCTGGGCCCAGGACCGGTCCTGGGTCCTCTGCACGGACTACGACCTCTGGGCCACCAAGGTGGCGGGCCCCGCCCCGCTCATCGAGGCCCTCCTGGACGACACGGAAGTTGAGGCCCTCCGACTGCCCTGGGCCCTCTGATCCCGACCGCCCGGCCTGGGAACGACCAGGTGTGGCCAAGAGGCCAAATGAAGCGCACGGTCACCAGGGCGCTATGCCGAGGTGGGATCGGGGTGAGGCGACTCGGCGGTGTGTGGTGGTCGCGGATGAGAGCCCATAGGACGTGAGTCCGGAGTCCCGTGGAACCGGTGCGAGTCCGGCGACGTCGGCGAGTCGGCCCGCGCTGCCGAAGGCGTCCATGTCTCCGCCGGTGCAGGCGATGAACTCCGCCCCGGCAACGGGCCCGTGCCGGGCATGCTGAGAAGCACTTCCGCGTCGCGATGTACACGGAAACGGACCGCGATCCGCGCGTCGATGTCAGCGAGCTCATCGTCCAGAGCCAACACGGCCCTGGCCGGCGTGTTGACCACGGCGGCGGCCGTGGGCTTCCCCGGCCACGGCGGTGTGCCGGGTCTGCGCCGCGGCTACTGCCGCCTCAGCCATGGCCTGGGCGCCACGGACTTTTTGGTTCTTCAGCCAGGTCGCAAGTCGGCTTGATACCGTCAGTCGCCCTCCACGGCCTTTGCCGCGACGCGCAGCGCGCCCAGCGCGGCACGGATCGAGGGGCGGCGGTCGGCGTCGTGCCGCCAGATGGCGTAGACCTGTCGCCGCATGGCGTGGCCGACCGGCACCACGCTCACCCCTTCGGGGACCGGCCCGCGGCCGAGCCGGGGTGCCACCGCCACGCCCAGCCCCTGGGCGATCAGGGCCAGTTGGGTGTGGTGTTCCTCGGCCATGTGCGCGATGCGCGGCTCGATGCCCTTGCCGCGGAGCGTGAACATCAGCCACTCGTGGCAGAACTCGCCCTGGGGCCAGGAGATCCAGTCGTCGTCGGCGAAGTCCTCCAGCTCCACCGACCGGCGCCCGGCCAGCCGGTGCCCCGCCGGCATGGCCACATCGGCGGGATCGTCCAGGAGCGGCGCCTTGGCCAGCCCCTCCGCCAAGCGCATCGGCCGGTTGTACCAGTCCAGGACCACCGCGAGGTCGACATCGCCGCGCAGCACGCTCCGTACGGACACCTCCGGGTCCATTTCACTCAGGCGCGGGCGGAGTTGCGGGTGGTCGGCGCGCAGCGCGGCGAGGGCGGCGGGGAAGAGTCCGCGTGCCGCGGTGGGGAATGCGGCGAGCCGCAGCTCGCCGACCGCCTGGCCACGGTGGGCCTCCAGGTCGGCCTGGGCCAGCTCGACCTGCGAGAGGATGCGTGCGGCGTGCTCGGCGAGCAGCCGTCCGGCATCGGTCAGACGTACGCCCCGGCCGCTCTTGGCCAGCAGTTGCTGGCCGGTCTCCCGCTCCAGTTTGGCGAGCTGCTGAGAGACGGCGGAAGAGGTGACGTACAGGCCGTCGGCAGCCGCGCTCACCGAACCGTGGCGGGCGACGGCGCTCAGGGTCCGGAGGCGGTCCAAGTTCAACATGTAAGGGATGCTAAACGAAGAGGTCGGAAACAATTCGCTTGTTCTACGGATTCCGGCCCTGCATCGTGATCCCCATGAGTACCGCCCGTCCCCCGATCGCCACTCCCCTCCCGAGCGCCGACGCCCCCTCGGAAGCCGGCACTGCGTCCGCAGCCGGCGCTCCGTCCGTAATCGCCACTGTCTCTGAAACCGGCGCTCCCTCAGGAATCACCGCACCCCGGACCGCCGTCGCACCCCCTGCCGCCTCCCTGCCGGCCGACGGACCGGTCCGTCGTCGCCGCGCACTCGACTGGCGGGCCCGCTTCGCGATACTGACGCTGATCTGGGGCTTCAGCTTCCTGTTCATGAAGGTGGGCAACGAGGGATTCGCGCCGCTCCAAGTGTCCTTGGGACGGCTGGCGTTCGGCGCCGCGGTGCTGATCACCGTACTGGCCGTCAAGCGCGAGCGCCTGCCGCGCTCACCCCGGACCTGGGGTCACCTGGCGGTCGCCGCGCTCTTCCTCAACGCCCTGCCCTTCACCCTTTTCGCGTACTCGGAAATGACCATCCCGTCCACCCTGGCCGGCATCTGCAACGCCACCTCCCCACTGTGGGGAATGGTTCTGTCCCTGGTCGCGCTCTCCGAGGACCGCCCGACCCGGCGCCGCGTCGCGGGCCTGGGCCTGGGCTTTCTGGGTGTCCTCACCGTGCTCGGCGTCTGGCAGGGTTTCCCGGGTACGGATCCGGCGGGCACCGCGATGGCCCTGGGCGCCTCGCTCAGCTACCCCATCGGCTGGATCTACCTGCGCCGTACCCTCGCGCACACCGAGGAGACCCACCTCTCCATGACGGGTGCCCAGCTCCTGCTGGCCACCGCCCAACTCGCCGTCGTCAACCCCCTCTTCACCTCCTTCCCCACCTCTTTCTCCCTCATGCCGCTGCTGGCGGTGTTCGCCCTGGGCGCACTGGGAACCGGCGTCGCCTTCCTGATGCAGTACGGCCTGGTGGCCGAAGTGGGCCCCACCACCGCCCAGATGGTCACGTACTTCGTCCCCGTGATCGCCACCGCCGCGGGCGCCACCCTGCTGCACGAACCGCTGAGCTGGAACACCCCGGTGGGCGCCGTGATCGTCGTGGCGGGCGCCGCCCTGACACAGAGCCGTTCCCGCCGCGCCGACAGCGGGAAGGACTGACGGGCGCGTCGGAGGAGGAGCCAGGGCACGGACGGGAATTGTCGGAGAGGGGTGGTCAGACCCGCGCGCTGGTGTCGGCGGTGTAGTGATCAACCTCGCGGGGGGAGCGGCAGCCGTGGCCGGATACTCGGGTGACAGCCAGCAGAAGTCGTACGGGAGCGGGGACGCGTACGGGGCCGGGAGCAGCAACGGAGGCGCGCGGCCGTGGTGCCGGCTGGACGCGGCGTCGCTGCCGAACGCGCTGACGCATGAGCCGAGCTGGCGCTTCCTCGTCGAGGTGGGCCTGCCGGCGAAGGCAGCGGGCCTGGAGTTCACCGGTCTGCGCGAGGGGCGGCTGAAAACCTTCCGGAAGGAAAGGGACAAGGAAAGCGACGAGGGCAGCGGAAGCACCGCCGTGGAGGACGGGCGGCTGCTGGTCCTCGGGGAGCACTACCACGGACACGGATCGCTGGTCCTGGACGGCGCGACGGGCGGGGCGCACCTGGTCGCGTGGGAGCGGCACGAGCTGCGCCATGGCCTCCTGGCCTCCGGCCTTCCCGACCTGGCGGGACTGGCGCCACCCCCGAGCACTCCTGGCGGCAGCTCGCCGAGGATCCGTACACCGGGGGTCTCCTCTGACGGACGCCGCCGTCACCGGTCCTGCGTATGGCCTCAGGACCGGCGTTGACGGCGGCTGTCAGAGCATTGCGGGCCGGTCCCCAGCCCTCAACTCTCGTCGCCGGGCCCTGCCGTCGAGCGTTTTGGTGACCCGCCCTCCGGCGCCGGGCAACTGGTGAAGGACCAAAGGCCGTCAGCCCCCGGCAGCGTGCCGCGGTTCCGGTGGGTTCAGTCGTAGCGGCGGGGTTCGCCCGGACCGAGGGCGGCGGCGACCGCGTCCGCGAGGGGAGGGAGTTGGTCGTCCGTGAGGGCTGAGACGGTGATCCGTATGCCCTGCGGGGAGCGCAAACGGAAGCGGGCCCCGGGCGCGACCGCCCAGCCGCGGTGCAGCAGACGGGCCACCGCGCCGGTCTCGTCCGGAACCGACACCCAGACGTTCATCCCGCTGCGCCCGCGCGCCGCCACTCCTCGGTCCGCCAGGGCCCGCATGAGGGCGTTACGGCGCCGGTCGTACGACCCCGCGACCGCCGTCACGTCCACCGCGCCCGTCCGCCACAGGTGGGCGACCGTGTCCTGGAGGAGATGACTCACCCAGCCGGGGCCGAGCCGCTGCCGTCCTTGCAGCTTGTCCACCGTGGCCGCGTCACCTGTCAGGGCCGCCAGCCGCAGGTCCGGGCCGTACGCCTTGGCCGTGGAGCGCGTCAGCACCCAGCGCTCCGTGACACCGGCGAGGGGGTGGAGCGGGTGGTCGACGATGCCGTGGCCGTGGTCGTCCTCGATGAGCAGCAGGTCCGGGTGACCGGACAGCAGTGCCCGCAGTTCGGCGGCGCGGACGGCGCTCAGCACGGCGCCCGTCGGATTCTGCGCCCGGTCGGTGACCACCAGCGCCCGGGCTCCGGCGCGCAGTGCCCGGTCGACCTCTTCGGGCACCGGACCCTCGTCGTCCACGCCCACCGGTACCGGCCGCAGGGCGAGCGCCGCGATGAGGTCGAGCAGGCTCCCCCACCCCGGGTCCTCGACGGCGACCCCGTCCCCGGGCCGCAGATGGGCGCTCAGCACCCGCTCCATGGCGTCCAGCGAACCGGAGGTCACGGCGACGGGCCCGTCCGGCACCCCGTCGGCGTCGAACGCCGAGCGGGCCAGGTGGGCGAGCTCCTCCCCCACGGCGGCCTCGCCGTAGAGCACCGGCCGCCTTGCGCCGCGCCCGGCGGCCTCGGCGAGCGCCGGGCCGAGCGCAGGCAGCAGCGCGGGGTCCGGGTTGCCGCTCGACACGTCCCGTACGCCCGGCGGCACCTGCACATTCAGCGCCTCACGGGAGGTGCTGGCGGGGCGCGGCCGTACGCGACTGCCACGCCGGCCCGCCGTCTCGATCACACCCCGCTCACGCAGCGTGCGATACGCAGCCGCGACCGTATTCGGATTGACCTCCAGATGAGCGGCCAACTCCCGTAGCGGCGGCAGGGCTTGGCCCGGCTGGAGCTCACCCGCGCCGACGGCCCGCTCGACACTGGCGGCGATCTCCGATGCGCGCCGCCCTTCGATCCGATACTCTCCTAGCACAAACTTTATTATGCACTAGTGCAATGGAGTTGGCAATGACCCGAGCAGCCCAGGCCCCGTCCTACGCACCGACCGAGCGGACCGTGCCGACGCGCGCCCGTGAGCGCGCCGCGTACGACCACGAGACGGTGCACGCCATCCTCGACTCCGCCTATCTCTGCCATCTCGGCTTCATCCGCGACGGCGCGCCGGTCGTGCTGCCCACCCTGTTCGCCCGGGTCGAGGACCGTCTCTACCTCCATGGTTCGACCGGTTCACGCCCGCTGCGTGAGGCCGGACGGGCCCACGGCACCGACGGCGCCGCCCCCGGGCTGCCGGTATGCGTCACCGTCACCCATGTCGACGGGATCGTGCTGGCGCGGTCCGCCTTCCACCACTCGATCAACTACCGCTGTGTCGTGGTGCACGGCACCGCCCACCAGGTCACCGACACCGCCGAGAAGACGGCCGCCCTCGACGCGCTGGTCGACCATGTCCTGCCCGGCCGCGCCGCCGACTCCCGCCCGGGCAACGACAAGGAGCTCGCTGCCACCGCCGTCATCCGCCTGGACCTGCGCGAGGTCTCCGCCAAGATCCGCACCGGCGGGCCGAACGACGAGCCGGAGGACCTCTCCCTCCCGTACTGGAGCGGCGTGCTCCCCGTGTCCCCCGTGTACGGCGCCCCCATACCGTCCGACGACCTCGCCCCCGGCATCGCCGAGCCCGCGTACCTCCCCGGCCGCCGCTGAGACCGAGAGCCTGTGACGCCGTCGCCCGGGCCTGCCCCGCTCGTCCCTCCCGGCGCCGCGATGGCCGGGAGAGACGAGCGGAGGGGTGAGGTGGCGGCGCGGCGGGCCCGGGCGGGCGGGCGCGAGACGGGGTGTGGGTCAGTTCGCCGTCGAGGCCGGATCCGAGGCCGGAATCCGGACCGTTGTCGTCGCGGTGACGGCCGCGGCGGCAGTGGTCATCGCGGTCGCAGTGGTCGCCGTGGCGGCAGTGGCGGTGCGGGCTTCCGTTACGGCCAGGGCCGCGACGGCCGTCAGCAGGACACCCGTACCGGCCAGGGTCGCCGCGGTCAGCCGCTCGCCGAGGAGCAGTACGGCCATGACCGCCGCGGTCACGGGCTCCACCAGCGAGATCACCGAAGCCGTGGCCGCCCGCACGGCCGCCAGACCCGCGAAGTACAGGCCGTAGGCGAGCGCGGACGGCACGGCCGCGACATAGCCCATCAGCCAGAGGCTGCGCGCCAGTTCGTGGGCGTGGGGCCACAGCCCCTCCACGGCGGCCAGGGGCAGCAGGCATCCGGAGGCGACGGCGAAGGTGCCGATCGTCGATCCGTACGCATCGCCGCCGCCATCGGCAGCTCCGCGTCCCGGTCGCCGGCCGGCCAGCGTCATGACCGCGCAGCTCGCGGCGGACAGCAGCGCGAAGGCGACGCCGGCGGGCCGGACCGTACCGGCTCCGCCACCGCCGAGGATGAGCACCACCAGACCGGTCAGCGCGCCCGCGACCGCCACGATGCCGCCGGCGCCGAGCCGCTCGCCCAGGGTCAGCCGGGCACCCACCGCGATGAACACCGGGCCCGCGCCCATCGTCACGACCGTGCCGACGGCCAGTCCGGTGTCCTGGACGGACGCGAAGTAGGCGGCCTGGAACACCGCCAGCGCGACTCCGGTGACGGTGCGGCGCGCGACGCGCCGCCGCGCCGGTTCCTTGGGGCCCACCGCGCCGGAGCGAACGCGCGACAGGGCCGCGGCCCTGCGCCGGCGCGTCACCGCCCGTACGGCCAGCAGTACCACCAGGCCGCCGAAGGTCCGCCAGAAGGTGAGCGCCACGGGGCCCAGGCCGCTGCTCCGGTAAAGGAACGCGGCTGCCGCACCCGCCGTTCCCCAGGCGGCTGCGGCGATGGTGACGTACAGCATTCCCCGGCCCACGGACAGGGCAGGGGTGGACGAAGCATGCATGAGAGTTCTTCTCCGGGAAATCCGGGGCGGCGCGCGTACGGCGCCGCGCCTTGGTCGCGTGGTCCCGTGTGCGGGCAGCGACGACCACCTCGGGGCCGTGCCCGAGCTGGTTGCGATTCCTCGGAGACCGCCGCCCGCGTCAGGCGGCGGGCGGAGGAAGAACAGTCACATGCATGATCGTCACCTTATGGGGTGGGCGAAGCGGACGACAAGCCGTTTCAGGGCGTGCCGACCCGTCCGGGTCCCGGATGCTGTGTGACGTCACCGATCGGCCGGACCCGCCGCGGCATCCGGGGCGTCGCCCCTCGCCGTGAGGTCGCGTGCGGGCGCGAATTCCTTCTTCGCCGGGGGCCGTTCGTCTCCGCAGCGTCGTTACTTCACCGTCAGGCGGCCGTCCTCCACGAGGCCGTCCGTCATCGGTACGGCGTCGCTCGCCGCCGGGCCGCCACCGGCCACCACCGCGGCATCGGCCGCGTCACCGGTCGGCTTGGGCGTGGCGGCCTGTGCGATGAACGCGCCGGCCAGCACGATGACACCGCCCACCATCTGCGGCGCGGACAGCCGCTCACCGAGCAGCACCCATGCCAGTACGGTCGCGATCACCGCCTCCAGGCAGGCCAGCACTCCGGCGACCTGCGGCGAGAGCCGGCGTACCGCGAGTACTCCGGTGAGGTACGCCAGCACCGTGGCGATCAGCACGACCCACAGGAGCAGCAGGACGGCGGGGACTTCCGTCCCGTTCATCCGCGCGCTGCCGCCGAGCACCGGCCAGTCCAGTCGCCACGGCCGGGCGATCGGCGTCAGGACGACCGTGCCGATCAGCAGGCCGTACGCGATCACGCCCAACGGGTCCGCCGCACGCTCGCCGGCATCGTCACCACTCAGGCCGTCCCCACTCAGGCCGTCCCCACTCGGGCCGCCCCCGCGCCGGCCGTCACCGTCACCGCCGCCTTGGTCGGAGAGGACGAAATAGCCCACCTGACAGCAGGCCGCGGCGAGCGCGAGCACCAGCCCGATCACATCGAAGCTCAGCCCCGACCACACCTCGACCACACAGGCCAGTCCGCCGACCGCCAGCACGACGCCGACGGCCGCGGCGCGGCTCACCGGCCTGCGCTGGACGAAGCGCACCCATCCCAGCAGCAGCGCGGGCCCCAGGTATTCGACGAGCAGGGCGACCCCGACCGGGATGCGGGAGATGGCGGCGAAGTAGCACGCCTGGACGCCCGCCACGGCGAGCAGTCCGAAGCCCACGAGGAGAGCGGGGCGGCGGCGCGGCAGGCCGCGGTGGCGCCAGGCGAGCGGCAGCATGACCAGGGCGGCCCCCGCCACCCGTAGCCAGGTGACGTGCAGGGGTTCGAGCCCCGCTTCGATCAACGGCTTGGCCGCGACACCTGATCCGCCGAAGGCGACCGCCGACGTCAGGGCCAGGCCGAGACCGACCTGTCTGCCCCGGCTCGCTCCACTTCCCGAAGACATGCGCATCGGGTCATCATGGCAGGAAGAGTCATGAGCGTCACCCCTTAAGCACCTGTCGCTCCTGACCGGCCGAGGGGCGGGCATGCCAGGAAGCCGGCAGGTTGGCGCCTGACGGCCGGCGACTGACGGCTGATGGCTGGCGACTGACGGCTGGCGACCGGCAGTTGCCGGCCGGCGGCGGGCAGCCGTCTTCCGTACGACGACGCGTCAGTCCGCGGCGGTGAAACGGTCCCCGTCGAGCCGGGCCGCCAGCAACTCCGTGTCCACCGAGGCCCGGCGCAGCACCTCCGCCGCCCGCGACTCGGGGTCCTCCACAAGGGCGGCGAGCAGATCCAGGCAGCCGGCGCGGTGGACGTACCGCGCATGGGCACGGTCCAGCGCGCCGTCCAGGGCGGCTGCCGCGGCGGGTGACCAGCCGGGGGCACCGCCTTCACGCACCGTCGGAACCGCGCCCGAATCCTCGACGGTGCCGTGCCACTGAAGTCCGTACCCGATGCTGCGCTGTACGAGATAGCCGAGCAGCCGGGCGGTCCGGGGGCCTCTGCCGCCGAACGCCGCACGTACGGCCGGGTCCGATTCCAGCAGGCTGTGCAGCAGATGGGCGGTGTCCACCTGACGGTTCCCGTCGCGGGTGGCCCGTCTGCGGGCGGCGGAGACCACGGCTGCGAGTTCGGCGGTGAATCGCTCCTCCACGTCCCGCCGAACCCGTTCCTGCCGCGCCGCAGCATCCACGTCGATGCCACCCTTCCTTATTCGTTCCGGCGTTGTTCCGGCGTCATTTCGATGTCCCCGCCTTTGAGGCATCACGTGCCCTCGCGGAGTGCTCATGGAGTCTCATGGCGTCGCCCGCGCCGCTACCCGGTCCGCTGTCGCCCGCCGTACGATTCCGCGCCACCTCTACCCCACCAGTTCCCAGCAGGCCGCGGCATCCCCGGCAGGGAGCATTCGCGCGTCCCACTCAAGTCGGGTACGGCTGCTGAGCCCTCATCCTCGCGGAGGAGCGCAGGAGCGCAGGAGCGTAGGAGCAGCCGACGGCCCCTGTCGTACGCGGCGCAACGCGACGCGGCGCAGCACAGCGCGGAGCGACACCGCTCCCCGAGCGCCGTTTCCAGAGGGAATTGTCCGTCCATAGCGGACGAAAAAGGGCAAGGAAAAATATCCATTCCTTGCCACTCTTAACTTATAGCGCACTGGGGGGCTTGCGGCAAGGCCCCGGTCGTGCCGCACAATCTCCGGCCGAGGCCGGAATCGGAGCGCTGCTCGTCACGGCCACCTCACCTCCAGCCTCAACGACCACCAGCCCACGTGACCACCCGGCCCCACGGCCCTACGCCCCGGCGGCCACCAAGTTCTCTCACCGGTCCGGACGCCTTGCCGCGCGCAACGGTCGCAAGCGACCTCAGATCATCGGAGCCCTACCGTGAATCCCCTCACCACCAGCGCGTTCGACCTCCCCGACCATCTCTCCCCCAAAGCCGACCCGGCGCTGATCGCCCGCGACGAAGAGCATTTCGCCGCCATCGCGGAGTGCCTGGAGCAGTCGATCGCCGATCTGTCCGACCGTCTCGACGCCGAACTCAAAGCGCCCGGCGGCATAGGCCGGCAGGCGATGGACCGGGACGTGGAGGTCCGCCGGCTGACCGCTCGCCTGCGCACCCTGCGCCGCTTCGGCCTGGACCTGTGCCTCGGGCACATGGTCGGCGTGGACAGCCCCGAGCCCGTATACGTCGGACGGCTCGGCCTCACCGACAGCACCGGTCGCCGGCTGCTGGTCGACTGGCGCTCCCCCGCGGCCGAGCCGTTCTTCGGAGCCACCCACGCCAACCCGATGGGGCTGGCGAGCCGCCGCAGGTACCGCTGGACCGGCGGCCGGATCAGCGACTACTGGGACGAGGTGTTCACCCCGGACGGGTTCGTCGGGCACGCCGCGCTGGATGACCAGTCGGCCTTCATCGCCAGCCTGGGCGGCACCCGGTCGGCACGGATGCGTGACGTGCTCGGCACCATCCAGGCCGACCAGGACGCCATCATCCGCGCCGGATCCCGCGGGGCGCTCGTCGTCGACGGCGGTCCCGGTACGGGAAAGACCGTCGTCGCCCTGCACCGCTCGGCCTACCTCCTCTACTCCGACCCCCGCCTCGGACACCGCCGGGGCGGCGTGCTGTTCGTCGGCCCGCACCAGCCCTACCTGGCCTACGTCTCCGACGTCCTGCCCAGCCTCGGAGAGGAGGGCGTACAGATCTGCACCCTGCGGGACCTCGTCGCCGAGGGAGCCGGAGCGGCGATCGAAGAAGACCCGGAGGTGGCGCGTCTGAAGTCGTCCGCGGACATGGTGAAGGCGATCGAGACGGCCGTCAGGTTCTACGAGGAGCCGCCCGCCGAGGGGATGACGGTCTCGACCGACTGGGCCGACATCCGGCTGAGCCCCGAGGACTGGGCCGAGGCGTTCGAGGCACCGGAACCAGGTACCCCGCACAACGAGGCGCGCGAGCAGATCTGGGAGGCGCTGCTCACGATCCTGACGGACAAGTACGACGGCCAGGTCCCGCCCGAGGCCTTGCGCAGGTCGCTGCGGCGCGACGAAGAACTGGTCACCACCCTCCACCGCGCCTGGCCGCTGATCGAGGCGGCCGACCTCGTCGGTGACCTGTGGTCCGTACCCGCCTACCTGCGGATGTGCGCTCCCTGGCTCGGTCCCGAGGACGTACGCAAACTGCGACGCAAGGAGGCTCCCCAGGCCTGGACGGTGTCCGACCTGCCCCTCCTGGACGCGGCCCGGCAGCGGCTGGGCGACCCGGAGGCGGCGCGGCGCAAGCACCGGCACAAGGCCGTTCTCGCCGCCCAGCGGGAACAGATGGAGCAGGTCGTCGACAACCTGATCCAGGCCGCGGCCGACTCCGGCGCCGACGGCGACGACGGCGAGGGACTGGTGCGGATGCTGCGCGGCGAGGACGCCAAGGTCAGCCTGGTCAACGAGGCCGAGGTGCCCACCGAGGACCCCGACCTGCTCGCCGGCCCGTTCGCGCACATCGTCGTGGACGAGGCCCAGGAACTGACCGACGCGGAATGGCAGATGCTGCTGCTCCGCTGCCCGTCCCGGAGCTTCACCATCGTCGGGGACCGCGCCCAGGCCAGGCACGGGTTCACCGAGTCCTGGCAGGAGCGGCTGGAGCGGGTCGGGCTCGACCGGATCGGCGTGGCCTCCCTGAGCATCAACTACCGGACGCCGAAAGAGGTCATGGCACAAGCCGAGCCGGTCATCCGGGCCGCACTCCCGGACGCCAACGTGCCGACCTCCGTCCGCGGCAACGGCCTCCCCGTCGTCCACGGCTCCGTCGCGGATCTGGGCCCGGTCCTCGACACCTGGCTCGCCGCAAACGCCGAAGGAACCGCCTGCGTCATCGGCGATCCCACCTTCCGTACGACCTCCCGCGTCCGGTCGCTGACCCCGGAGCTGGCGAAGGGACTCGAATTCGACCTGGTCGTCCT
This sequence comes from Streptomyces sp. MST-110588, assembly GCF_022695595.1. Classification (NCBI taxonomy): domain Bacteria; kingdom Bacillati; phylum Actinomycetota; class Actinomycetes; order Kitasatosporales; family Streptomycetaceae; genus Streptomyces; species Streptomyces sp. MST-110588. The sequence goes on from NZ_CP074380.1 coordinate 590,068, forward strand.
GATCGACCCGGAGACGTTCGGCGAGGGCATCGAAGGAGCGGTCGACCGCTATGTCGCCATGACCCGGGCGACCCGGCAACTCGTCGTCCTGACAAGCTCCTGACAGGAACCGACCGGGCGCCGTTCCCTTGACGTAACGGTTCCTCACCTCTGAGAACGCCCGTCACCCCGAAGACGCCTGTTACCCCTGTCCATGAGGAGCACCCGGACGCCGTACCAGTGGGCGGGGGCCGCCGCGAGGGATCGTGACGACCCCGCGTACCGCGCGCCCCCGCCGTCACCGGCGGATCGCCTGCTTTCCTATTCGTCCTCGGCGAGGATCAGGTACAGCTCCTTGCGGGCCTTGTTGACCACTGCGAGGGCCTTCTCGCGCTGCTCGGGCGTGCCGGTGTCCCAGACCTGCTTGAACGCCGCGACCAGGCCACCACCCGCCTTCCGTATCTCCTGCATGGCCTCCCAGTCGACGCCGCGCCCGGCGTCCTCCCAGGGGACGCCGGCGACGCCTTCGGCCTCCGTGCGGCCGGCGTCGGTGAGCGCGAAGAGCTTCTTGCCGCCCTCGCTCTCGCTGCTGATGAGGCCCTCGTCCTCCAGGAGCTGGAGGGTCGGGTAGACCGAGCCGGGGCTCGGCCGCCATGCTCCGCCGCTGCGTTCGGCGATCTCCTGGATCATCTCGTAGCCGTGCATCGGCCGGTCCTTGAGCAGCGACAGGATCGAAGCGCGTACGTCACCGCGCCGCGCCCTGCCACGAGGCCCGCCGCCCCGGCCCCGGCCGCCGAACGGCGGCCCGCCGAAAGGCGGCCCGAACGGACCGAAGGCGGCACGCCGCCCCTCGAACCGTCCCTCGAAGTCGCCCCGGCCACCGCGGCGGCCGGATTCACGATGCCCATGACCTGCGTGAGGATGCATTCCTGCTCTCCAATCCATCGCTGACTGTTCGCGATGCTTCGACGATATATCGGAACAGCTCGGATGGCAATGCCTCGATGCCTCCCGACGTTGACCTGTGACAGCGATCCCGGGTCGGTTGTCACCGAACCTGGGCCGACGACGGTTCGCCTCGGCGAAGACGGGTCGTCGCGCTCAGCATGAGAGGGTGGCGACCAGCTCCTGCCCGGGCGTTCGTTGAAGTGGCTGCACGAGGGGCGGGTGCCCGGATGGAGGCATAGGTGCAGAGCCCTGAGATGTCCCGCGGTGCTCGTCCGGCAGCCCACAGTGCCGTTTCCACATCATTGGCGCTGTGCAGTGATCGCAGACTGCGCGAACTCGTGAACGGAGCCACACCGGTCGGTTCCGGCATCGGCGGGGAGACGGTACTCCTGGAAGTCGACGGAACCCCGGTCTTCGTCAAGCAGGTACCCCTGACCGATCTGGAGCGACGGCCGGAGAACGTCCACTCCACGGCGAATCTGTTCGCAGTGCCCTCCTTCTGCCAGTACGGAATCGGCAGTATCGGCAGTCCGGGGTTCGGAGCCTGGCGGGAGCTGGCCGTTCACACCATGACAACGAACTGGGTGATCGCGGGAGACCACGAGGGTTTCCCCCTGATGTACCACTCGCGGGTGCTACCAGGGTCTGGCCAGCCACTTCCCGAGGAACTTAACGATGTGGAACAAGCTGTCGCCTACTGGGGAGGCCGGTCGGGCGTACGCCGCCGGATCGAGGCTCTCCAGCAGTCCACGGCGAGCCTCATCCTGTTCCTGGAGTACATCCCGAACAAACTGCACGACTGGTTGGGCGTTCAGATCGGGGCCGGTGACGAGGCGGCCGGGCGGGCCTGCGCCATGGTGGACAACGAGTTGCAAGCGACCGGCACCGCAGCCACGACCGCTGCTACACGGCCTCGTACCTGGTGTACTGGCTGGTCACCGCCCTGTACGGGTACGGGTGGGACGAGCGCCTCGCGCTGGTGCGCGCGTGCGCCGAGGGCGAGCGTCCCACGGGAATCCCGGAGGCGGCCGTGGCGATCATCACCCGCCATGCGCCGCTCGCCGCGGTGATGTGGGACTTCTTCCGCAGGCTCCAGGAGGAGAACCGGGAGACCCCCTACCCGCTGGAGGCGATCCGCCGGATCGGACAGCAGGCGGCGACGGGGGCATAGGAACCCTGTGGTTGACCGGTCGCGTGTCGTTGCGGTTCGGGCTGCCACTGATGTCACCAGTGATGTCAGATGTCCTGCGTCCGAGCCCGATGTCCTGCGTCCGAGCCCGATGTCCTGCGTCCGAGCCCGATGTCCTGCGTCCAGGCCCGACGCTCTGTGTACGAGCCCGGCGCCCGGGGCCTGAACCCGGTGCCCCATGACAGTCCAGTGAGCAGGGATTGGCCTTGGTCCGCGGGCGCGCCGCACTTCTACGCTCGCGCCATGAGGATCCGTATCGTCGACGCCTTCACCGACCGGCCCTTCTCCGGCAATCCCGCGGGAGTCGTCCTCCTGGACGGGGCCTTCCCCGACGACGCCTGGCTGCGGAGTGTCGCCGCCGAGGTCAATCTGTCCGAGACCGCCTTCGCCCGCCGGCTGCCCGAAGGAGGCGACGCCGACTGGGCGTTGCGCTGGTTCACGCCGACCGCCGAGGTGAATATGTGCGGTCATGCCACCCTGGCCACCGCGCACGTTCTGCACACCACCGGGACCGCCTCGGGGAGGGTGCGCTTCGCCACCCGCAGCGGGGTGCTGATCACCACCGCCGAGGACACCGGCTCGATCACGATGGACTTCCCGACCGCCCCGCTGACTCCCGTGGAGGTACCGCGGGTGGTGGCCGACGCCCTGGGCGTCACCGCCCTGTCCTGTCACTTCACCGGGGAGAACGTCGGCGACCTGCTGATCGAGGTGGCCGACGAGAAGGCCGTACGGGCCCTGGAGCCGGACCTGCGGGCGCTGGCCGCGTACGGCGGGCGCGGCGTGATCGCCACCGCGCGCGCCGCGTCCCCCGACAGCGGCTACGACTTCGTCACACGCTGCTTCTTCCCCGCCTACGGCATCGACGAGGACCCGGTGACGGGCAGCGCGCACACCGCGCTGGCCCCCTTCTGGTCGGCGCGTCTGGGCCGCGCCGAACTCACCGGCCTCCAGGGTCCGGCCGGCCGGACCGGCTTCGTACGTACCGCGCTGCGCGGCGACCGTACGCTGCTGACCGGAGCGGCCGTCACCGTCATCGACGGGGAACTCCTCACCGCGCCCTGATCCGTCACACCGGCCCCGGCCGCCACGCCTTCCGGCCGCCCCGTCCTGCGGTCACGGCGCCACGCGCCCTCACACCGTCGGCAGCCACCCCACCTTGCCCGCGAGCAGCGCGTAACCGACGAACGCCACGATGTCGATGAGCGAGTGCGCCGCGACCAGCGGTCCGACCCGCCCCCACCGCCGGTAGAGGAGGACGAAGATCACGCCCATACACATGTTCCCGACAAATCCACCAATGCCCTGATAGAGGTGGTACGAGCCACGCAGCACCGCGCTCGCCGCCAGTGCGGCCATCGGCGCCCATCCTGTCTGCCCCAGTCGGCGCAGCAGGTAGCCGACGACGATGACCTCCTCCAGCACGGCGTTCTGTACGGCCGAGGCGATCAGCACCGGGAGCTTCCACCAGGCGTCGGGCAAGGACTCCGGAACCACCGTCAGGTTGAACCCGGCCGCCCGCGCGCCCAGGTACAGCAGCAGACCGCAGCCTCCGATGACCGCCGCCAGCCCGGCGCCCCGGGCCAGATCCGTCCCCGGCCGCCGCCGGTCGAAGCCGATCGCCCGCAGCCCGCCGGCCCCCTCCCGCAGGAGGAAGTGCGCCACCAGGGCGACCGGCACCAGCGCGGTGGCGATCCCGAACACCTGCCAGGCCAGGTCCAGCCAGGGCCGCCCCGGCGCGTGCGAGGCGTTGAGCGTCGCCGCCTGGTCCTTCAGGCCACCTGGTCTGGTCACCGAGCCGATGAAGCTGATCAGGGCGGACACCCCGCTCGCGCCGAGCGAGAGCGCCAGTACCAGGAGCGTCTCGTTGCGCAGGACACGCCGGGCCGCCCCGTCACCCACTTCGCCGGGCGGTGCGCCGTACGGCCCGTCACCACGCCCTTCGCCCGCCCCTTGACCAGGCACATTCGCATCAGCCACGGGCCTCGCGTCCGACTGCACCACTGCCTCCACTTCCCCGATACCGCTTCTTGGCCACCATTGCCCCGCTAGGGTCTCGAATGCAGGTACGAAGATCGCGCGCGACAAGCCGGGGGACGAGCGCCATCCACGTGGCATGCGTTCCCCCTCTCCCATGGAAACCCGATCGAGCATCGAGAATCAGGAGAGGCGCTACCGCAATGGGACGTCACAGCTTGCCCGACGACTCCGCGAGCGGCAGCACGGGGGCCCGCAGCCGCGCCCGCCGCCGTACCGTCGCCGTCTCCACCGCGCTCGTCCTGGCGGTGGCGGCGGGTACCGTCGTCGCACTCCGCGGTGACCTGCTGTCTTTCAAGGGACCGTGCGAGGACAAGACGATGCGGCTGGACGTGGTCGCCTCGCCCGACATCGCGCCGGCCCTCGAAGAGGTGGCCGGCAAGGCGCGCGCCCAGCGGGTCCGTACGGACGGCAAATGTCTGGACGTCAAGGTCACCGCCCGCGCAGCCTATGAGGTCGCCGACTCCCTCATCCAGAACGGGGACGGGGGCAGGGGTTCCGGCGCGGGCCCCAAGTACCAGGTGTGGGTGCCGGATTCCCGCCTGTGGGTGGACCGCGTCACCGCCGAGAGCACGGGCGCGGGCACGGATACGGACGCGGACGCGCGGACGGATGCGGGTACGGGCACAGTGGCGGAGCCGGTCGGCAAAGTGGCCACCTCCCCGGTCGTGCTGGGCGCCACCCCCACGGCAGCCGCCTCCCTGGGCTGGCCCCGCAGGACCTACACCTGGCCCGAGCTGACGCGGGCGGCCATGAGCGGTGACGCCCTGCGGCTGGGCGCCGCCGACCCCGCCCGCAGCGCCACGGGCCTGCTCGCGCTCGCCCGTATCCACGCCGGAAGCATCCGGGAGGCAACGAGCCGGGAGGCCGCCGGCACCCGTACCGCCGCCGCGGCCAAGGCGCTGCACCAGCGGGTCGCGGACGGTGACGGGCAGGTCCTGGCGACACTGCCGCACGACGACTCCGGGGCGGAACGGGGCAATCCGCGCCGTAATCAGGCGCTGCTGTTGTCGGAACAGGCCGCCTACGCCCACAACACCGGGCGCAGCGGCGGCCCCGGCCTGAAGCTGTTCTATCCCAAGGACGGCACCGCCCATCTCGACTACCCGTACACCCTCCTGTCCGGTGACCGGCTCTCGCCCGACCAGTCGCGCGCCGCCAACCGTTTCATGACGCTCTTGGGGGACACCGAGGGGCAGCGCGCCTTACGGGAGCGCGGGTTCCGGGCCGGGGGTACCGGCAGCATCGGAAGTGCCGGGGGCACCGGAAGCGGGGGCGCGGACCGTGACAGGGCGGTCGCCGAGGTGGCGCGTACGGCCGGCGGCCGGGCCCCGCAGCCGTACGGCGCCGATCCGGCCGACCCGCCCTCGGCCAGGGAACTGCGGGCGCTGCTCGGCATGTGGACCATTACGGTGCAAAGTGCCCGTCTGACTACGGTGGTGGACGTTTCGGCGTCAATGGCCACGCCCGTTCCCGGTCAGGGCGGCCGGTCCCGGATGGACCTCGCCAAGAACTCGCTTCTCCAGGGGCTCGCCGCCTTCACCCCCGATGACGAGATCGGCCTGTGGAAGTTCGCCACCCGCCTGGACGGCCGGCGCGACTATCTCCCGGTGTCGCCGACCGACCGCCTGGGCGACCCCGGCCGGGCCGGTGGCGGCACCCACCGCGAGGACCTCTCGGCCGCGTTCGGCTCCCTGACGCCGGTGCCGGGCGGGGCCACCGGTCTGTACGACACGGTCCTCGCCGCGTACGAGCAGGCGTGCCAGACCTACGCGAGCGGCAAGTTCAACGGGCTGGTCCTGCTCACCGACGGCGCCAACGACGACGCGGACGGCATCGGCCTGGACGCCCTGGCCGGCAAGCTCAAGGAGCTGTCGGACCGGCGGCGTCCGGTGCCGCTGATCGCCGTCGCGATCGGCCCGGACGCCGACAAGTCGGCGCTGGACCGCATCGTCGGGCCGACCGGCGGCTCCGCGCACCGTGTGAACGATCCGTCACAGATCCATGAGGTGATCCTCAAGGCCATCATGGCGGCGGGCAGCACGTTTCCTCATTGAGCCCTCGCCTCCGTGTAGAAGATCTCGTGCGGGGAACGTCAGTTACGGGGAACCTCAGTTGAGGTCTGCGACGCCCTCGCGGCGTTCGGCGCCGTCCGCCTCGGTACCTCCCGCCTCGGCGCCTTCCGCCTCGGTGCCTCCCGCCGTGACGTCCCATTCGGGCGGCCAGGTGTGCACCGGCTCCCCGCCGTGCATCAGTTCGCTGTAGCGCCGGGTCATCGCCCGCAGCGCCGCCTCCCGCGCCAGGCCGCTGCGCGCGGCGTGGTGGTAGGCGGCGACCTGCCAGGACGCCCCGTTGACCCGCCGCCTGCACCGCTCCTCGATCACGCCCAGATAGCGGTCGCGGTCGGCCGGTTCCACGCCCCAGGCGTCCAGTCCGGCCGCCGCCATGGGCAGCAGTTCCTGGCGTACGAGCCGTACGGCCGGGACCTCGGCGATGCCGCCGGAGCGGCCGGGCCGCGGCCAGTTGAGCGCGGCGTCGATGCCGTAGCGGCAGGCGGTGTCGAAGTTCTCGGCCGCGGCGGCGAACGGCAGCCGTGACCATACGGGCCGCGGTTCGTCGGCGAAGGCCCGTACCAGCCCGTAGTAGAAGGCCGTGTTGGCGACGACGTCGGTGATGGTGGGGCCGGCGGGCAGCACCCGGTTCTCCACGCGCAGGTGGGCGACCCCGTCGGCCACGGCGTAGACCGGACGGTTCCACCGGTACACCGTCCCGTTGTGCAGCACCAGTTCGGCCAGGCTCGGCACCCCGCCCTCGTCCAGGACGCGCAGCGGCTCCTCCTCCCCGTAGATGGGCAGCAGGGCCGGGAAATAGCGCAGGTTCTCCTCGAAGAGGTCGTAGGCGGAGTCGATCCAGCGCTCGCCGAACCAGGTGCGCGGCCGTACCCCTTGCGTCCGCAGCTCCGGGGGGCGGGTGTCGGTGGCCTGCTGGAAAACCGGCGGCCGGGACTCCCGCCACAGTTCACGGCCGAAGGCGAACGGCGAGTTGGCGCCGATCGCGACCTGTACGGCGGCCACGGCCTGGGCGGCGTTCCACACGGGGGCGAAACGGTTCGGCGTCACCTGAAGGTGGAGCTGGACCGAGGTGCAGGCGGCCTCCGGCGCGATCGAGGAGGAGCTGGAGACCAGCCGTTCGATGCCCTGGATGTCGATGGCGAAGTCCTCGCCGCGGGCGGCCCTCATCTGGTCGTTCAGCAGGACGTAACGGTCGATCTCGGAGAGGTTGGAGGCGACGAGATCGTCGGTGGAGAGCGTCGGCAGAATTCCGATCATGACGATGCGGGCAGCCACTTCCCGGGCCTTGCGCTCCGCATAGCCCAGGCCCGTACGGAGTTCTTCGGCGAGCTGGTCCATAACCCGCCCGCACAACCGGTGCGGGGTGATGTTGACTTCCAGGTTGCACTGCGCCAGTTCGGTCTGGAAATCACGGCTGGCGATGCGTTCCAGGACCTGGGAGTTCATCATTCTCGGGGTACCGTCGGCCCCGGCGAGATTCAATTCGATCTCCAGCCCCATGAGATTCCTGGGTCGGTCGAACCGCTTCTCGTCCAGGAGTCTCCGCAATCCCGTGAGGCACTCGTGAAGTTTTCTGCGATAACGCTGCCGATCGGCCAGGTCGATTCCGTGCGCCGCAACCTTCTCCCCCATCGAAGCGTCCCTCCTCATGTGGCCGGCCCACGGCACGGGCCGTACGGGGCTTCCCCGGCGGAGCCTGGGGTTCACGCTACGGTCGATGATGCCCGGCAATCCGATCGACAACGCCTCGGCCGCGGGTTCGTACCGATAGGCTCACCCCGCGGGGGTCGGCACGTACCGGCGGCATATCGCGGCGGCGGACGCCGCCCGCAATGTCCTCGTGACAAAGACCGACAGGATTCGGCCTACCGCGTTCGCGGTGAAATGCGAGGTGACGAAGCGGTGGTCCGCTCAAAAATACAGAAATCAACCGGATGAAAAGTCCGGAAGCCGCCTTGCCGGAAATCCCCACGACCGCTAGCGGAAACACCGGCTGAACAACCGTCGTATAAACTTCGCGACGAGGCAGAGAGTTGGCGCCCAGCGTCGCGGTTCTCCCCCGGTCCTGCAGCACAGCGGCTGGCCCCGCCGGGCCGCAGCCCCGGACGGCCATGCTCTGACCCCCCCGCTGACAACGCCGTCCGCACCTTCCCCGCACCACCGTGTCTCTTGAGTGAGAGGCGACCCACCATGCCGCTGCATGTTTCCCCTGCCCCCGCGCCCGCCCTGCGCAGCGTCCTCGCCGCCCTCGGTTCCCCCACCGCCGTCCGCGAGGCGCGCACCACCGCCCTCCGCGCCCAGCAGGGCCCGCTCAGCCCCGAATGCCCCCTGCCCGTACACGTCCTGGACGGCGTCGGCCGCCTCGGCGGACCGCCGCGCACCCGCCTGACCGGCTGGCGTTTCCTGATCCTCAGCGGCGAGCGGGCGGTGGCCGCCGCCGAGGCCATGCTCACCGCCGACGGCTGGACGTTCTCGCACTTCTGCGAGGGGCCCTACGTCACGGCGACCGAACGGGCACTGCGCCAGGCGGAGTCGAGCCCCACTCCGTACCAGCCGCGGCTGCTGTCCGTACCGGAGCTCTACATGCTGACGCTGTGGCTGCACCAGGACATCACCGCGAACGGGGCCGAGGGGCCGCCCGCCCCCGGCGATCTGCTGGTGCCGCTCGCCCCGGCCCCGCCGGGCATCGCCGCGCACCGCCCACACCGCGTCGCCGACCTGCTGCCCCGGCTGACGAGCCGGCTCGCGCCGGCGGCGCCCCCGCTGATGGGAACCACCGCCTGAGACCGCGCACGTGGCGGGGCCTTCCTCCGTACCGCTTCATATGCCGTACGGCGGACCCCGCATTCCGTACGGCAGCGCACGTCGCCTCGCAGGAGCGCGCCCCGCGGCCCCCGGCCGCGGGGCGCTGCGCCGTGCCCGCCCGCCCGGGCCGTCCCGCGCCGTTCGCACCCAACCGCCCCTCAGGAACGCACAATTGGAAGCAACCGCCCGCACGGGTGGTGCGTCATCATCCAGTAAGGACCGCTGCTGCGAAATCCCTGCGGAATCGCGCCCGTAGGGGAACACTGGTATCGACCTATCGAAACGGGGGAGCGGCCATGACCATCTCGTCGAGCCGCACGACGTCACTCACCACACCGCAGCGAAAGACATCTTCCATGTGCCAGCACCAGCCGACATGCCCGTCCGCAGAGTCCACCGACCGGGAAGCCGCCCATCTCGTGGCGCACCACCCGGAGCAGGGCTGGAGTCTGCTGTGCAACGGCGTCCTGCTCTTCGAGGACACCGGTGAGCTCCTGCCGGACGGGCAGGTCATCGCACCGCACCGTCCGCTGGTCACCGCGCAGGTCGCCACCGCCGCCTGATCCGGGGCGGACCGCTCCCGGCGCGGGACACCGCCGTACGGGAGAGGACGTGGCGGCGGCGACTCGATCGCAGAACCGGCGATCACAGACGTCGACACGGGCGAACAGCGGCAGACGAACGCATACACCAGGGCCCCCGGCGTGGAAGCCGAGGGCCCTTCAGTATGCCGATTCGGTATGCCGCTTCAGTATGCTGCGATGCCGGCGCTTCGCCGCGCCCACGTCAGGTGATCGCCGGGCCGCGTGAGGTGACCTCGCGGCGCCGGCGGGCCGGGTGGACGCGCCGCCGCCTGCCGGTCAGTCGTCGTACTCCTCCAGCGGGGGGCAGGAGCAGACGAGGTTGCGGTCGCCGAAGGCGCCGTCGATACGGCGCACCGGCGGCCAGTACTTGGCCGACGCCTCCACGCCCGCCGGGAAGACCGCCTCCTCGCGGCTGTAGGCGTGCTCCCACGTGCCGCTCAGCGCGCCGGCGGTGTGCGGGGCGTTGCGCAGCGGGTTGTCGTCCTTGTCCCACTCCCCCGAGCCGACCTTGTCGATTTCCGCACGAATCGCGATCATCGCGTCGCAGAAGCGGTCCAGTTCGCTCAGGTCCTCGCTCTCGGTCGGCTCGATCATCAGCGTGCCGGCCACCGGGAAGGACATCGTCGGCGCGTGGAAGCCGTAGTCGATGAGCCGCTTGGCCACGTCGTCGATGCTCACGCCGGTGGCCTTGGTCAGCGGCCGTACATCGATGATGCACTCGTGCGCGACCAGCCCGCCGGGACCGGTGTAGAGCACCGGGTAGTGCGGCTCCAGGCGCTTGGCGATGTAGTTGGCGCTGAGCACCGCGACCTGGGTGGCGCGCTTGAGACCCTCGCCGCCCATGAGCCGTATGTACGCCCAGGAGATCGGCAGGATGCCGGCCGAGCCCCACGGCGCCGCGGAGACGGGACCGACGCCCGTCCTGGGGCCGGCGGCCGGCTGGAGCGGGTGGTTGGGCAGGTACGGCGCCAGGTGGGCGCGTACGGCGACCGGGCCTACGCCGGGGCCGCCGCCGCCGTGCGGGATGCAGAAGGTCTTGTGCAGGTTCAGGTGCGAGACGTCGCCGCCGAACCGGCCCGGCTCGGCGAGCCCGACCAGCGCGTTGAGGTTGGCGCCGTCCACGTAGACCTGGCCGCCCGCGTCGTGCACCGCCGCGCAGATCTCGCTGATGTGCTCCTCGAACACGCCGTGCGTGGAGGGGTAGGTGACCATCAGGACGGCCAGTTCGTCGCGGTACTGCGCGATCTTCGCGTGCAGGTCCTCGGCGTCGACCTCGCCGTCGGCACCGGTCTTGACGACGACGACCTTCATTCCGGCCATCACGGCGCTGGCGGCGTTGGTGCCGTGCGCCGAGGACGGGATCAGGCAGACCGTACGCTGCTCGTCGCCGTTGGCCCGGTGGTAGGCCCGTACGGCCAGCAGGCCCGCCAGCTCGCCCTGGGAACCGGCGTTCGGCTGGATGGAGACCTTGTCGTAGCCGGTGACGGCCGCGAGCCGCTCCTCCAGCTCCTGGATCAGCGACAGATAGCCCTGCGCCTGCTCGGCCGGGGCGAAGGGGTGCAACTGCCCGAATTCGGGCCAGGTGACCGGCTCCATCTCGGTCGTGGCGTTCAGCTTCATCGTGCACGAGCCCAGCGGGATCATGCCGCGGTCCAGCGCGTAGTCGCGGTCGGCGAGGGTGCGCAGGTAACGCAGCATCGCGGTCTCGGAGCGGTGCTGGTGGAAGACCGGGTGGGTCAGGTACTCGTCGGTACGCAGCAGCTCCGCCGGCAGCGCCTCCTCCACGGTCGCGTCGAGCTTGTCGATGTCGCCCTGGACACCGAAGGCACCCCACACCGCGGAGAGTTGGCTGCGCCCGGTGGTCTCGTCGCAGGCGATGCCGACCAGGTCGGGACCGGCCTGGCGCAGGTTCACGCCGGCTTCGCGGGCGGCGGCGACGACCTGGGCGGCGCGGCCGGGCACCCGTACGGTCAGGGTGTCGAAGTACGCGCCGTGGACGACCTCCACCCCGCCGGCCCGCAGCCCCGCCGCGAGGATCGAGGCGTAGCGGTGGGTACGGCGGGCGATGGAGGCCAGGCCCTGCGGGCCGTGGTAGACCGCGTACATGCCCGCCATCACGGCGAGCAGCACCTGCGCGGTGCAGATGTTGCTGGTGGCCTTCTCCCGGCGGATGTGCTGCTCACGCGTCTGCAGGGCGAGCCGGTAGGCCCTGTTGCCGTCGGCGTCCACCGATACGCCCACCAGCCGGCCGGGCAGGCTGCGCGCGTACGCCTCCCGTACGGCCATGTAACCGGCGTGCGGGCCGCCGAAGCCCATCGGGACACCGAACCGCTGGGTCGTACCGACCGCGATGTCCGCGCCCAGGTCGCCGGGCGAGGTGAGCAGCGTCAGGGCCAGCAGGTCGGCGGCGACGGTGACGATCGCGCCCAGGTCGTGCGCCTGCTCTATGACGCCCCGCAGGTCCCGTACGGCACCGGAGGCACCCGGGTACTGGAGCAGCACGCCGAAGACACCGCGGTCGGCGATCCCGGCGGGAATGCCCTCGGAGAGATCGGCCACCACGACCTCGGTCCCGGTCGGCTCCGCCCGGGTCTCGATCACGGCGACGGTCTGCGGCAGACAGTCCGCGTCGACCAGGAAGACGCCCTGCTTGACCTTGCCCACGCGCCGCGACAGGGCCATCGCCTCGGCGGCGGCCGTGCCCTCGTCCAGCAGCGAGGCGCCGGAGGTCGGCAGTCCGGTCAGGTCGGCGACCATGGTCTGGAAATTGAGCAGCGCTTCGAGGCGGCCCTGGGAGATCTCCGGCTGGTAGGGCGTGTACGCCGTGTACCAAGCCGGGTTCTCCATCACGTTGCGCAGGATGACCGGCGGGGTGAACGTGCCGTAGTAGCCGAGGCCGATCATCGAGGAGAGCACCTGGTTACGGTCCGCCAGCGCCCGCAGCTCCTCCAGGACCTGCGCCTCCGTACGGGCCTGCGGAAGCCCCAGGGCCTCGGCGCTCTTGATCACATCGGGCACCGCGGCGGCGGTCAGCTCCTCCAGCGACCCGAAACCGACGTGCGCGAGCATCTTGGCCTGCGCCTCCGGGCCGGGGCCGATGTGGCGCTGCTCGAAGGGGGTACCGCGCTCCAGCTCTGACAGTGAGATGCGGTGGGTATTCATCTGCGGGGGCCTCCTGGGTCTTCACGACCTGAGCAGGGCACCACGGCGCTGGTGCCCGGACGGCCTCCCCCTCTGTCATCTCAACCTGAGAGCTTCACCGGCCCGCGCTGGCGGTCCGGCTTTCACCGTCGGTGAGGAGGGGCCCCGTCGCTCTGCCTGCCCGCGGCCCGCCCTGCTTTCCAGAGTGACCTCGTCCATGCGGTACGTGTGCCTGAGAGTTTCCGGGGAGGATTTGCTCCTTCGGCGTCCTTGTCGCACCACGGCGAAGGACTCTCCCGCATGGGGTCTGCAGCCGTTCGTCAGCCTACCAGTGCGCCTCCGGAGCGTTCCTTCGAGTGGCCAGGGCATGAATTGTGCCGTTTGGTGGTTGTCACAAGGCAGTTGCGACCAGTTGGAGGGACCGTGCAGCCCGATATCGATCCCCGGAGCTTGATCGGCCGCAAGGCGTTCGACAAGAACGGCACCAAGATCGGCACCGTCGACGAGGTGTACCTGGACGACGCGACCGGCGAACCGGAGTGGGCGGCCGTGCGCACCGGTCTGTTCAGCCGGGACGCGTTCGTGCCGCTGCGGCCCAGCGAACTGGCCGACGAGACCCTGCGCGTCCCCTACGACCGGAGGCTGATCAAGGACGCCCCGGACTTCGGGGTGGGCCGTCACCTCTCCCCCGAGCAGGAACTCCAGCTCTACCACCACTACCGGCTGGATATCTCCTCCGCCGACCCGGCCCCGGGGCGCTGTGGCGACGAGGGCCGGGAATTCGGCCGGATAGCCGGGTCCCCGGACTGACCGACCGGGGCCTGCGCCACGAGCGGAAGCGGTTCCCCCGGCCGCAGCGCCGGGTCGTCGACGGCGAAGGTCCGCACCCGCCCGGGCTTTGACCAGGGCTGTTCGAACCGTACGGTCACCCGGCCCACCCCGCTGCCCTGCACCCACCCGGGCCCGTGCTCCTCGTGGACCACATCCAGCCCCGGCAGCCACCTCCGGGGCCGCTCCTCCTCGGCGCGCTGCCCGGCCCCCTCCTGTCCGGCCGCCTCCACGGCCTCGCGCACCCGCTGCGCCTCTTCCCGCTCCGCCCGCTCCGTGGCGATCTGCGCGAACAGGTCCTCCTGCGTGAAGTCGGTCAGACCGCTCACCCCACGCCCAGCAGACGCACGCCGCCCGTGGTGTCCACCGTCTCCAGCAGCCGCAGCGCGGCCTCCCGCACCACCGCGGGGTCGTCCGTGGGCCCGCGCAGCGTCTCGGACCTGGTCAGCGTCGAGAAATCGTAGTTACGCACCTTGATCACCACCGTCCGCCCGGACCGCCCGGCCTCCCGCAGCCGCCGTACGCACCGGTCGGCCAGCCGCACCACCTCCGCCCGCACCCGCGTCCGGTCGGTCACGTCCACCTCGAAGGTGTCCTCGGCCGAGACGGACTTGGCGTCCCGCTCGGCGACCACCGGCCGCTCGTCCCGCCCCAGCGCCATCCGGTACAGCCCGGCGCCGTGCGCCTTGCCCAGCAGCCGCACCAGCTCCGCCTCGCCGGCCTCGGCCGTCTCCGCGACCGTCGTGATGCCGGCCCTGCGCAGCGCCTCCGCCGTGGCCGGGCCCACCCCGGGGAGCGTACGCACCGGCAGCGGGCCCAGCAGTCCCCGCTCGGTCCCCGGCTCGATGACCACCAGCCCGTCCGGCTTGGCCTGCTCGGAGGCGATCTTGGCGAGCATCTTGGCGCCCGCCAGGCCCACCGAGCCGGTCAGTCCCGTACGCCGCCGGATGTCCCGGCGCAGCCGCTCCCCACCTTCCGCGCCGCCGCGGTGTCCGCCTGGGTCCCGCCCGCCTCCAGGTCCACGAACGCCTCGTCCAGGCTCAGCGGCTCCACCAGCGGCGAGAGGGCGTGCAGCAGCTCCATGACCGTGTCACTGATCTGGCGGTACAGGCTGAAGCGGGGGCTGAGGTAGGCCGCGTTGGGGCACAGCCGGCGCGCCTGGGCCGTGGGCATCGCCGAGCGGACACCGAAGACCCTTGCCTCGTAGGACGCCGTGGAGACCACACCGCGCGGCCCGATCCCGCCGACCACGACGGGTTTTCCGCGCAGGCTCGGCTTGGCCGCCTGCTCGGCGGCTGCGAAGAACGCATCCATGTCCAGATGCAGGATCGTCGGTGCACGTCTCACACCACAGATGCTGCCGTACACCACTGACAATCGGCCCGGCCGGCGGACGTGGCGCGGCCGACTGACGTGGCGTGGCCGACGGTCGTGGCGCGGGCAACGGCGTGGCGCGGGCGACGGCCGGCCGCCCGGGCCCGTACGGCCCTCCCGCGGCCCGGGAGCCTGCGCCTTCAGCCGTACGCCGCCGGCGTCAGCCCGCGCGGTTGCGGCGCCGCGCCAGCTCGTCGTGGGGGTTGTGTCCTATCAGGGTCTCGCCGGTGTCCACACGCTCTCCGTGGAGCTGCGAGAGGGCGCCCTCCACGTCCCGCCACACCACGCCGACCGCGATCCCGAAGACGCCCTGGCCGCCCTGCAGCAGGTCGACGACCTCGTCGGGCGAGGTGCATTCGTAGACCGTGGCGCCGTCGCTCATCAGCGTCATCCGTGCCAGGTCGGACAGGTCGCGGGAGCGGAGGTGCCGGACGGCGGTGCGGATGTTCTGCAGGGACACGCCGGTGTCCAGCAGCCGCTTGACGATCTTCAGGACGACGACGTCGTGGAAGTTGTAGAGCCGTTGGGTGCCCGAGCCGTACGCGGGCCGTACGCTCGGCTCGACGAGCCCGGTGCGCGCCCAGTAGTCGAGCTGGCGGTAGGTGATGCCCGCGGCGGCGCACGCGGTGGGCCCGCGGTAACCGATGGTCTGGGCCCCGCGGTCGCGGTCCGCCGGCACCGCGGCGGCCTGTGCCGGACCTCGGTTCGCCGCGCCGGGACGGAGCGGGTACGCCCCTTCCGCCGCCCTGCCGTCGCCGGTGATTGCCACGCCGACCTCCGTCCTCCACGTCCCGGACGGGACCTGCCTTATCGACGGTATGCAGTCACTCGGGGTGCGTCAACGATCGCCGCGCTCGCCACGCCGAGTGATAATCACCCTACGAGTGGTTTCTCGCGCCCCGCGCGGGGAAAGGGTACTCGAATGCCCTGGCTGAGGCCGCCCTTACGGCTCTCTTCCCCCGACCGTCCGTTCCTCACCGGCCGCCGGTCACCGGCCGGCCGTCATCAACCGTCCGCCCCGGCCGCCGCTCACTGGCTGTTGGTGCCGAAGTCCTCAGGCGAGATCTGGTCGAGGAATTCGCGGAACTTCTCCACTTCGTCCTCCTGCTCGTCCGGGATGGCGATACCCGCGTCGTCCAGCACACCGTCGGTCCCGTAGATCGGCGTTCCGGTGCGCAACGCCAGCGCTATGGCGTCCGACGGACGCGCGCTGACCTCCACCCCGCTGGCGAAGACCAGTTCGGCGTAGAAGACCCCCTCCCGCAGGTCCGTGATGCGGACCTGGGTCAGTTCCTGGCCCACCGCTTCGAGCACGTCCTTGAACAGGTCGTGCGTCAGCGGCCTGGCAGGGGCCATGCCCTGCTGGGCGAAGGCGATGGCGGTGGCCTCCCCGGCCCGATCCAAATGGGCAGGTAACGGTCGCCTCCTACCTCCCGTAGGAGCACGATCGGCTGGTTGGAGGGCATTTCCACCCGGACACCCACGACGTCGAGCTCGTTCACACAGCAACCCTAGGACGTGCCCGGCCGGTTTGGGTAGTCGGGCACCCCCGCCGCTCAGTGCAGCCGTATCCGCAGCGCGGTCTGGACCAGCGCGGCGTGCAGGCGTACGGACAGCGTCGCCAGCTCCCTGGCGGTCGCCTCCGCGTGGGCTCTGGTCTGCGGATTACGGTGCCTCCGCAGGGGCGCGACAATTTGTTCGACCAGTCCGGCCTCGCGTTCGGCCGCCGCTTTGACCGCGCGCAGATGGCGCGGTTCGAGGCCGAAACGGCCCAGCTCCGCCACGAGTCTGGCGACCGTGACGGCCTCGATGTCGTACCCACCGTCGGCGGCCGGGGTGATGAGCCCGTACGACTCCCAGTCGGTGAGCTCGGCCTCCTCGATCCCGGCAGCACTCAGCAGCTCGGCACGCCCGATACGGGCCGCCGTCGGCTGCTCGGCTCCGGGCCCCGCCAGCCCCTCCAGCAGCTCACGGGAGGGCGGCGGCGCCGGGGCGGGCAGGGCCACCTGCTCGCCCCGTTCCAGGGCGTCCAGATGCTCCCTGATCACCTTCAGCGGCAGATAGTGGTCCCGCTGCATCCGCAGGACCCCGGCCAGCCGCTCGACGTCCGCGGCGCTGAACTTCCGGTACCCCGACGGCGTGCGCTTGGGCTCGACGAGCCCCTCGGCCTCCAGGAACCGGATCTTGGAGATGGTGACCTCGGGGAATTCCTCGCGCAGCACATTGAGCACCGTGCCGATGCTCACCAGCTTGCCGTCCGAGGCGGCGGTGCCGGAGGAACCGGCACCGCCCGACGGTGTGCGGTGCATAGACCTTCCCTGGCCGGTCAGATGCCGACAGACCGCTGGCTCGCGTAGAAGACCAGGCGGTACTTGCCGATCTGCACCTCGTCGCCGTTGGACAGGGCGGTGGAGTCGATCCGCTCACGGTTGACGTACGTGCCGTTGAGGCTGCCGACGTCCGCGACCGTGAAGCCGCCGTCCTGACCCCGCCGGAACTCCACGTGGCGGCGCGAGACCGTCACGTCGTCCAGGAAGATGTCGCTCTGCGGGTGGCGGCCCGCCGTGGTCAGATCGCCGTCCAGCAGGAACCGGCTGCCGGAGTTCGGGCCCCGGCGCACCACCAGGAGCGCGGATCCCAGCGGCAGCGCGTCCACGGCGGCCTGCGCCTCGGGGGACAGCGAGGGCGACAGCGTCTGCCCCGTCGTCTCCGAGTCGTATGCCTCGATCCCCGAGATGGAGATGGTCGAGGTCGTCTCGGAAGCGCGCTCGGCCTGCGCTCCCGGCCGCAGCGGCGCGCCGCAGTTGGAGCAGAACCGGCTCGCTTCGGCGTTCCGGTGGCCACACCTCGTACAAACCGGCAAGGCAAACCCTCCACCCGTGCTTGAGGCCGCTGGTCCCCCGGAACCTATGCGGCCGGACGAGGAGGGGTCAACAGAACCAGCGCCGTGGCCACCGGAAATATCACCGGACGGCCCACCGACCTGGTCACGGAAGAGCGGGCGCTCTTCAGGAGCGCTCTCGTCGGGCCGGCGCTCGGCTCGGTGCCGTGCCGAGCCGCTGCCGCCCTCCTGGCGTGCGCTCTTGCCGAACAGCTTTGCAAACAACTTCACGGGCGATTCCCCTTGAACGAAACAGACCCGCCCGTGGGGCAGGACGAACCCTCGATGCACACACCGGCCGATCCGGACATCTTCTGAACGTCCGTGGCCTTCGGACAGTTTCCACCACGCACCGCACCTGCGGTGCGCCGACCCCCCGCTCCTTCTCGCCTTATCCGGGCCATCGCCGCCCGTGTCGGTCTCACTGCGATGACGACCGAGCGTAGTCAGGCCGCTTCGCCTCCCGCAAGGCGTCCACGACGATCTTCTGCTGACGGGTCACAGACACCTTGGCCTGCTCCTTCTCCAAAGTCTGAACCACCCCTCCCGGGATGTTCAGAGCCGGTTCCAGATCCTCGGGCTTGCCGATCACTTTGAAGCGGTACGGCGGGGCGACGCGCTTGCCGTCGACCTCCACCCCGCCCCGTACGTCCGAGAAGTACGTATTGGCCACCACCCGGACGTCATTGACCTGGATGGCCTCCGCGCCCGCCGCCCGCAATTCCTGGATGGTGTCCAGGAGTTTGTCCGCCTCCACGGAATGCGAGGCGTCGTCGATCGTGAGAGTGATGCCCGGACCCTGGGCCGCGGCCGTGCCGGCCAGCACACCGAGCTGCTGTTCCTTCTCCACCGTCTGTTTACGGGCCTCCTCGGCCTGGTCCGAGCTGTTCTCCAGCTCGGCCTTCTGGCTTTCCAACCTGTGCTGTTCATCGGTCAGACGCTGCGAGCGGTTGTCCAGCTCATCCAGAATGCGCACCAGATCCTCCTGGCGCGCCCCGCGCAGCGCACTGCTGTCACTGGTGGAACGTACCTGAATCGCCAGGCCGAGGCCGAGAATGAACAGCAGCAGGGCGACAATCAGTTGAGCCCGGGTCAGCCGTGGCGGCCACAGACCGGCGATCAGCCGCTGCCGGCCGGTCATCGTACGGTCCGGGCCGCCGGGCGCGTCGGAATCCGCCTCCCCGGCGGCACCGGCCGGACCGGAGTCCGTCGGGGCCTCCGGGGGCGTGGGCCGCCGGGCGGGGGGCTTCCAGCTCCCCTGCTGGGGCCCTGTCGTGGGCCGCTGCTCCGGGGGCTGCTTCCGTTCCGGCGTCGTCTGCTGCTCCGGCGCCGGTTCCGGTGTCTGCTCCGGCGCCTGTGTCCGCGCCGGCAGCTCCTGGCGCTCCGAGGTCTGCCCGTGCTCCGGAGTCTGCTCCCGCGCCGGTGGCTCGTGTCCCGGCGCCTGCTTCCGCGGCTGTTCCTGCGGCTGCTCCTGTGGCTGCCGTCGCTCCGGCGTCTCCTCCGGCCCCTGAGCACCGTTGGCCCCGCCGGCCCCGCCGGCCCCGCCGGTTGGGTTGGCCCCGTTCGCTTCGTCGGCTCCCATCGGCCTCACGCCCTGAAGACGTGCCGGCGGATGGCCGCGGCGTTGGAGAAGATGCGGATGCCGAGCACGACGACCACACCGGTGGACAGTTGGGCACCCACGCCCAGTTTGTCACCGAGGAAGACGATCAGTGCGGCCACGACCACGTTCGACAGGAAGGACACGACGAAGACCTTGTCGTCGAAGATGCCGTCCAGCATGGCGCGCAGCCCGCCGAAGACGGCGTCCAGCGCCGCGACGACGGCGATCGGCAGATAGGGCTCGACCACCGTCGGCACCACGGGCCGCACCACCAGCCCGACCACGACTCCCACGATGAGGCCCAGTACGGCGATCACGATGTGCCCTTTCCTGTGTCGGCGCCGCCCGCCCTGGCGGCGCCGGCCTTCGGCTGTGCGGTACGTACGATCAAACTGGGCGCGGGCGGCAGCCTGACCTCGGACTCGGCGGAGATCTTGGTGCGGATGCCGTAATCCTTCTGTAGTACGTGGAGGTACTGCCCGTCGGCACTCTTGTGGAATGCGTCGCTGAGCCGCTGCCCGTCCCCCACCGCCAGCACCGTGTACGGCGGCGCCAGCGGCTTGTTGTCGACCAGTATGGCGTCTCCCGCCGCCCTGATCGCCGAGAGGGAGGTGAGTCGCTGACCGTTGACGGAAACGGCCTCGGCGCCGGACTCCCACAAGCCGTTGACGACCCGCTGCATGTCGCGGTCGCGCAGCCGGCCGGTGTCGGAGAAACCGCTGCTGCCGCGCGGGCCGTCGCCACCGCCGGAGTGCGCCTCCTTGGCGTCGTCGACCACCAGCTTCACACCGGGCCCGGTGACCTGGGTGGAGCCCGCCAGCAGCGCCAGCAACTCGGCCCGGTCCCCGCCGTGCTTGGTCAGGGCCTCGCGCTGCATGGACCCCACGTCCTCGCGCAGCGTGTCGACGTGCTTTTGCACCTCGTCCGCCTCGGTCGTGCCCCGCTCGATGCGGTGGATCAGTTCCTCGCGCTCCTTGGCCAGCGTCGGTGCCGATATCCGCGCCTGGGCGGCGCCCACCGTGACCACCACCGCGGCCAGCACCAGACCGGCCGCCAGGCCCAACTTCGCCCGCAGCGTACGCGGTAGACCCCGTAGGCCGGCCTCCGACCTGCGCGCGGCTGCCTCGGCGTAACCGTCGTCCAGACTGTGGTCCATGACGTTGGTCAGCAGCGACATGGACGCATCGGGACGCGGCGCGTGGGCGGTGTTGCTCCGATCGGGGCGCTGCTGCGACATGCCGCACATCGTCGCACGTCGGCGGCACAGTCTCCCAATGGCCCCACCGGCGTGCCGAATCGTGACACGCCGGTGGGGCCGGCAGGCTCACACCTCAGCGGCCGGCGCTGTCCACCACCGCGGACCACTCGTCCAGCAACTGCTGGGCGGACGCCTCGTCCGGGCCTTCCGCCCACAGATGGGTGACGGCCTCCGCCGGGTCGGGCAGCACCAGCACCCAGCGGCCGTCGGCCTCCACGACCCGTACGCCGTCGGTGGTGTCCACCGACCGGTCACCCGCCGCTTCGACGACATGCCGCATGACCAGGCCCTTGACCGCCCATGGCGTCGCCAGGTCGCGCCGCTGCACATGGGCGCGCGGAATGCGGGCGTCTATCTGACTGAGCGTGAGCTGGGTACGTGCCACCAGCCCGATCAGCCGTACGAACGCGGCGGCACCGTCGAAGACACTGCTGAACTCCGGGACGATGAAGCCGCCACGGCCGTCACCGCCGAAGATCGTGTCGTCACCGCGGCCCACCCGCGTCAGATCACCGGGCGAGGTGGCCGTCCACTCCACCTGCGTACCGTGGTAGGCGGCGACCTGTTCCGCGATCCGGGTCGTGGTCACGGGCAGCGCCACCCGGCCGCTGCGCCGCTCGGCCGCCACCAGGTCGAGCATGACCAGCAGGGCGCGGTCGTCCTCGATGATCCGCCCCCGCTCGTCCACCAGGGACAGCCGCTCCCCGACCGGGTCGAACCGCACGCCGAACGCCGCGCGGGCCGAGGCCACGATCTCACCCAGCCGTACGAGACCGGAGCGCCGGGCATCGGCGGTCTCGGTCGGCCGGGACTCGTCCAGTCCGGGATTGATGGTCAGTGAATCGACACCCAGCCGGCCCAGCAGGCTCGGCAGCACCAGGCCCGCACTGCCGTTGGAGGCGTCCACGACCACCTTCAGGCCGGACTCGCTGATGCCGGTGGTGTTCATGGCCCGCAGCAGGGAGCCGGTGTAGGAGTCGAAGACGCTGGAGGGGAAGTGCAGGTCGCCGATCTCGCCCGGGAACGCCCGCCGGTACTCCTGGCGCGCGTAGACCCGGTCCAGCTTGCGCTGTCCGGCCTGCGAGAGGTCGGCGCCGCGCTCGTCGAAGAACATGATGTCGACGGAATCGGGGACCCCGGGGGTGGTCCGCACCATGATGCCGCCGGCGCTGCCCCGGGCCGTCTGCTGGCGGGCCACCGGCAGCGGTACGTTCTCCAGGTCCCGTACGTCGATGGCGCTGGCCTGGAGCGCGGAGATCACCGCTCGTTTCAGGGCCCGCGCGCCCCGGGAGTGGTCACGCGCCGTGGTGACCGTGGAGCCCTTCTTCAGGGTCGTGGCGTACGCCCCGGCGAGCCGTACCGCGAGCTCCGGGGTGATCTCGACGTTGAGGATGCCGGAGACGCCCCGCGCGCCGAACAGATGGGCCTGGCCGCGGGACTCCCAGATCACCGAGGTGTTGACGAAGGCGCCGGCCTCGATGGTCTTGAACGGGTAGACCCGTACATTGCCCTGAACAATCGATTCCTCACCGACCAGACACTCGTCGCCGATGACCGCGCCGTCCTCGATCCGGGCGGCACGCATGACGTCGGTGTTCTTGCCGATGACACAGCCGCG
Organism: Streptomyces sp. MST-110588; assembly: GCF_022695595.1. Lineage (NCBI taxonomy): Bacteria > Bacillati > Actinomycetota > Actinomycetes > Kitasatosporales > Streptomycetaceae > Streptomyces > Streptomyces sp. MST-110588. Next base: position 612,385 of record NZ_CP074380.1, read on the forward strand.
CAGATTGCTCTGCTGCCCGATGTAGACGTTGTCGTGCACCACGGCCTTGTGGAGGAAGGCGCCGCTCTTGACCACGACGTTGGAGCCCACGATGGTGTGCTCGCGGATCTCCGCGCCCGCTTCGACCTTCGCGTAGTCGCCGATGTACAGGGGGCCGCGCAGGACCGCGTCCGGATGCACCTCGGCGCCCTCGGCGACCCATACGCCGGGCGAGATCTCGAAGCCGTCGATGTCGACGTCGACCTTGCCCTCCAGGACGTCGGCCTGGGCCTTGACATAGCTCTCGTGGGTGCCGACGTCCTCCCAGTAGCCCTCGGCGATGTAGCCGTAGACGGGCTTGCCCTCCTTCATGAGCTGCGGGAAGACATCACCGGACCAGTCCACCGGAACGTCGGGCTCGACGTAGTCGAAGACCTCGGGCTCCATGACGTAGATACCGGTGTTGACGGTGTCGGAGAACACCTGGCCCCACGTCGGCTTCTCCAGGAAGCGCTCTACCTTGCCTTCCTCGTCGACGATCGTGATACCGAATTCCAGGGGGTTGGGGACCCTCGTGAGGCAGACGGTGACGAGCGCGCCCTTTTCTTTGTGGAAACGGATCAGCTCGGTGAGATCGAAGTCGGTGAGGGCGTCACCCGAGATCACGAGGAAGGCGTCGTCCTTGAGGGCCTCCTCGGCGTTCTTCACGCTGCCGGCGGTCCCCAGGGGCTTTTCCTCGTTGGCATAGGTGAGCTCCATGCCGAGCTCTTCCCCGTCACCGAAGTAGTTCCGCACAAGAGACGCAAGGAATTGCACGGTCACCACGGTCTCGCTGAGTCCATGCCGTTTCAGCAGCCGCAGTACATGTTCCATGATCGGCCTGTTGGCCACAGGCAGCAGCGGCTTGGGCATGCTCGATGTCATGGGGCGAAGACGGGTGCCCTCGCCACCGGCCATCACGACGGCCTTCATGTCGGAAGCGTCCTCCTCGAAGAGACGACAATCTTGCCGACCTCACCCGCCCGTCCGGGCCGTAGCCTCCGGTCCCCCGCCGTTCCGCGGTTTCCGAGCACGAGGTCCGGCCGGTACGCACCGGCCGGACCTGGCCTCCCGTCCCTGCGGGGGGCTCAGTCGACTGTGGCGTCCGCCCTGATCAGTCGGCGAACCTGTACCACGTAGAGGATCCCTGCCCACCAATACAGCGCTGTACCCCATCCGGCGAAAGCCCATCCGAAAATTCCTGCGATGGTGTTGAACCAGTGGTGCCCGTAACTGAGCAGAAGCAACGGGAACGCATACATCAAGTTGAATGTAGCCGCCTTGCCCAGGAAGTTCACCTGGGGAGGGCCGTAGCGGTGCCGGGCGAGGACGGAGACGGCGATCAGCAGCATCAGTTCGCGGGCCAGCAGCGCCGCGGTGAGCCACAGCGGAAGGATTCCGCGCCACGTCAGTCCGACCAGCGTCGACAGGATGTACAGCCGGTCGGCGGCCGGGTCCAGGACCCGGCCGAGCCGGCTGATCTGATTCCAGCGGCGGGCCAGCTTCCCGTCGAGGTAGTCACTGACACCGCTGAGGGCGAGCACCACCAGCGCCCAGTAGTTCGCCGACTCCGGGCCGCCGAACTCCGGCCACAGGATCAGCCACAAGAACACCGGCACGCCGACGAGACGGGCCATGCTCAGAATGTTCGGGATGGTGAGGACGCGATCCGTCTGGACCTGCGTCTCCTGGACCTCCACCCGGGGGCCTCCTGTGGGGAACGTACCGACGATGCACCCCGACCTTACCTGGCCCGTTCACGGACCCGCGCCGCGGGGCCCGGGCCCACAAATGCAGAAAGCCCCGCACCATACGGTGCGGGGCTTCCCCTAAAGTTTGTTCGGCGGCGTCCTACTCTCCCACAGGGTCCCCCCTGCAGTACCATCGGCGCTGAAAGGCTTAGCTTCCGGGTTCGGAATGTAACCGGGCGTTTCCCTAACGCTATGACCACCGAAACACTATGAAGATGAACTCCAGCCAGCACAGGCGAGTTCGTTACTTCAGAACCTACACAGTGGACGCGAGCAACTGAGGACAAGCCCTCGGCCTATTAGTACCAGTCAACTCCACACCTTACGGCGCTTCCATATCTGGCCTATCAACCCAGTCGTCTACTGGGAGCCTTAACCCCTCAAAGGAGGTGGGAGCCCTCATCTCGAAGCAGGCTTCCCGCTTAGATGCTTTCAGCGGTTATCCTTTCCGAACGTAGCCAACCAGCCATGCCCTTGGCAGAACAACTGGCACACCAGAGGTCCGTCCGTCCCGGTCCTCTCGTACTAGGGACAGCCCTTCTCAAGACTCCTACGCGCACAGCGGATAGGGACCGAACTGTCTCACGACGTTCTAAACCCAGCTCGCGTACCGCTTTAATGGGCGAACAGCCCAACCCTTGGGACCGACTCCAGCCCCAGGATGCGACGAGCCGACATCGAGGTGCCAAACCATCCCGTCGATATGGACTCTTGGGGAAGATCAGCCTGTTATCCCCGGGGTACCTTTTATCCGTTGAGCGACGGCGCTTCCACAAGCCACCGCCGGATCACTAGTCCCTACTTTCGTACCTGCTCGACCCGTCAGTCTCACAGTCAAGCTCCCTTGTGCACTTACACTCAACACCTGATTGCCAACCAGGCTGAGGGAACCTTTGGGCGCCTCCGTTACCCTTTAGGAGGCAACCGCCCCAGTTAAACTACCCACCAGACACTGTCCCTGATCCGGATCACGGACCCAGGTTAGACATCCAGCACGACCAGAGTGGTATTTCAACAACGACTCCCCCGCCACTGGCGTGACGAGATCACAGTCTCCCACCTATCCTACACAAGCCGAACCGAACACCAATATCAAGCTATAGTAAAGGTCCCGGGGTCTTTCCGTCCTGCTGCGCGAAACGAGCATCTTTACTCGTAGTGCAATTTCACCGGGCCTATGGTTGAGACAGTCGAGAAGTCGTTACGCCATTCGTGCAGGTCGGAACTTACCCGACAAGGAATTTCGCTACCTTAGGATGGTTATAGTTACCACCGCCGTTTACTGGCGCTTAAGTTCTCAGCTTCGCAACCCCGAAAGGTCACTAACCGGTCCCCTTAACGTTCCAGCACCGGGCAGGCGTCAGTCCGTATACATCGCCTTACGGCTTCGCACGGACCTGTGTTTTTAGTAAACAGTCGCTTCTCGCTGGTCTCTGCGGCCACCACCAGCTCAGGATGCAAGACCCCTCACCAGCAATGGCCCCCCTTCTCCCGAAGTTACGGGGGCATTTTGCCGAGTTCCTTAACCATAGTTCACCCGAACGCCTCGGTATTCTCTACCTGACCACCTGAGTCGGTTTAGGGTACGGGCCGCCATGAAACTCGCTAGAGGCTTTTCTCGACAGCATAGGATCATCCACTTCACCACAATCGGCTCGGCATCAGGTCTCAGCCTTAACGTGCGACGGATTTGCCTACCGCACGGCCTACACCCTTACCCCGGGACAACCACCGCCCGGGCTGGACTACCTTCCTGCGTCACCCCATCACTTACCTACTACCACCTTGGGTCAGCGGCTCCACCACTCCCCTTGCTCCGAAGAGCGCAGGGCGGCTTCACGGCCTTAGCATTAATGGGCTCGATACTGGGCGTTTCAAAGCGGGTACCGGAATATCAACCGGTTGTCCATCGACTACGCCTGTCGGCCTCGCCTTAGGTCCCGACTTACCCTGGGCAGATCAGCTTGACCCAGGAACCCTTAGTCAATCGGCGCACACGTTTCCCACGTGTGTATCGCTACTCATGCCTGCATTCTCACTCGTGAACCGTCCACAACTACCTTCCAGTGCTGCTTCACCCGGCACACGACGCTCCCCTACCCATCACGATCCCCGTTAGGGGTAATACCGCAATGACACGACTTCGGCGGTGTGCTTGAGCCCCGCTACATTGTCGGCGCGGAATCACTTGACCAGTGAGCTATTACGCACTCTTTCAAGGGTGGCTGCTTCTAAGCCAACCTCCTGGTTGTCTCTGCGACTCCACATCCTTTCCCACTTAGCACACGCTTAGGGGCCTTAGTCGATGCTCTGGGCTGTTTCCCTCTCGACCATGGAGCTTATCCCCCACAGTCTCACTGCCGCGCTCTCACTTACCGGCATTCGGAGTTTGGCTAAGGTCAGTAACCCGGTAGGGCCCATCGCCTATCCAGTGCTCTACCTCCGGCAAGAAACACACGACGCTGCACCTAAATGCATTTCGGGGAGAACCAGCTATCACGGAGTTTGATTGGCCTTTCACCCCTAACCACAGGTCATCCCCCAGGTTTTCAACCCTGGTGGGTTCGGTCCTCCACGAAGTCTTACCTCCGCTTCAACCTGCCCATGGCTAGATCACTCCGCTTCGGGTCTTGGGCACGCTACTCAACGCCCTCTTCGGACTCGCTTTCGCTACGGCTACCCCACCCGGGTTAACCTCGCAACATACCGCAAACTCGCAGGCTCATTCTTCAAAAGGCACGCAGTCACGACGCAAGAACAAGTTCTTGCGCGACGCTCCCACGGCTTGTAGGCACACGGTTTCAGGTACTATTTCACTCCGCTCCCGCGGTACTTTTCACCATTCCCTCACGGTACTATCCGCTATCGGTCACCAGGGAATATTTAGGCTTAGCGGGTGGTCCCGCCAGATTCACACGGGATTTCACGGGCCCCGTGCTACTTGGGTGTCGCACAAGCAAGTTACTGACATTTCAGCTACGGGGGTCTTACCCTCTACGCCGGACCTTTCGCATGTCCTTCGCCTACATCAGCAATTTCTGACTCACCTCACCGCCGGCAGACGATGAAAGCGCGATCCCACAACCCCAGCCACGCAACCCCTGCCGGGTATCACACGTAACTGGTTTGGCCTCATCCGGTTTCGCTCGCCACTACTCCCGGAATCACGGTTGTTTTCTCTTCCTGCGGGTACTGAGATGTTTCACTTCCCCGCGTTCCCTCCACATACCCTATGTGTTCAGGTATGGGTGACAGCCCATGACGACTGCCGGGTTTCCCCATTCGGACACCCCCGGATCAAAGCTCGGTTGACAGCTCCCCGGGGCCTATCGCGGCCTCCCACGTCC